>NZ_JARVSO010000038.1:0-93778 GCF_030209155.1 Pseudomonas sp. fls2-241-TYG-175 | reverse complement strand
ATCAGCGCCAGGACTCAGCCTTCACCCACGTCGCGATCTGCGGTGTTCATGACATTGCGGTACAAAAGCACATCAGTGCCTCTGCCTCACTGGGTTGCCAAATGACTTGTGTATAACGATGAGTGCTCTGCGTGGGCATGCAGCCTATGACGCTCCGCGTCACATCAACAAATGATCATCAGCGCATCAAGTCACTTCGGTACTGCCCCGGCGTCATGCCGGTCCAGCGCTTGAAGGCGCGGCTCAGGCTGTCGGTGTCGGCGAAACCCAGCAGGTAGGCGACCTCGCTCAACGAGCTGTGCGGGTCGCTCATGTGCATCAGCGCCAGGTTCTGGCGGCACTGATTGAGCAGTAAATCATAGCGGCAGCCTTCGTCGGCCAGGTGCCGTTGCAGGCTGCGCGGGGTCAGGTGCAGGGCTTCGGCGATGCTCTCGGCCGAGGGTTCGCCGTCCGGCAGTAGAGTTTCGATGGCCGAGCGCACACGCTGCTCCCAGATCAGCGATGGCAAGGGTTCTGCGCTGGGCATCTGTTCGGTCAGCACGATCGGGTTTTCGTCCAGGTGACTGTCAAAGTCGTCGCAGGCAAATTCCAGCCGATTCTCCGACGCCGAGAAAAACAGCGGCGCTCGAAACAGTTCATGCCAGGGCTGCGGGTTTTCAGGTTGTGGACGTTGCAGGTGAATGGCCAGCGGTGCGTAGTTCCTGCCCAGCCGGTTGCGGCAGGTGCGCACATAAATGGCGGCGAAGGCATCCAGCAGTTCATGGGGCGTTGACAGGCAGGACGCGGGCGCAGCAAAGCGGAATTCGTAACGCTCGCCCGCAGGTCTGAAGTCCAGCTCCAGCGAATCTTCAGCCATCGAGTGATAGCGCACGATGCGTTCGAAAACCTCGCGCAATGAGCCGCTGGCCACCAGCGTGTAGCCCAATGCATGAAAACTGGTGGGGCTGACAAAGCGCGAGACCCGTAAACCCAGCGCCGGATCGCCACTGGCCTGCACAGCCAGTTGCCAGAGCTTCGCGGTGGCGCTCGCTGCGAAGCTGGCCTCGGGATCATTGAGCCGCTGCGTATCGATTCCCGCTGCCTGGCACAAGTCGTCACTGTTCAGGCCAAGCGCATCCAGTTGCTTGCGCAGCGAACGGGTCCAGCTGGCGAGGCTGCTTGGCTCAGGCATGCGGGCGACCCTTCCTGTCTTCGATTGGCATTCAACGTCGGTCTTTGCCGACAAGGCATCAATGGGCAACTCCTTTGCCTGACGCTGCCTCCAGAGAATGGAAGCTTTTGTGACACTTTTGCAAGTGCTGCCTGACTGAATGCAGGGCGTTGCACGCAATGGCAATCGGCTGTGCGCGAAAACCTCTTGTCATCGTATGACTGGCTTCTGGCTGCTCAGCTCGCCGAGTGATTTTTCTATTGAGAACGTTGCTCACAGCCGAGTTCGGCATTTGACACGCTCATGGCAAATGACTATAAATGCGCCATGTTGTACGACAACGTATCGCTTTCAAAAATTACAACCATAAAAATAATTCAAAGAGTAACAAAGCTCATGTCCAGCGCTCATATCCCGCCTAGGGATCACTCAATATGGTGCGAAAAATACGGGAAAAACCCCGTAATCCGCTCATTGTGCATGCATAAAACCTTTTCAGCTTCAGTAACCTGACGTTACAAAATCCAGCCGCCCCTCGGTCAAGGCTGCGGGACGCTCGTCGCCAATCCAAGAATAAGCAGGGTGAAGAGATGAAAGTAAAAGGCATTCGGTGGTGGATGGTCGGGCTGGTCACAGCCGGTCTGGTCGTCAACTACCTCGCTCGCAATACATTGTCTGTCGCAGCGCCGACGCTCATGAGTGAGCTGAGCATCTCAACCGAGCAGTACGCACACATCGTGGTTGCCTGGCAGATGTGCTACGCCCTGATGCAGCCGGTTGCCGGCTATATCATCGACGCCATCGGCACCAAGATGGGTTTTGCGATCTTTGCCGTGGCCTGGTCTGGAGCTTGCGCGGCGGCGGCGTTTGCCACCGGCTGGCAGAGTCTTGCGATCTTTCGCGGTCTGCTCGGCTTGACCGAGGCAGCCGGGCTGCCTGCTGGCGTCAAGGCCACCACCGAATGGTTTCCGGCCAAGGAGCGCTCGGTCGCCATCGGCTGGTTCAATATCGGGTCGTCCTTCGGTGCCTTGCTGGCGCCACCGCTGGTGGTGTGGGCCATCCTGCACAGCGGCTGGGAGCTGGCGTTCCTGATCGTCGGCGGACTGGGCATTATCTGGAGCGGCCTGTGGTTGCTGCTGTACAAGCACCCACGTGATCAGAAACGCCTGAGCGACACCGAGCGTGATTACATCCTCAGCGGTCAGGAAGCACGTCTCAAGGACGCTCCGGCGCAGAAGGGCAGCTGGAAAAAACTGTTCAGGAATCGCAACTTCTACGCCATCGCCTCGGCGCGGATCCTCTCCGAGCCTGCCTGGCAGACCTTCAATGCCTGGATTCCGCTGTACCTGATGACCGAGCGGCACATGAACATCAAGGAAGTCGCGATGTTTGCCTGGCTGCCCTTTCTGGCGGCAGACATCGGCTGCGTACTGGGCGGCTACCTCAGCCCGCTGTTTCACAAGTACTGCAAGGTTTCGCTGTTCACCTCGCGCAAGATGGTGATGCTTTTCGGCTGCTTCTGCATGATCGGCCCGGCGTGCATCGGGCTGGTTGCAAGCCCTTACACCGCCATCGCGCTGCTGTGCATCGGTGGCTTCGCCCACCAGACCCTGTCGGGCGCGCTGTACTCCATCACCTCGGACTCGTTCGGCAAAAACGAAGTCGCAACGGCCACCGGTATGGGCGGCATGTTTGGTTTTCTCGGTGCAGCGGCGTTCACCATGGTGTTCGGTGTGCTGGTCACCAAGATCGGCTACAGCCCGCTGTTCGTCGTGCTGGCGATCTTCGACATCATTGCAGCCTTTGTGGTGTGGACGGTGGCACGTGAAGTCACCCAGAAAGACGATCCGCTGATCGTGGATGACATCGTACCGGGCACACGTTCCGTTCCAGCCACCTGATGCGGCGTCGCACAGTTGTCACAAAGACTGGTTAACCTTCGCTCAATCTAGTTTTTTATTCAGGGCCGTTCCTTCAAGGCAGGGAGCGGTCCTTTTTTTGCCTCGAGCTTTATATTCTTTTTGGGAATTAATAAATATCTTCTTATTCCTTAACGAATATATGTTCCATCCCTATACTCGCCCCATGAACGCATACGTGCAGGAGGCGAATCCATGCATAACGAGTCGATCCGGTATCTGATCCTGCCAGGATGGCAGGGATCCCCTGAGAATCACTGGCAAACCCACTGGCAGAACAGTCTGCCCAATAGCGCGCGCGTCGAACAGGCCGACTGGCTCAAGCCGCGCCGTGAAGACTGGGTGGGTGAATTGCAGCGCACCATTGCTGCACAAGACACGCCCGTGATCCTGATCGCTCACAGCCTGGGTTGCGTCACCGTTGCGCATTGGGCGCAACTGGCTCCGCTGGAGACGCTGCGTCAGGTGCAGGGCGCACTGCTGGTCGCGCCTGCCGACGTGGATCGCCCGAACTGCCCGCCTGCGTTGCGCAATTTCTCACCGATACCCACCGACCTGCTGCCGTTCCCGACCCAGATTGTCAGCTCCGACAACGATCCGGCCGTCAGCTCGCAACGCGCGCTGGAAATGGCCCGTCACTGGGGCGCTGAACTGGGCTTTCTGAGCGAGGCCGGGCACATCAACGTCAAGTCCGGCCATCAGCGCTGGGAGCAGGGTTTCGCGTATCTGTACCGTCTGCAAAATCGTCTGGAGCAACACGCGCGTCGTCGCGCATGACCGGATTGCCTTGTATTGCGGGCCATCCGGCCCCGTTTTTTTAACGCCTGAGACCGTGAGCGGCTCGGGCGGGAGTGCGTCATGAGCCTTCACGAAACCTTCGGTCAGCCGCTGCTGACCTTCCCCGATTCCGACAAAAGCCCACTGAGCATTCGTGCCAAGGCGCTGGTCTTCATCGACCCGCGTTCGCGCCAGTTGCGCGAAGAGATGGAGTTGCTGGCGCCGCGTTCGCTGCCTGTGCTGATACGCGGTGAGTCGGGAACGGGCAAGGAGTTGCTGGCACGGCATATTCATCGCGGCAGTGATCGCTCCGGCCTGTTCGTATCCGTGAATTGCGGCGCCATCAGCCCGACCTATGCCGACGCCGAGCTGTTTGGCTACGCGGCAGGCGCACACAGCGGCTCGGTCAGCAGCCGCGCAGGCTGGTTCGGTTCGGCCAATGGCGGCACCCTGTATCTGGACGAAATCGGCGACTTGCCGCTGCCCATTCAAGTGAAGTTGCTGGCGGCGCTGGAAAATCATGAAGTCACCCGTGTCGGTGCGCATCAGCCAAGCCCTGTGGACGTGCGATTGGTGGCAGCCACCAGTATCGATCTGGCGCAGGCCGTGGCGGCCGGGAAATTCAATGAGCGGCTCTACCATTACCTGCGCGAAGGCAAGCTCGACCTGCCAGCGCTGCGCGAGCAGCCCGGCAACATCCTGCCGTTGGCCGAGTATTTCGTCGGCATCTACAGCCAGCGTCTGAACCTGCCTGTCCAGTTGGTCAGCGAGGCCGCGCAGAAAACGCTGGAAGCCTATAGCTGGCCGGGCAATACCCGTGAGCTTGAAAACGTCATCCATTTTGCGTTGTTGGTCAGCCAGGGTGACGAGATCCAGCCCGAAGACATCCACCTGCCCGAACTTGCCAGCCCGCTGAAACAGATCGAGCATCAGGCTCGCAGGCTGCTCGCCGAAAACAACCCCGGCCAGCTTGCGGCACTCAGGCAGTTACTGGAAACGGTCGCGGACCGACTTGAGCAAAACCCGGCATAACCCTTGTTGCAGAGCGCTGCTAATGAGGTGGAAGACGCCTTCGAGAAAAAAAGCATAAGCATTTGCTTAAAAAGTATTTTCTCGGAATAACAAATCTCGGTAATGTCCACATGATGTCGCAGCACGGGATAGCGCCGCGGCAAACCACTGAAAAGGCGTCATTTTTTGTGACGCTCACGGATTCGCTAAGGACATTGCATGAAAAAGACGTTGTTGATGACCGCTCTGGCGGCTGCTTTCTCGATTGGCCTGGCGCACGCCGGTGAAAAACTGGTCGTGGGCGCCACGCCTGTGCCGCACGCGGAAATCCTTGAGCTGATCAAGCCGACCCTGGCCAAGGAAGGTGTGGACCTGGAAATCAAGGTCTTCACTGACTACGTTCAGCCGAACGTGCAATTGAGCGAGAAGCGTCTGGACGCCAACTACTTCCAGACCAAGCCTTACCTGGATGGCTTTAATAAAGGGAAGGGCACCAACCTGGTGACAGGTGTTGGCGTACACGTCGAACCGTTCGGCGGCTACTCGAAAAAGTACAAGAGCATTGCCGACTTGCCTGAAGGCGCAACCGTTGCCATTCCGAACGAAGGCAGCAACGCCGGTCGCGCACTGCTCCTGCTGCAGAAGAACGGTCTGATTACCCTGAAAGACCCGACCAACGCACTGGCTACGCCGAAAGACATCGCCACCAACCCGAAGAAACTGAAATTCCGCGAACTGGAATCGGCCGTACTGCCGCGTGCACTGGGTCAGGTTGACCTGGCGTTGATCAACACCAACTACGCGCTGGAAGCCAAACTCAATCCGCAGAAAGACGCCCTGATCATCGAGGGTGCCGATTCGCCGTACGTGAACTTCCTGGTCACCCGCGAAGACAACGCCAACAGCGACGCCATCCAGAAACTGTCCAAGGCCCTGACCAGTCAGGAAGTCAAAGACTTCATCAACAAGAAGTACGACGGCGCGGTACTGCCCGCGTTCTGATTGTTGATCGTGGGAACGATCAGTGTGCTTGAGACCCCTGATCGTTCCTCACGCTCCGCGTGGGAATGCCTCTCAGGACGCTCCGCGTCCCGGCGTAGGCTCGAAGCTGAACAAAACCTCGTAACACCTTGCTCGTTCTTCTCTCGTGGAAATGGACGTTAGCCTTGTGTCATCAGACTCCCCGTCTGCTGACTCAAGGACGAATCGATGGCCCGAAGCCGCTACACCATCACTGAACCTGACAAACCTCATTTCCTGACGTGCACGATTGTGGAGTGGCAGCCCTTATTCACTCGGCCTGAATGGGTGGGCATTCTGTTGGACGCGTGGCGTTATCAGCAGAATGAGCAGGGAATGCAACTGTTCGGGTATGTGATTCTGGAGAATCATCTGCACTATGTGGCTCAGGCACAAGATCTGGGCAGTTGCGTTCGCAGCTTCAAATCCTTCACCGCGAGACGGATCGTCGATCACTTGGAGAGAAACAACGCAGAGCGTGTGCTTGAGCGATTACGCTTTACGAAACGTGCGTATAAGACCGACAGGGTTTATCAGGTCTGGCAGGAAGGCACCCACGCAGAGGTCATCTGGAGTGAGGACGTGATGCGGCAGAAACTCGACTACATCCACCACAACCCGGTGAAACGGGGGTACGTAGATGTCAGTGAGCACTGGCGATACTCAAGTGCCCGGGATTATAAGGGACAGGTTGGTTTGATCGATGTCCAGCGCTGGTATTGACCGCCCGACATCGCGCCCGCGACGCGCTTGGGTCACATTCAAGAGCGGACGCGGAGCGTCCCGAGAGGCATTCCCACGCGGAGCGTAGGAACGATCATCACACGATATTGATCGTGCTCATGCTCTGCGTGGGCATGCAGCCCGGGACGCTCTGCGTCCCATTCTGGAGCGGACGCAGAATGATGTGGCCTAATCATTCCTGGCTTTTGACTGCCGAATAACAGTCAGCCGACCTCTCAAAACGCCAGCGTCACCCGCGCATTCAGCGCCTGATCGGTCGTGTCGCTGCCGATCTGTCCGTTGTAGCTCACGCCCACGCTCAGCGTTTCACTCAATCCCAGGTCCACACCCGCGCCCAACACTGCTGCGTTACGCGCAATCGGTGCGCCGGACAGTGCGAAGGTGTCGCCGCCGCTAAAGGCTGCGCGGCTTTCAGGTGTCACGTCGCCGAATGCACGGCGCCAGCCGACGGTGGCGTTGGGTTTGACGTCGACGCTGCCTACGTTCATGTGCGTGGCTGCCCGCAGGCCGAGAGTGCTGAACGTGACGTGGTTTTCCTCGGACTTGTTGCGCAGGCTGATGGCGTTGCTGTTTTCGTCGAAGCCGTCGGTGTCCAGCCTTACGTGGGCGAGGTTGGCGAAGGGTTCGAGCTGCGCGTTGCCCAGTTCGATGGCATAGCCGAGTTCACCGAATACCTGATTGGTCGCCGCCTGATAATCCTGCTTGAAGCGCTCGGAAGAGCCCGGCAGGTCCAGCGTGCGCTTGGACGTCAGGTCATGCCAGGTCCGCACGGCGCCCAGACGCAGGCCCAGTTGGCCCCATTTTGCGCCGCCATAGATACCCAAGTGATAGTTGTCACTGTCGCTGGAGCCAGACGCATGGCGCAGGTCGAAGCTGCTGCGGCTGAAACCGGCCAGCGCACCGACGCGCCAGGTGTCGTTGACCGGCACGTCGGCACCGAACAACAGGCCGCTGGTGTGGCTGTCCAGACCCGAAGCGTCATCCGTGCTGTCGGTCTTGCCGGTTGCGCCAATGGCCTGCGTCCAGACCAGACCGCGCGAGGCATCGCCTGCCAGGGTTTGCGAAGCACCGCCGGATGCTTGCGCCGATTGTGATTGCTGCAGGCGGTCAGCGATGGCGTTGCGCACCAGACGGCTGTCTTCGATCAGCGCAGACTGAGTCGAGGCATGCAGTTCGTTGGACAGCGCGTTGAAGGTGGCTTGTGCCGTTGCCGCATCGGCCTGTACGACACTTCTCCACAACGCGTTGCCTGCGCCTGCGCTGTCCAGGCCCTGAGCCACGGCTCGTGCATTGCGGCTGGTCGCCAGGCTGGCGAAGCTTTGCGCGTTGCGATCAAGCGTCAGGCCGACATCGGTCGCGGTGTAATTGAGGGTGGGCGTCAGGAACGCGAAGTTCGACTGTACGTTGTTGAACGTACCGCTGATGCCGCCCGCTGCCGAGAGAATCGAGTAACGGCTTGCTGCGACCCAGTTGCCGCCCTCGACCAATGAAACGGTGGCGTTGTTCAGTGTGGCGCGGCCTGTGGCGACGATGCGGTCGGCATTGCCAGCCGCATCTGACTCGACCTGATAGACCGAGCCCTGTGCGAAGTTGACGTTGCCGTTGACGTTCAACTGGCCCACCGAGTTGCCTGGAGCAACCACGCCACCCGACGCAGCGTTGATACCGCCCACCGAGCCATTGCCGCCCAGCACTGCACCTGAGTTCACGGTCACGACCGAGTTGCCGAGGTTGCCGTTCACCGCCAGTCGCCCGGCCTGCACGGTTGTTGCGCCGGACAGACTGCTGTTGCCCGTCAGGTTCAGCGAGCCTGCGCCCTGTTTGATCAATGCGCCGTTGCCGGTAATGGCGTTGCTGAAGTTGTCATTGGTCGACTGATCGAGCACCAGCGTCGCATTGTCGGTGATCGTCCCGCTGCCGAACGACTGGGCGTGACCGGTCAGGACGCCGCCGTTGATCACAGTGCCGCCCGAGTAGGTGTTGTTGCCGGTGAGTATCAGGTTGCCAGTGCCGTTCTTGATCAGGCCGCCTGTGCCCGAGATGTCGTTGCGCCAGGCGTCGATGGCGTTGTATCCGCCTTGGCTGGCGTTCATGTTGACCGTGACATTGGAGTTGAACGCGGCATAACCGTCACCTGCGGCGTACAGGTTCAAACGGCCGTAGCCATTGGACTGATCGATCACTGCGTAACCCGAAGAAATCTCGGTGGTGCCCAGAATCTCGCGGCGCTGGCTGGCGTCCAGGTACGGGAAGCGGGTTTCCAGCAGCACTTCAGCGTTGACCGGCACCACGGGCGCAAGGTTGGTCGGGCCGACCGGGCTGAAACCGTAGGTCATGCGTGAGGTGTACAGCGCCTTGTCCTGCGCGTGCTGGGACGTGCGGTCGGTAGCCGGATCGATCTTCGCCATGCAGTTATTCACGTCGCCGCCACACTGCGCGGTGAAGTACGCCAGCGCCTGGGCACGGGCATCGGCGCGCAGCTGGGTGTTGGCCGGGTTGGACAGGTTGTCGATGGCGAAATAAGTGGCCGTGATGCGCCCGCCCATCACGTCGAAGGGCGAGTGCATGCCGGCTTCGATGCGGTTGTCGCCAATGTCCGAGGCACGCAGCATCAGTTCGCTGTAGCGCTCGGGAATCGCGTAGGCGAGGGCGATGGACGACAGGTACGCGGCGTTGGTATGGCCGCTCGGGAAGCCCGCATCGCTGGCAGGCGTGGTGCTCTTGGCGGGGCGCAGGGACGGCTGCACCACGAACTCCAGGTTCTGGCCGTCCAGCGTCTGACGCCAAGGACGTGGGTACTGATAATGGGATTTGGCTGGTGTGGTGGACGCGTCGTTACGCACCGCGCCGACCAGATCGACCACCTTGCCCAGCGCCGAAGCCGAACTGCCCGCGCCGTTGCCCTTGTCGTCGTATTTGACGGTCTTGTTGGTGTCGTCGAACTGGGTAATCGTGGTGAAGGCGCCGGAACCTGCCTTGTACGCATCGCTCAACGAGCCCAGGCCGCTGATGGCGCTGTAGCTCTGGTCGCGACGGTCATCGAAATACGCGGCGGTTTCCTGCGCAAGCGTGCGCGAGTTGGCGCGGTCGAGCACCAGTTGCAGGTTGCGCCTGAGCAGGCTCTGACCCAGCGCGGTCGGCGTGCCGGTGTCCCAGGTTGGACCGGTTGTCCACAGAGTGTTATAGCCGGACAGCAAGTCAACGCCGTTGATGCGGTCATCCCCTGACCTGCCTGCTGCGTGTACCGAAACTGCAAGCAGCGAAAGTATCAACGTCGATACCATGACATGGGCGGTGGGTTTGACGCTCGGCATATTGCTGTCCTGCACGCAATTGAAAGAAGGCGCTGACGCTAACAAGCCGTTCTTACAACTGGATGTATCGTGCGTGACACATTTGTGTGAGCCGATCAGGTTCCAGATTCACGCTCGTTCCTACGCTCCGCGTGGGAATGCCGCTCAGGACGCTCCGCGTCCGGCGTCCGGCTGCGCGCTATCCCATTCCGCGCTATGCATATTCCTAAACGGTATTTAAATTCAGTTTCTTATAGCTATACAGTTCTCCTTCTCAGCCACATTCTGGAGTCGGAGTTCTCATGCCCGCAGCCTCCCTCGCTTCATCGTCTGCCCCTGTGGCCTCGCAATCGTTCGACGTGCGTCCATTCGCCGAAAAGGTGGGCGCTGAAATCGTCGGGCTGGATTTGTCCCGGCCATTGAACGACGCTGACTTTGCGCGCGTTCATCAGGCGCATCTCGATTACCACGTCATCGTGTTCCGCGACCAACACATCACGCCTCAACAGCAGATCGATTTCAGCCGCCGTTTCGGCGTGCTGCAGATCCACGTGCTCAAGCAGTTCCTGTTGGCCAACCACCCGGAAATCCTGATCGTCTCCAACATTGTCGAGAACGGTCAGCCGGTCGGTCTGGGCGACGCTGGCAAGTATTGGCATTCGGACCTCTCGTACAAGGAACTGCCGAGCCTGGGCTCGATGCTGTATGCGCAGGAGCTGCCCAGCGAGGGCGGCGATACGTTGTTCGCGAACATGCATCAGGCCTGGGACACGCTGCCGCAGCACCTGCGCGATGCGGTCGAAGGGCGGTCTGCCGTTCACAGCTATACCGCGCGCTATTCAGAGGGCCATAACGCCGTCAACTGGCGTCCGACCCTGACCCCAGAGCAACTGGCGCAGGTCGTGGAAGTCAGCCATCCCATCGTGCGGACCCACCCTGAAAACGGTCGCAAGGCGTTGTTTGTCAGTGAAGGTTTCACCACGCGCATTCTGGGCCTGCCGGAAGACGAGAGCCGCCAGATTCTCAACGAAATCTACGCGCACAGCGTTCGCCCCGAGCATATCTATCGCCATCAGTGGCAGCCCAACGACATGGTGTTCTGGGACAACCGCTCGCTGATCCATCTGGCGGCGGGCTGCCCGGCGCACCTGCGACGCAAGCTGCACCGCACGACCATTCAAGGCTCCGCGCCGTTCTGATGGAGAACCGTTCATGAATGCTGCTCTGCAAGGCCACACGGCCAGCCAGAACACGACCTCTTACGTCCCTGAAGCCTTGCTGCAGGTTCGTGGTGTCAGCCTTGAGTACCGCACGCCCGAGCGGGTGGTGCGGGCGACGCATCAGGTCAGCTTCGAGGTCGATCCGGCGGACCGCTTCGTCCTGCTCGGCCCATCGGGCTGTGGCAAGTCCACACTGCTCAAGGCTGTGGCGGGTTTCATCCGGCCCAGCGAAGGCGAAATCCGGCTGGCAGGCAATCAGGTGCGCGAGCCCGGCCCTGACCGCATCGTGGTGTTTCAGGAGTTCGATCAGTTACCACCGTGGAAAACCGTGATCGAGAACGTCATGTTTCCGCTGCTGGCGTCGCGCACCTTGAAGCGTCCAGAGGCGTTGGAGCGTGCGCGTTATTACCTGGAGAAGGTCGGACTCAGCGCCTTTGCCGATGCTTATCCACACACCTTGTCCGGCGGCATGAAAGCGCGTGTGGCCATCGCCCGGGCGCTGGCGATGCAGCCCAAAATCCTGTTGATGGACGAACCCTTCGCCGCACTCGATGCCCTGACGCGTCGCAAGATGCAAGAAGAGTTGCTGGAGCTGTGGGACGAAGTGCGCTTCACCCTGTTGTTCGTCACCCATTCCATCGAAGAAGCGCTGGTGGTGGGCAATCGCATTCTGCTGTTGTCGCCACATCCCGGACGCGTGCGTGCCGAGATCAACAGCCATCAGTACGACCTGAAAAGCCTCGGCGGCGTCGGTTTTCAACAGACTGCGCAGCGTATCCACCGCCTGTTGTTCGATGAGGGCGAGGCGGGGCAGGTCGATGAAGAACTGAATTTTCAGGACATCCGGATCGCGTACTGATCGTTGCTGATCGAGCCGACGCAGAGCATGGGCACGATCAGAACAGGCGCTTCCCCCAAGCAATCAGGTAACCGAACACCATGAGCCTCGCACCTCCCGCTCGCGAAGAATACGAAGTCACGCTGCAGCCTTTCACTCAGGAAGACCTGGCCCGCGACCTGCCGTTGGCCCAACGCATCTGGCAACTGAGCTGGGTGCGCAAGACCGTGATCATGATCGCGCTGGCCGTGATCTGGGAACTCGCTGCGCGTCTTCAGAACAACGACCTGCTGCTGCCCAGCTTTTTGCAGACCGCCGCCGCGTTCTACGACGGCATCGTCAGTGGAGAGCTGCCGGGCAAGGTCTGGATTTCCCTGACTGTGTTGATCCAGGGTTACCTGATCGGCATCGTCCTGGCGTTCGGCCTGACCACGCTTGCGGTGTCCACCCAGTTGGGGCGCGACCTGCTCGGCACGTTGACCGCCATGTTCAACCCGCTTCCCGCCATCGCGCTGTTGCCCTTGGCGCTGCTCTGGTTCGGACTGGGGCAGAACAGCTTGATTTTCGTGCTGGTGCATTCGGTGCTGTGGGCGCTGGCGCTCAATACCTACGCGGGCTTTCTGGGTGTTTCCGAAACCCAGCGCATGGCGGGGCGCAACTATGGACTGAAAGGATTGCGCTTTGTCTGGCACATCCTGATTCCAGCGGCGCTGCCGTCGATTCTGGCGGGCCTGAAAATTGGCTGGGCATTCGCCTGGCGCACGCTGATCGCCGCCGAGCTGGTGTTTGGTGCCTCTTCCGGCAAGGGCGGGCTGGGCTGGTACATCTTCCAGAACCGCAACGAGCTGTACACCGACAAGGTGTTTGCCGGGCTGGCCGCCGTGATCCTGATCGGCCTGCTGGTGGAGAACCTGCTGTTCGCCAACATTGAGCGCCTGACCGTCAAGCGCTGGGGCATGCAGCGCTGAAACAAACTACCCAACGACTTTTAGAACGACTATAGCGAGCACTCCATGGCAACTCCTTTCAAGCGTCCGGTGCTGACTGCGCTGGCGGCAACAATCGGTCTGTTCGGTGCATTGATCAGCGGCGGCGCACAGGCAGAAGGCAAGATCAGCATCGCCCAGCAATTCGGCATCGGTTACCTGATTCTCGACGTGGTGCGTGATCAGAAACTGATCGAAAAACACGGCAAGGAGCAGGGGCTCGACATCAAGGTCGACTGGAACAGCATCTCCGGCGCCACGGCCATGAACGAGGCGTTGCTGGCCGGTGCGCTGGACGTTGTGTCGGCTGGTGTGCCGCCGATGCTGACGGTCTGGGACCGCACCAAGGGCAAGCAGAACGTCAAGGCCATCGCCTCGCTGGGATCGATGCCCAACTACCTGCTGACCAATAATCCCGACGTGAAGACGATCAAGGATTTCACCGACAAGGACCGCATCGCCGTGCCTGCGGCGGGCGTGGGTTTCCAGTCGCGTACCTTGCAGATCGAAACCGCCAAGGTGTTCGGTAACGACAACTACAAGAAATTCGACAACATCTCGGTCAGCCTCGCGCACCCTGACGCCACGGCGGCGCTGATCGCGGGTGGTTCGGAAATCAACTCGCACTTCTCCAGCCCGCCGTTCCAGTACCAGGCGCTGGAAAACCCGAACGTGCATAAAGTGCTCAGCTCGTATGACGTGTTGGGCGGTCAGGCCACGTTCAACGTGCTCTACACCACCGAGAAATTCCACGACGAGAACCCCAAGACCTACAAAGCGTTCTACGACGCATTGGCCGAGGCCGAGAAGATCATCAAGGCCGACAAACCAGCGGCGGCGCAGACCTACATCCGCGTCGAGCAATCGAAGCTGCCGTTGCCGCTGGTCGAGAAGATCGTCTCCGACCCTGAAATCGACTTCACCATCACCCCGCAGCGCACCTTCATCTACGCCGAAAAGCTGCATGAGCTGGGCGTGTTGAAGAACAGGGCGGCGAGCTGGAAGGACTACTTCTTCGAAGAAGCGCAGAGTGGCGCGGGGAGTTGATACAAGTGTCTGGCGACGCTATGCGTCACCGCACGGCCGGACGCGGAGCGTCCTGAGCGGCGTTACCACGCAGAGCGTGGGAACGATCAGCGATCTCAAGCACACTGATCGTGCCCATCGCTCTGCGCTCATTGTTATACACAAGTCGCGATGAGCATCTGGCGCGGGCACGATTCCGGTCGTAGGAGCGGACCGGGCGGCGTTCCGTTTGTCCGCGAAAGCAGGTGCAGCCGACGAAGATGCAGCGTCTGAAACATGGTATTCGCGGACAAGTCCGCTCCCACTTTCGGATACCGCATTCATTCAGGTCGATTTGTGTATAACGATGAGTGCTCTGCGTGGGCATGCATCTCCGGACGCTCTGCGTCCGATATGTTGTGGCGGATGTGTAACCTGAGCTAACGAAAATCTGCTTTTGAAGGACCATTCTTTCAGGTCTTTCCCTTTCACAAGTACGAACTTTCCTAGAAAATCCCAGGCCCTTGTGCGCATGAATTCTGGACACTAGGCTGCGTCGGTCGCTGAGTTTCAGCGGTCGGGTTTAGCAGCCTGTCCATGGATAACAAGTGTCGCGAGTGTCGCTTTATGGCGGCTTTGCGTGGGGCACCTTCGGGTGCGCCGGTCAATGCGCTTGTTCCTGCCGGTCTGCTAACCCGTGTCAAAGCCGCCACCCTTGTTCGTTTAGCAGCGAGCAATCGGTGGCTTCGTTAGCTAAAGGAATAAGCAATGATAAACTCCACCCCAGCCCCACCCCACACCTCCCTCGAAGAAACCCTGATCCAGGTCAGCGACATCCTGCGCTGCGCCTCCGCCGCTGCCTATGAATCCGGCGACGCCCTCAACGGCGCGAAACGCGACCTGGCATTCTCGGTGGTCCATCTGATCGACATCGCCAGAGCCCGGCTCGATCGCTCGCTGGACGATGTAGCCGCACCTTGAGCTGAAGCCAACCTGATACTTCTGCCAGTAGCCGATACGTGTCTGGCAGTTCAGTGTAACGGTGTGAGCGAGATTCAGCCTGCTCGCACCGATGCTCTACATATCAAACCGGGTAGGTGTCTGACATGGCTCATAAAACAACTTTCTGCCTCTACCGCTACGACCCGCTGGACAGGCTTGCCACCCGCACCCCTCTCGCCGAAGCCATTTCAAAGGTGTTCTACAAGGCTGGCTTAATCGTCACTGAAACCCAGGGCGGCGCACAGCGCAGTTTCTTTCAGCACAATCGCCAATTGCTGGCCTGCCGAACAGTTGTCGGCAAGTCCTCCAGCGTGTCATTGACGACCAATGATCTGCAAAACAGCGTGCTCAGTGCAGTGAAAGTTGATCAGACAGACGCTTTTGTCTACACGCCTTACGGTCACTATCAGCCAGCACATCACCTGCCGGGGTTCAACGGCGAGCGGCCCGATCCGATCACTGGCCATTATCTGCTGGGTAATGGTTATCGTGCCTATAACCCGGTGTTGATGCGCTTCAATGGCACGGACGACCTTAGCCCGTTTGGCAAGGGGGGCTTGAATGCCTATGCGTACTGTGCAGGAGACCCGGTCAACAGGAGTGATCCGAGCGGTCATGTAAACATGGTGAGCGCGTTGAAGGGGGGATGGAGCCGTCTGACACGTAAAGTACCTGAAGTGCCGGGTCTCAAAAGTAATGTGGAACTGCTCAGCCTGCCTAGACGGCTGTCCCTTGAACCACAAGTGACATTGACTGATATGCCAGTTGAGGTTTTTGCCAGGATTCAACGCTACCTAAGCGTAAAAGATATCTCAAAGATATCGAAGGTCCCAGAGCTGAATGCCTTGGTGAGTGAGGCCTCTGATGTAAATTTTTTGAAGTACATGCGCAGCAAGACTGTCGTTCGCACGGCCAAAGGCATCCGGTTTGAGACTGAGTTGGAAAAAATCCAAATGGCGCACTTGAGTGCAGCTCCAGGCACTCTAAGTTCGGAAGCACGTCGGGTTATCAGCGAGACAGCAGCAGCAGAACTGGCAAGGCAAAATATGCTACATAAAAGAGCTGAACACCTGGCCAGAGCCGTGCGAAGTGGCTCCAGAGATTCGATCACCACTGTCAGTTCATCGGGCTCTCAGGACGTCTGGCTTGAGCGGTGGGCATACAACAGCGACTTCTCTGAATAGGTGTAACCGCAGCCATTTATTCACTGACGTCCAAGGTGGCCAGTTGAGTTTCCCATCAATGCCCGTCGTGCCTGAAGCTGCGGAAAACCTGACAGTTCTGCGAGTAGCCGATAGGCGCCCGGCGGTTCAGTATCACGGTGTGAGCAAGGCCAGCCTGCTCGCACCGATGCTCTGCATATCAAACCGGGTAGGCGTCTGACATGGCTCATAACACAACTTTCTGCCTCTACCGCTACGACCCGCTGGACAGGCTTGCCACCCGCACCCCTCTCGCTGAAGCCATTTCAAAGGTGTTCTACAAGGCTGACGTACTCGTCACTGAAACCCAAGGTGGTGTACAGCGCAGTTTCGTTCACCACGACCGCCGGCCGCTGGCCCAACAGACGCTTGTTGGCACATCTGTCGACACCTTGCTGACGGCCGCGGATCAGCAGCACAGCGTACTGAGTGCCTTGTCAGCCGCGCAGCAACAGGCCATTGCGTATAGCCCCCATGGTCATCGAGCGCCGCTGAATCATCTTCCCGGTTTCAATGGCGAACAGCCTGACCCGGTAACCGGCCATTATCTGCTGGGTAACGGTTATCGTGCCTATAACCCCGTTTTGATGCGCTTCAACAGCCCAGACAGTCTGAGCCCGTTTGGCAAGGGTGGTTTGAATGCCTACGCCTACTGCGCCGGGGATCCGGTCAACAGGAATGATCCGAGCGGGCACGAACTTATCGATACGTTGATTTCAGTGTTTTATATCGCTGCGGGTTTGGCTACGGCAGGGATCGGTCTGGCGATAGCAAGACCCTCGTTCAAGGCGGTGTTCAAAGGGGTAAAAGTAAAACCTGCGACTGCTGACGTCGGTCGGCAGTCTCTCCCTCTCAGAAGAAATGCCAACACTACCGAGAAACTTTCCGCCGGTGTC
Source organism: Pseudomonas sp. fls2-241-TYG-175 (assembly GCF_030209155.1). Taxonomy (NCBI): domain Bacteria; kingdom Pseudomonadati; phylum Pseudomonadota; class Gammaproteobacteria; order Pseudomonadales; family Pseudomonadaceae; genus Pseudomonas; species Pseudomonas sp. fls2-241-TYG-175. The sequence continues at coordinate 76,715 of NZ_JARVSO010000038.1, read as the reverse complement.
GCAGCAGGCGCGATAACGACCGGCCTCATGTGGGGCGCTGCGTTTACTGTCAAAAATGTGGACCCTGATTCGCCAGTCCATCGCCCCCTGGCTGCAATAGCCCTGGCTATGAGCCTGACTACGCTCGGGTTTCGTGGCTTTGCTTTTGCGCGTTCCAGAGTCGCAGCAAGGCCGGCTCCTTCGACGCCGATTCCAGCCCCGGCTTCAAACACACCCTCCAGACGCAGCATCGGTATTCAGACAGACAGCATCCGCAGTCGGGCTTCAAGCGTGCGTTCAAATGTGCCTGATCAGAACGAGATGCAAGATACCAGGCTCTGACACCGCTACATCCGTAATATAGGCATGCCCCTCCAAGGAACCCTCCCGCACGTCAACAGTCGCATGTTCACGTTGTTCTCTCGTGATCCCACGCTTGCACCCGGCATCCGCAAAAGGAGTCTGCATGCCCGTTCGTCCTTCAAATGTGTTTACGCTCGGCCTTGCCGCTGCCCTTGCAGTGCTGGTCGGCTGCGGCGAGGAAAAACCGGCAGCGCCTGAATTGCCCCGCGTGTACGTGCAACCGGTGAAAACCGCCGAGTTCGCCGCCAGCGTGGCGCTGACCGGCGATATCCAGGCACGGGTGCAGACGCAGCTTTCGTTCCGGGTCAACGGCAAGATCATTCAGCGCAACGTGGATGTCGGCGACCGGGTCAAGGCGAACCAGGTACTGGCACGGCTCGATCCCAAGGATCTGCAGATCAATGTCGACTCTGCGCAGGCGTCCGTCGCGGCCGAGCAGGCACGTGTCAGTCAGACCCGCGCCGCTTTTGTCCGCCAGCAGAAGCTGCTGCCCAAGGGTTACACCAGCCAGAGTGAATACGACTCCGCACAGGCGGCCCTGCGTGGCAGCGAGAGTTCGCTGAAAGCCGCTCAGGCGCAACTGGCCAACGCCCGCGAGCAACTGAGTTACACCGCCCTCGTGGCAGAGGCACCAGGGGTGATCACTGCACGTCAGGCCGAGGTTGGGCAGGTGGTGCAGGCTACGGTGCCGATTTTCGATCTGGCGCGTGATGGCGAGCGCGATGCGGTATTCAACGTCTACGAATCCCTGTTCGTGCAGCCGCCGGGCGACGAGCCGGTGCAGGTGACGCTGCTCGACAACCCGACTATCAAGGTCAGCGGCAAGGTGCGTGAGGTGACGCCAGCGGTGTCGGCGCAAACCGGCACCCTGCAGGTCAAGATCGCGCTGGACCCGCTGCCTGAAGGCATGGACCTGGGTTCGGTGGTCAGCGTTGCGTTGAGCAAACCGGCCAGCGCCAGCGTCGAGCTGCCGTGGTCGGCGCTGACCAAGGACCTTGGCGAGCACCTCGGCAAACCTGCCGTATGGGTCGTGGACGAGCAGGGCAAGGCCAATCTGCGCCGTGTCACGGTTGCACGCTACCTGACCTCCCACGTGATCATCAGTGATGGCCTCAAGGGTGGAGAGAACGTGGTGATCGCTGGCGGCCAGTTGCTGCACCCGGACATGCAGGTGGAAATCGCCGATCAACCCGAGCCACAGAATGCCAAGGTGCAACCATGAAGCGTTTATCGTGCGTTGTACTGAGTGGCTTACTTCTGGCAGGTTGCGGCAAAGATGAAGCGCCGCCCGAGCCGGTGCGGCCGGTGGTGTTCGTTGAAGCGAAACCTGAGTCGATGGAGGATTTCGGACGCTTTGCCGGCAATATCGAGGCGCGCTACCAAAGCGTGCTGGGCTTTCGTGTGTCGGGCCGTATCGCGAGTCGGCACGTGGACGTGGGCAGTGAAGTGAAAAAGGGCGATCTGCTCGCGACCCTCGATCCCACCGATCAGCAGAACAATGTGCGTGGTCGTCAGGGTGATCTGGCCAATGTTCAGGCGCAGTGGATCAACGCGCAGGCCAATGCCCGCCGTCAGCAGGAACTGTTTGACCGTGGTGTCGGCGCGCAGGCGCAACTGGACATCGCGCTGACCAACCTGAAAACCGCTCAGTCGTCGCTGGATCAGGCCAAGGCTGCCGAGCAACAGGCCCGTGATCAACTGAGCTATAGCGATCTGCGCAGCGATCACGATGCGGTGGTCACTGAGTGGAAAGTCGAAGCCGGCCAGGTCGTCACGGCGGGTCAGGAAGTGGTCACATTGGCGCGTCCGGATATCAAGGAAGCGGTGATCGACATGCCAGCACAGCTGGCTGACCAGTTGCCTGACGACGTGGTGTACACCGTGGCCAGTCAGCTTGATCCGCAAGTGAACACGACCGCCACGCTGCGTGAAATCGAACCGCAACCGGATCGCTCGACCCGCACGCGCCGGGCGCGCTTTTCGCTGACCGAAACGCCGCCTGCGCTGCGTCTGGGCACGGCGATCAGCGTGACGCTCAGCTCGGCCATCGCGCCACGCATCCGCCTGCCGCTCAATGCCTTGCAGGAGGTCGATGGCAAACGCCAGATCTGGGTCATTGATCCGCAGAATCAGACCGTCAACCCGAGAGTCGTCAACATCGTGAGCCAGGATGACAGCAGCTTTCTGCTGGCTGGCGGCGTGAGCGCTGGAGAAAAAGTGGTCAGTGCGGGCGTCAACAGCCTCAAGCCGGGGCAGAAAGTCAAAGTCGATGAGGAAAGCCCGCGATGAAAGGGAATTTCAATCTGTCCGAGTGGGCGCTCAAGCACCAGTCGTTTGTCTGGTACCTGATGTTCGTTGCGCTGTTGATGGGCGTTTTCTCCTACATGAAGCTGGGGCGTGAAGAGGATCCGTCCTTCACCATCAAGACCATGGTCATCCAGACCCGCTGGCCGGGCGCGACCGTGGACGAAACCCTGGAACAGGTGACCGACCGCATCGAGAAAAAACTCGAAGAGCTGGACTCCCTGGACTACGTGAAGAGTTACACCCGGCCGGGCGAATCGACGGTCATGGTTTTCCTGCGTGACACCACCAGCGCCGAGGCGATACCGGAAATCTGGTATCAGGTGCGCAAGAAGATCGACGACATTCGTGGGCAATTTCCTCAAGGGCTGCAGGGTCCAGCGTTCAACGACGAATTCGGTGACGTGTACGGTTCGATCTATGCGTTCACGGCCGACGGGTTCTCGATGCGGCAATTGCGCGACTACGTCGAGAAGGTCCGCGTCGATATCCGCTCGGTGGAGGGGTTGGGCAAGGTCGAGATGGTCGGCCAGCAGGACGAAGTCATTTACCTGAACTTCTCGACCCGCAAACTGGCGGCCCTCGGGCTGGATCAACGGCAGGTCGTGCAGAGCCTGCAATCGCAGAACGCCGTGACGCCTGCGGGCGTGATCGAAGCCGGACCGGAGCGGATTTCCGTGCGCACTTCGGGGCAGTTCGCGTCCGAGAAAGACCTGGCCGCGGTCAACCTGCGGCTCAATGATCGCTTCTACCGTTTGAGCGACATTGCCGACATCACCCGTGGTTACACCGATCCGCCCAAACCGCTGTTTCGCTACAACGGCAAGCCTGCCATCGGCCTGGCCATTGCAATGAAGAAGGGCGGCAATATTCAGGCGTTCGGCAAGGCGCTGCATGAACGCATGGACGCCACGACCGCCGAACTGCCGGTCGGCGTTGGCGTGCACAAGGTGTCGGATCAGGCCGAAGTGGTGGACAAGGCGGTGGGTGGCTTCACCAGCGCCTTGTTCGAAGCGGTGATCATCGTGCTGGTGGTCAGCTTCATCAGCCTTGGTGTGCGTGCCGGTCTGGTGGTGGCGTGTTCCATTCCGCTGGTGCTGGCGATGGTGTTCGTGTTCATGGAATACAGCGGCATCACCATGCAGCGGATTTCCCTCGGCGCGTTGATCATCGCCCTCGGTCTGTTGGTGGACGACGCGATGATTACTGTGGAAATGATGGTCACGCGGCTGGAAATGGGCGAGACCAAGGAGCAGGCAGCGACCTATGCCTACACCTCGACTGCGTTCCCGATGCTGACCGGCACGCTGGTAACAGTGGCGGGCTTCGTGCCGATTGGCTTGAACAACAGTTCTGCCGGGGAGTACACCTTCACGCTGTTTGCCGTGATCGCGGTGGCGATGCTGGTGTCCTGGGTTGTGGCCGTGCTATTTGCGCCGGTGATCGGCGTTCACATTCTGAGCAGCAACATCAAGCCCAAATCCGAAGAACCGGGCCGCGTCGGCCGGGCGTTCAACAGCAGCATGATCTGGGCCATGCGTCATCGCTGGCTGGCGATTGGCATCACACTGGCGCTGTTCGCTGCGTCGCTGTTCTCGATGCAGTTCGTGCAGAGCCAGTTCTTCCCGTCATCCGACCGGCCGGAGATTCTGGTCGACCTGAACCTGCCGCAGAACGCCTCGGTCAATGAGACGCGCAAGGTGGTGGATCGCTTCGAGGCAAGCCTCAAGGACGACCCGGACATCGAGCGCTGGAGCACTTACATCGGCCAGGGCGCATTGCGTTTTTACCTGCCGCTGGACCAGCAACTGGAAAACCCGTTCTACGCCCAGCTGGTGATTGTCAGCAAAGGTCTGGAAGAGCGTGGCGCGCTGACGGCACGCCTGCAGAAACGTCTGCGTGAAGATTTCGTCGGCATCGGTTCCTACGTGCAGCCACTGGAAATGGGGCCGCCGGTCGGGCGTCCGTTGCAGTATCGCGTCAGCGGCGAGGATGTCGACAAGGTGCGTCAGCACGCTATCGAACTGGCCACGCTGCTGGACCAGAACTCGCATGTGGGCGAAGTGATCTACGACTGGAACGAGCCGGGCAAGGTGCTGCGCATCGACATCAATCAGGACAAGGCGCGGCAGTTGGGGTTGTCATCCGAAGACGTTGCCAACCTGATGAACAGCGTGGTCAGCGGTTCTGCCGTGACGCAGGTACGCGACGATATTTATCTGATCAACGTGGTCGGCCGCGCCGAGGATGCTGAGCGAGGTACGCCGGAAACGCTGCAGAACCTGCAGATCGTCACGCCGAGCGGGGCGTCCATTCCGTTGCTGGCGTTTGCGACGGTGGGTTACGAGCTTGAGCAGCCACTGGTCTGGCGTCGTGATCGCAAACCGACCATCACTGTGAAAGGTGCGGTGCGCGACGAGATTCAGCCGACAGATCTGGTCAAGCAGTTGAAGCCCGAGATCGACAAATTCGCTGCCGGTCTGCCGGTGGGCTACAAGGTTGCGACCGGCGGCACTGTGGAAGAAAGCAGCAAGGCCCAGGGCCCGATTGCGAGCGTTGTGCCGTTGATGCTGTTTCTGATGGCGACCTTCCTGATGATCCAGCTGCATAGCGTGCAGAAGATGTTTCTGGTCGCCAGTGTTGCACCGCTGGGCCTGATCGGCGTGGTGCTGGCGCTCATCCCGACCGGTACGCCGCTGGGCTTTGTGGCGATTCTCGGTGTTCTGGCACTGATCGGCATCATCATCCGCAACTCGGTGATTCTGGTCACCCAGATCGACGCGTATGAGATCAGCGGGTATCTGCCGTGGGATGCCGTGGTCGAGGCCACCGAGCATCGTCGTCGGCCGATTCTGCTGACGGCTGCGGCGGCGAGTCTGGGCATGATCCCGATTGCGCGCGAAGTGTTCTGGGGCCCGATGGCTTACGCGATGATCGGCGGCATCATCATCGCCACCTTGCTGACGCTACTGTTCCTGCCTGCGCTGTATGTGGCCTGGTACCGGATCAAGGAACCGACCGATGAACAGCGTCGTGAGGCTGATGAGAAGAAGGATCATGACGGTGAACTGGCGACGGGGCACTGAGTGAGCGCCGTGCCGCCTGTGGGATCGGACGCGGAGCGTCCTGGGAGGCATTCCCACGCAGAGCGTAGGAACGATCATCAGCGACGAGCGTGGAGTGGGGGGACGATCAGTGGCTGACTTTGATCGTGCCTCACGCTCTGCGTCACATTTCCGACAGGTTCACACCCTGCGCCAGACACTCGCCAGCCAGGGCTGTTGCTCACGTGGCAGTCCGGCGGGGCGGTAGTAGTGTTCCAGTTCGGCGAATCCGGCTTCGGTCAGTAATGCTCGCCATGATTCCAGGTCGTGGTACGAGCCGTAACGTTCGCCTTGCCAGCCTTCCTGATTCTCTCCGCGCGGGTTGGAGCTGAACAACACGCCGCCCGGTTTGAGCGTGGCGCGGAGTTGCAGCAGCACGCGGGGCAGTTCCTGACGCGGGATGTGAAACAGCACGGCGTTGGCGAATATCCCGTCGAAACGTGCAGGTGGCAGGTCGAGTTCGAGGAAGTTCTGTTGCAGCACTTCGCAACCGGTCTCGGTACGCGCCATTTCGGCGAAGCGCTCGGAGCCGTCCAGCCCGACCGCAACGTGCTCCAGTGCCGTGAACGTTTTCAGATCACGTCCCGGCCCGCAGCCAAAATCCAGAATTTGCCATGGCGTCGGCCCTTCGATGTTGCGCATCAACGCGTCGATATTCTGGCTGACGTCATGGTCCCGTGTGCCTTCGCGAAAGTCGTCGGCAACGCGGTTGTAGTTGTTCAGCGTGGTTGCGGTGATCTGGTCGAGTGTCTGGGGATCGAGTTTCATCAAAGGCGTTCCGGTCCGGGAAGGCCGCCAATATACCCCGGACCGTCAGCGCTTGTTGAAGCGTCGCGCCAACCGGTCGCCGCCCAGTTGCACGAACGCCACCACAGCGACCAGCAACACGATGACCGTCAGCATCACTTGCGTGTCGAAGCGCTGATAGCCGTAGCGATAGGCGATATCGCCCAGACCGCCTGCACCGATGGCACCGGCCATGGCCGATGAGTTGATCATGGTCACCAGCGTAATGGTGAAGCCGCCGATGATGCCGGGCAGCGCCTCGGGCAGCAGCACGTGCCAGATGATGTGCCAGCGTCGGCAGCCCATGGCCTGTGCGGCTTCGATCAGGCCGTGATCGACCTCGCGCAGGCTGACCTCGGCGATGCGCGCAAAGAACGGCGTGGCGGCGATGGTCAGCGGCACGATGGCCGCCCACACGCCATATGTGGTGCCGACGATCAGCCGCGTGAACGGAATCAGCGCCACCATCAGGATCAGAAACGGGATCGAGCGGAACAGGTTCACGAAGGCGCCCAGCGCCCGGTTGATGGCTGGCGCTTCATAAATGCCGCCTTTGGAGCTGGTGACCAGTATCACCGCCAGCGGAATACCCAGCAGCAGCGCGATCAGCGAAGACACGCCCACCATCAGAAACGTATCGATAGTGCCTTGCAGCAAACGATCAAACCCCATAGCCCAGTACCTCCACGCGTGGTGCCTGCCTGCGGGCACGGACCAATAATTCTTCCCGGCTGTAGGGTGAGCCTGCGACCGACAGAATCAGGTGCCCGATGGCTCGATCCTGAATGCGCTCGACGCCGCCCTGCAGCAGTTGCACCTTGCCGCCCAGCGTCGCGAACAGCGCCGCCAGATCCGGCTCCTGGCCACTGACACCCGTGAACTGCACGTCGAGCAATGCCGTGGCGTCGGGCTGTTGCGGCTCCGCGCTCAGCCGCTCGGCCCATTCTTTTGGCAGCCCGGGTTGCAGCGGTGCCAGCAGGGTTTTGCTGACCTCGTGCTGCGGGTCGCCGAACACCTGCCAGACCGGGCCTTGCTCGACGACCTGACCTTGTTCCAGCACCACAACGCGGTGGCAGATGTCGCGAATCACCGCCATCTCGTGAGTGATCAGCACGATGGTCAGGCCCAGGCGCTGATTGATCTCGCGTAGCAGGCCGAGAATCGATTGCGTGGTTTCCGGGTCCAGCGCCGAAGTGGCTTCGTCGCAGAGCAGAATCGCCGGGTCGTGCACCAGTGCGCGAGCAATGCCCACACGTTGTTTCTGGCCGCCGGACAACTGCGCGGGATAGGCCTTATGCTTGTCCTGCAGGCCGACCAGTTCCAGCAACTGCGCAACTTTGCGCTGACGCTGCTCCTTGGGCACGCCCGCGACCTTGAGCGGCAGCTCGACGTTCTGCCACACGGTCTTGGCCGACATCAGGTTGAAGTGCTGGAAGATCATGCCGATGCGACGACGCAGCTCCACCAGCCTGTCTTCGTTGAAGCCGCCGATGTCGATCTGATCAATCAGCACCCGGCCGCTGCTGGGTTGTTCCAGACGATTGATGGTGCGGATCAGCGATGACTTCCCCGCGCCGCTACGGCCGATGATGCCGAAGATCTCGCCGTGCAGGATCGCCAGATCAATGTTGCCCAGTGCCTCCACCGGGCCTTGCCGACCCTGGTAGGTCTTGCCCAGATTGATGAAGCGCACATGGGCGTTATTCAGGTCCGGGTGCAGTTCGGTCTGTTGCGCGACGTGCCCTGCGTCCGGTCTGTCCAGTGGCTGTTGTCGTTGCGCGATGGCGGTCATTCTTTCCACCCTACCTGGTAGAGCTTGCCATTGACCTTGTCCAGTGCGGCGCGGACTACAGGCGAGTGCTGGTAGATGTCGACGAATTTGGCCAGACGCGGGTCGTCCTTGCGCTCGGGCTTGATCACGAACTGGATGACGTATTCCGGGTGGTCCATGCCGTCGAACAGGATCGCCGAGTCGGCCGGGAAGGTCTTGGCCAGGCGGATGTAGGCCGGATAGCCCTGCACCAGATCGGCATCGTCGTAGGCGCGCACCAGTTGCACGGCCTCGACCTGAATGATCTTGAGCTTTTTCGGGTTGGCGGTGATGTCTTCTTCGGTCGCCTTGTAGCCGACACCCTGTTTGAGCGTGATCAGCCCGGCCTTGGCCAGCAGTTGCAGGCCACGTCCGCTGTTGATCGGGTCATTGGCGATGGCGACGGTGGCGCCACTTGGGAGTTCGTCGAAGCTTTTATACTTTTTCGAATACAGCCCGACGTTGTTGATGATCCCCGGCGCGTAGGGCACCAGACCAAAACCTGCGGCCTCGTTGGCGTTGGTCAGGAACGGGATGTGCTGGAAGTAGTTCACGTCGATATCGCCCGCCGCGAGGGTGACGTTGGGCGCGATCCAGTCGGTGAACTCGACCAGCTCGACCTTCAGGCCCTGCTTGTCGGCTTCCTCTACGGCCGCTTCAAGCGGAATGGCGAAGGCTGCGGTGGTGCCGACCTTCAGCGGCGCATCGGCGGCGTGAGCGGTCAGGGTCAACAGGCCGAGGGCCAGGGCTGCGAGGGTTTTGGTCATGTTACATTCCGTTGAATTGACAGGTTATCGAATGGGTTGATGTCGATCGTTCCCGGACGCTGCGCGTCCAGTGCTTTGACGCAGAGCGTCACGGGCTGCATGCCCACGCGGAGCAGGGGCGCGATCATGATTCATGAGCCCTGCCGATACCCGGCGCCGGCATGCTGCGGCGGCAGGCGGTCGGTGCCTTGGGGGAAGAGTTTCCTGCGCAGGCTGCCGTCTTCATAAGCGGTCTTGTACGACCCGCGGCGTTGCAGCTCGGGGATCACCAGATCGATGAAGTCCTCGTAGCTTTCCGGGGTGACGATGCGGGTCAGGTTGAAGCCGTCCAGACCGGTTTCGGCGATCCACGACTCCAACTCGTCGGCGACCTGTTCAGGCGAGCCGATCACCGTGATGTAACGACCACCCAACGCATGCTGATCGAGTAGTTTCTGGCGGGTCCAGTCGTTGTTCTTGAGGTTTTTGGTCGCCGACTGAATGGCGTTGCTCTTCACGTACTGAATCGGCTCGTCCAGTTCGTACTGCGCGAAATCGATCCCGGTGGACGCTGCAAAATGCGCGACGCCCGCTTCGGCGCTCGCATGGCGGCGGTACTCGGCGTGCTTTTCCTGCGCCAGTGCTTCGGTCGCGGCGACGATCACGTTCAGGCCCATGAACACCTTGATATCGTCCGGATTGCGCCCGGCCTGCACGGCGCTGGCGCGGACCTTGTCCACCTGCTCGCGGGTCGAGGCCTTGTTCTGGCCGCTGATGAACACGCACTCGGCGTTCTCCCCGGCGAACTGCAAGCCGCGCTCGGAACTGCCTGCCTGAAACAGCACCGGCGTGCGCTGGGGCGAAGGTTCACAGAGGTGATAACCCTCCACCTGATAGAACTCGCCTGCGTGCCGGATCTTGTGGACCTTGCCCGGTTGGGCATAGACGCGCCGCTCGCGATCATTGATCACCGCGTCGTCTTCCCAACTGCCTTCCCAGAGCTTGTAGAGCACCTCCAGATACTCGTCGGCCTGATCGTAGCGTCGGTCGTGCTCCACCTGCTCGCTCAGGCCCATGGCGCGTGCGGCGCTGTCGAGATAGCCGGTGACAATGTTCCAGCCGACCCGGCCTCGGCTCAGGTGATCGAGCGTCGACATGCGGCGGGCAAACAGGTACGGCGCGTCGTAAGTCAGGTTGGCGGTCAGGCCGAAACCCAGATGCTTCGTGACGCCCGCCATGGCCGATACCAGCAGCAGCGGGTCGTTGACCGGCAACTGAATCGCCTCCTTGAGGGTGACGTCCACCGAGTTCTGGTAGATGTCATACACCCCCACGATGTCGGCGATGAACAGCCCGTCGAACAGACCGCGCTCCAGCAGCTTCGCCAGATCGGTCCAGTATTCCAGGCTGTTGAACTGTGTGGACGTGTCACGCGGATGGGTCCATAGGCCGTGGTTGATATGGCCGATGCAGTTCATGTTGAACGCGTTGAGCAGGATCTTCTTGCGCGCCATCAGATCGTCCCTCGCAACGGAGGGTTTGTGTCGTTGAGGTAGTAATTGCCGATGGCGTGAAATTTCCAGCGCACCGGGTCGTGCAACGTGTGCACGCGGGCATTGCGCCAGTGACGATCCAGACCGTGCTCGGCGAGCGTTGACTGACTGCCGGCGAGTTCGAACAGCGTGCTGCCCGCCACCAGAGAAATCTCGGTGCTGATGGCGCGTGCCTCGGCCACCGCGATGGAGGCGGCGGCCACGGTGTCGGCGTTGCTGTCAGCCTGGGCGATGTCCAGAATCTCACCTGCGCGCTCCAGCAAGGCTTCGGCGGCGTGCAGCCGAATGCTCAACCTGCCGAAGCTGTGCAGGGTCAGCGGATCGTCCACGGCCTTTTCGATGCCTGAGTCGATCCATGGCCGGGTGCGAGTGCGGACGAAGGTCAGCGCGTCCTCGAAGGCGGCACGGGCGAGGCCGGTGTCGATGGCCGCGTGAAGAATCTGTGCCAGCGGCCCCAGCGTGGTCGGGCGCTCGAAAGCGCTCTGGAACGGCACCACATCGTCCGGATCGACGTACACGTTGTTGAACACCACCGAGCCGCTGCCTGTAGTGCGCTGGCCGAAACCGCTCCAGTCGTCGATAACCGTCACGCCCGCGCTGTCATGCGGCACGAACGCCAGTTGTTGGATACCGTGGTCGTCGATCACCGAGGTCGGAATGCGCTGCGCGTACAGCGCGCCGGTGGCGTAGAACTTGCGGCCGTTGATGCGATAGCCGTCGCCCTCGCGCTTCAGGCGCGTGGTGCGGTCGTGGGCGGTTTTGGTGCCCAGTTCGGCCAGTGCGTTACCGAAGCGCTGACCCGCCAGCGCTTCGGCGTACAAGCGCTTCTGCTGTTGCGGGCTGCCGTTCACGCGCAGCACTTCAAGGGCATAGAAATGGTTTTGCGGAATCTGCCCCAGCGAGCCGTCGGCTTCCGAAATCAGCGCGATGACCTGGGCCAGAGTGACCGACGATACACCTGCGCCGCCGAAAGCTTTCGGCACGCTGATGCCCCAGAGTCCGGACTGACTGAACAGCTCCAGTTCTGCATGTGGCAAGCGTCGCTCGCGATCCCGTACGGCGCTTTCGGTCTTGAAGTGGTTGGCCAGTTCGCGGGCAATCTGCAGAGCCTGGGCGTCACTGGTGATCAGCGCTGCGTGGTCGCGCGCCTGTGGATTGAAACTCATGAAAGGGGTGCTCCAGTGGTCTGGTTCAGATCCAGGAATGGCGGGCGGGCAGGGTGCCGTTCAAGTGCCAGGTGCCGACGGCGTGGTATTTCCAGCGCACCGGGTCGTGAAGGGTGTGGACCCGTGCATTGCGCCAGTGCCGATCCAGATTGAATTCGGCGAGGGTGGCGCGACTGCCAGCCAGCTCGAACAGTTTTTCGCTGGCCAGCAGCGAGATCTCGGTGGTCAGCACCTTGGCGCGCGCGACGGCGATGGAGGCGAGGGCGGCCGACTGTTCGTCGATAGGCGCTCTGCTGACCTCATCCAGCACTTGAGCGGCCTTGCGCAACAGCGCTTCGGCGGCGTGCAGGTCGAGTTTCAGCTTGCCGATGTCGGCGATCACGTAAAGGTCATCGCTGGCACGCTCGACGTTGGCGTCTATCCAGGGCCGGGAGCGATCCCGGACAAAGGCGATGGCGTCGTCGATGGCACCGCGTGCAATGCCTGCATCGATGGCGGCTTGAATCAACTGTGATACGGCGCCCTGAATGTTAGGCGTCAATGACAAGCGCCAGTTGGCGACCACCTGCTCGGCCTCGACCGGTACGTTGTCCAGCAATACCGTGCCGCTGGCTGTGGTGCGCTGACCAAAGCCTGACCAGTCATCGACGATGCGCAGCCCCGGCGAACCGCGTTTGACGAAAGCCATGACCTGACGGCCTTCCTCGTCCAGCGCCTTGACGGCGACCCAGTGCGCGAACAGCGCGCCGGTGGAATAGAACTTCTGGCCGCTGATCACGAAATGATCACCCTGAGCGGTGATTCGCGCCTTGAGGTCCAAGGTGTTTTTGGTGCCGCGCTCAGGCCCTGCATTGCCGATTCGCCAGCCGTCCAGCACGCTCTGGAACAGCGCTTTTTTCTGCGACTCGGTGGCCGTGCCTTGCAGCAAATGGAGGATGCCGAACTGATTCTGCGGTATCTGTCCGAGCGCCGGATCGGCGGTCGAGATGATCCTGAAGACTTCGGCAATCGTCACGAAAGAAACCTGCGGGCCGCCATAGGCACGCGGGATGGAAATGCTGCCCAGCCCGCTGCGGGTGAACTGCTCGATTTCCGGCCAGGGCAACAGGCGCTCCTGGTCGCGCCGGGCTGCCTGCACGCGAGCTGCCGCAGCCAGTTCATGGGCTGCAGAAATCGCGTCCGCGTCGTTTTTCAGCACCTTGGCAGGCGACAAAGGAGGGGCGACGTCGGGCTCTTGTGGAGCCTTGATCGCCCTGGTGTTATCCACAGGGGTGGTTGTGAAAGTGACCATCGAAACCTCGTAGCGGTAGGCCGCAAGCGCTGCGGCTGAAAACATCACGATGTCCGGTGGTCCGGTGCATATACCCTAAGCTTGTATTAAATATTTTTAAACTTTCATTTTGGAATAAGCATAGATTGGCAATGCGTGGTCAGGCGAAAGCCTTTGGTCACTCAAATAAGCCCTGTAGCCGCTTGTTTGATTCGAAACTGTTTTACTCGACTCTGTCTTAATCGCCATTGCTGCAGAAACGGACCTGATTAATGCGGTCGGTGCTAATTAATTATATTAAGTGGTGGCAAACTATCCGTGCTGCGGTTATTGCTTACAACGCTCCTTTGGTTGCCCCGATTCTGTCTGCGGGTTGTCCGGTTATTGCGGTGTCCTGACACTCGATGCCGGAATTGTTATTTCACGTGGCGGCGCCCACAGCGAATTGTTCCCGACCCTGTCGATAATGCAATAGGTCACCTCAAGTTGCTGGTCACCGGCTTCCATGATCAGGTCAGGGGGTACGACCAGATCAATCGGCTCACCGATATCTTCCTGAGTAAGGGGCGGGAGGTCCATGCGCAGATCCCCCAGGCGTACCGTGATTTCATCGTGGGCCGCCATGTTCAGGTAGGGCTCGATGGCCATCGGCAACCCGCCGTCCAGATGCCGCTGCGTCAGGCCTCGACGCAGCACCGAAGGCGCCACGTAAAGCGGCGCCAGCCCTTGATTCTCCTCCGCGTTGGGTCCGAGCAGCCGTCCTCCGGGCGGGTTGAGCTTGACCCACAGCTTGCGGCAGGCCGACGTGATCGGCATTCCCCCCACTTTCATGACCCGGTAGTAAGTACGCGCCTTGCCGTTCTGTAGAAAGCTTTCCGGGACACGTAGGGCGATGGCGGTCCCGATGTCGGACGCCGTTAGAATTTTCGACGCGACGTAACAGCCGTCCCAGAACAGTTCTATCAGGTCGCCATCATCCATGCTGTCATAGGGATCAATGTGGACGGTCAGGCTGGAGGCAGTCCTGACACCGATGCCATGTCGGCAGGCCTGCGGAACAGAAGGGGGCGACAGCTTTACGAGGCTGTTTTTGCACAGAGTCTGGTTCATGTCGAGTACTCCTGAAAACAAGGATTCAAGTAAAAAGTCGTCACGACTTTTCATGTTTGACTAAAATAATTCTCAAAACAGACGGGTTGATAAGTACCGCAAACTTCCAAGCTATGGCAAACATTACAAAGTGTCGAAATTGGTGGCTTGAAAGTTTGTGCGGTTATCAATGTGTCGTTTCAGGCGAGCTAATTAGCTTTACGTGATCGTGTCAATATACGGCCGCTGTCAAGTAGGGCTTTTCTGAAAAATTAGATGCTTCCTACAACCGATATTCGGAACTGTTTACTTGGCGGGCATCAACTGTCCTACCACAGGAAACTTTTAAATGAACGCTGTGGCTGAACCGGTTTTTTCAGGAAGGCAGGTGCATGAAAGCGTTTGGGGGGCTGTGTGGAAACGCAGGCCGTCATGTGACAGAACGTCGTTGGCACGGACCCATTCTTTAGATGAGTTGCCACCGGCGTATCGCAGAAAACCAGTGAAGATCCTGATCGAACAATCTTTTTTGAAATGTAAAACGCAAAAAAGCAGCACGTGTGAAGTGCTGCCTTTGGGAAGGGCGCTGTAGGATCAGGCCCTGGTTCGCTCCAGAAATTGCTTCGTCCGTTCCTGCTTCGGGTTGGCAAAAAGCTCTTTTGCGTCGCCCTGTTCCACGATCACGCCCTTGTCGATGAAGATCACCCGGTTGGCGACATCACGGGCAAAACTCATCTCGTGAGTGACGATTACCATGGTGCGCTTTTCTTCGGCCAGGGCGCGGATGGTGGTCAGCACTTCGCCCACCAGTTCCGGGTCCAGCGCCGAGGTCGGTTCGTCGAACAGAATCACCTGCGGTTCCATCGCCAGCGCGCGGGCAATTGCCACGCGCTGTTGCTGGCCGCCTGACAGCCTGCGAGGGTAGGCATCTTCCTTGCCCGCCAGGCCGACCTTGGCCAACAGCGTCCTGCCCAGCGTCATTGCGCTTTCACGCTCGACCTTCTTGACCACCACCGGGCCTTCGATGACGTTCTCCAGCGCGGTGCGGTGTGGAAACAGATTGAAGTTCTGAAACACGAACCCGACCTGTTGGCGCAACTGCCGGATAAGGCCCTGCTGCTGGCTGACGGGGCGGCTGCCATCAATGGTGATGTCCCCGACGGTGATACTGCCGCTGGTGGGTGTTTCCAGCAGGTTCAGGCAGCGCAGCAGGGTGGTCTTGCCCGAGCCGCTCGGCCCGATGATGGCCACTACCTCGCCGGCCTCGACACGCAGGTCGATGCCTTTGAGCACCTGATTGCCCTTGAATTCCTTGGTGAGTTTTTCAACCACGATCATGTGTCAGGACTCCAGATCATGCCGGTTGACCCGCGCTTCGAGCTTGTTTTGCAAGTGCGAAAGCACCGTGGCAAGGATCCAGTAGATCAGTGCGGCGGCCAGGTACATGGTGAAGATTTCGAAAGTGCGCGCGGTAATCAACTGCGCCTGGCGGAACAGCTCCGGCACCTGAATGGTGGCAGCCAGCGCAGTGTCCTTGACCAGCGAAATGAAGCTGTTGCCCAGCGGTGGCAAGGCCGTGCGCGCTGCCTGCGGCAGAATCGCCCGTCGCAGGGTCTGCCAGCGGGTCATGCCGATACTGGCCGCCGCTTCCCACTGACCACGTTCCACGGCGCCGATGGCCGCACGCAGAATCTCACAGGCATAGGCACCCATGTTCAGCGAGAAGCCGATCAGCGCAGCCGTCAGAGGATCCAGCTCGATGCCCAGTTCCGGCAGGCCGTAATAAATCATGAACAGCTGCACCAGCAGCGGCGTGCCGCGGAAGAACGACACGTAGATACGTGCAATCCAGCCCAGCAACTTGAAGCTCGACAGACGCATCAGTGCCAGGCCGAAGCCCAGCACCAGTCCGAAGAACATGCCGCCCAGGCTGAGGATAACGGTGTAATACGCGCCCTTGAGCAGAAAGGGCGCGGAGTCCAGCGCGAGCTTCAGGCTCTCTTCGATCATTTGGTCACGTCAGCCTGGAAATACTTTTGCGACAGCTTGGCCAGTGTGCCGTCGGCACGCAGTTTGTCGAGGGCCTTGTCGATGGCTGCCAGCAGTTCCGGTTCGCCCTTGCGCAGTGCGATGCCCGATTCCTGACGGGAGAAGGGGGCGCCAGCGGCGGCCATGGCGTTCCTGGTCTTGGTGACCATTTCCAGTGCCGCGAGACGGTCAACCAGAATGGCGTCGATGCGGCCCGATTTCAGGTCCTGAAACTTGGTAGGGTCATCGTCATAGGTCCTGATGTCCGCGCCTTTGACGTTTTCCTTCAGCCATTGCTCATAGTTGGTGCCCAGGCCAACCCCGACTTTCTTGCCCTCAAGGTCGGCAGGTGTCTTGATGGTGCCTTCGTTCTTCTTCAGGGTCAGCGCCTGAATACCGGAAAGGGTGTAAGGCTCGGAAAAGTCGTACTTCTTCTTGCGCTCATCGGAGATGGTGACCTGGTTGATCACGACGTCGAGACGCTTGGAGTCCAGGGCGGCCAGAATGCCGTCCCATTTGCTCGGCTGAATCTTCGCCTTGACGCCCAGTTCCTTGGCCAGCGCCTCGGAGAGTTCGACTTCGAAGCCGGTCAGCTTGCCGTTCTCGTCCACGAAACTGAACGGCGGGTAAGTGCCTTCCAGGCCCACATTCAGGGTGCCGCTATCCTTGATTTTCTGCAGTTGCTCGCCTGCCATGGCGTGTCCAGCAATACCGGTGCCGAGCATCAGGCTCAGTGCCGAGAAGAGAAACGTGCGACGAATAGCGGAAATGTTCATGCGAGCCTCTTGTTTTGTGTGAAGTGTCGGCCCGGTTTCGGGCCTGACGGACGCGTCTGGGTGCTGGAATTCAGCGTTGTTTTTCAGTGGGTTACGCGACAGGTTGAGCGTGCCGGGCGCCACTATAAGGCCATCCGGTTATGAACAAAAATAACTAAAAAGACGCTCGTCTTTCATTTTGGACATAACCCTGATCATTGCCTGCCGGATCAGCTGGAAAATACATCCGGGTAAGCGAACAGCGCAGGTGCGCCGCCGGTGTGCAGGAAAATCAGCGGGCCGTCGTTGAATCGCTGACGTCCGATGCCATCCAGCAGCCCTGCCATCGCCTTGCCGGTGTAAACCGGGTCAAGCAGCAGACCCTCGTGACCCGCAACAAGTTTGATCGCCGAGAGTGTTCCGGCATTCGGCTCGCCATAACGCGGTGCGAAATACTCGTCCCACAGCTCGACCTTGAAGCCTTGCGGCATCGGGATTTCCAGCAATTCTGCGGTGCGCTCGGCCAGGCCCTGGACCTTGGGAAACTGCGCTTCTTCACTGCGCGAGACGGTCACGCCGATGACTGGCAGATCCGGCAATTCGCTGGCCAGCGCCAGCGCGAGACCGCTGTGGGTGCCCGCGCTGCCCGAGGGCAGTACCACGGCGGCGAAGTCGATGCCGGTCTGTTTGATCTGCTCGGCCAGTTCCAGCCCGGCGCGCACATAGCCCAGCGCGCCGACCGGGCTTGAACCGCCGATAGGCACCAGATAAGGCTTCTTGCCGTTGCTGCGCAGACGAGCGGCCAGTGCGTGCAGTTGTTCGTCGGCGTCGTCGAGGTTCTCGACCAGCTCGACTTTGGCGTCGAACAGCTCCAGCAGCAGGCGGTTGCCGTTGTGCAGGTAGTTGCTGTCTTCGGTGCCGATGGGGTTTTCCAGCAGTGCGACGCAGCCCAGACCCAGACGAGCGGCCAGCGCTGCGGTCTGACGTACGTGGTTGGACTGGATCGCACCGGCCGTGATCAGGGTGTCGGCGCCCTGCGCCAGCGCATCGGCCGCCAGGTATTCAAGCTTGCGCACTTTGTTGCCGCCCAGCGCCAGGGTCGTGGTGTCATCACGTTTGACGTAGATCTCGCGGCCAGCCCATGTCGACAGACGGTCGAGCTTTTCAAGGGCGGTGGGTGCGCTGATCAAGTCCAGACGATTGAAACGGGCAAGCTGATTTTTGATCATGGAAATAAATGAGCCGTGTAGAGAGTCAGCGGGACTTTAGTCAGCGGACTATAGGCAGACGTTTCCCACACGGCAACCCATCGGTGTTTATGCTTCGCTCAGCCGTTTCGTACAAAAATTGTTATTTTTTCCACTTGAATGTTTGCCGTAGAGTGGACGCAGCAGCGCCCGATACGGTCGGGTCGCCAATCGTCATGACCAAGGAGAGTTCAGCGTGAGCGATATTCCAGAAGCATCCGCCGACGGCCGTTCCAGCCATTGGCAGTTGCAGCGTATCGTCAGCCAGTTACGCACGGCGCGTGAGGACTGGCGCACGCGCAACCGCCGCGTGAGTGGCGAGCATGGTGGCCGCGAGCTGCCGTCGCGTGCAGCCATGGGCGAAATTCTCGAAGCCCTGAGCGGCGCGCTGTTTCCGATGCGGCTGGGTCCTGTCGACCTGCGCGAGGAGAGCGAGGATTTCTATGTTGGCCATACACTCGACGTCGCGCTCAATGCGCTGCTGGCGCAGGCCCGGCTCGAGCTGCGTTACGTGGCTCATCAGCAGGGCCGGGAACTGGCCGGGATCGACGAGCATGCGCTGACGCTGATTCAGGATTTCGCCACGGCCCTGCCGGGGATTCGTCAGTTGCTCGACACGGACGTGCTGGCGGCCTATCACGGTGACCCGGCGGCGCGCAGTGTCGATGAAGTGCTGCTGTGCTATCCGGGCATTCTGGCGGTGATCCACCACCGGCTCGCCCACCACTTGTACCGCGCAGGTCTGCCGCTGCTGGCGCGCATCAGCTCGGAGCTGGCCCACTCGGCGACCGGCATCGACATTCACCCCGGCGCGCAGATCGGTCCGAGTTTCTTCATCGACCACGGCACAGGCGTCGTCATTGGCGAGACCGCCATCATTGGCGAGCGAGTGCGGATTTATCAGGCTGTCACGCTGGGCGCCAAGCGCTTCCCGGCGGATGAAGACGGCCAGTTGCAGAAGGGCCACGCGCGCCACCCGATCGTGGAGGACGACGTGGTGATCTACGCCGGTGCGACCATTCTGGGCCGCATCACCATTGGTCAGGGCTCGACCATCGGCGGCAACGTCTGGCTGACCCGCAGCGTCCCGGCAGGCTGCAACCTGACCCAGGCCAACCTGCTGCAGCAGGATGACGGGACGCAGAAGTAGATTTTTGTAGCGCGTCCGAGAGCGGACGCGGAGCGTCCTGAGATGCATCACAACGCGGAGCGTTGTAACGATCAGAATCAAGCCGGATGATCGTGCTCATGCTCCGCGTGGGCATGCGGCCTGTGACGCTCCGCGTCACTCTTCCGACTGACGCGTAATTGCGCTCCGGATACACATTCCGCACCCGGGAACGAACCCTCTCCTGCACACGTCCTACCCAGGTCTGAGCCAGTAATCACAGCCCCGCGATTCGTAATCACGGGGCCTTTCGTGTTTAAATTGAACGTTCATTCAAGTTAAACCGGTGGTTCGCTGCCCGCTCACAACAGGAGGCTAACCCTTGCCGTATGCGTTTTTTGTAATGGTTTCAATCAGTCCGGAGGCATGCAGTCGATGAGTACTCCGAGTACGCAACCCAGCGGTACGGTCCGCATGAACGCTCCAGTGTTTTACTTCGCTGCGAGCTTTATTCTGATCTTCGGCGTCATCGTGATCGCCTTCCCGCAAGCCGCCGGTGCGTGGCTGCTGGCAGCGCAGAACTGGGCGGCCAACACGGTCGGCTGGTACTACATGCTGGTCATGACGCTGTATCTGGTCTTCGTGGTGGTCACCGCCGTATCTGGCTACGGCAAGATCAAGCTCGGTGCCGACCACGACGAGCCCGAATTCAGTTACCTGTCCTGGGCCGGCATGCTGTTCGCTGCCGGGATCAGCATCACGCTGTTCTTTTTCTGCGTGTCCGAACCCCTGACTCACCTGCTGCAACCGCCGCAAGGCGAGGGCGGTACCACCGAGGCAGCGCGGCAGGGCATGCAGCTGCTGTTCCTGCACTGGGGCCTGCATGGCTGGGGCGTGTTTGCCTTCGTCGGCATGGCGCTGGCGTACTTCGCGTATCGCCACAACCTGCCGCTGGCGCTGCGTTCGGCGCTGTATCCGCTGATCGGCAAACGCATCAACGGCCCCATCGGTTACGCGGTGGATGGTTTCGGCATCATTGCGACCATCTTCGGCCTGGGCGCCGACATGGGCTTCGGCGTGCTGCACCTCAATTCGGGGCTGGACTACCTGTTCGGCGTCGCACACACCCACTGGATTCAGGTCGGTCTGATCACGCTGATGATGGGCGCTGCGATTCTGGTGGCGATTGCGGGCGTCGACAAAGGCGTGCGCCTGATGTCCGACATCAACATGCTGCTGGCCTGCGCGCTGCTACTGTTCGTGTTGTTCGCCGGTCCGACTCAGCACTTGCTGAACACCCTGGTGCAGAACATCGGTGACTATCTCGGTGCACTGCCGACCAAGAGTTTCGACGTCTACGCCTACAACGAGCCGAGCGACTGGCTGGGCGGCTGGACAGTGTTCTACTGGGCGTGGTGGATTGCCTGGTCGCCGTTCGTGGGTCTTTTCATTGCGCGCATCTCGCGTGGCCGTACCATCCGCGAATTCGTCTTCGGCGTATTGCTGATTCCGCTGGGCTTTACCCTGGCCTGGATGTCGATCTTCGGCAACAGCGCCATCGATCAGGTGCTCAACCACGGCATGACCGCGCTGGGCCAGTCAGCCATCGACGATCCTTCGATGACGCTGTACCTGCTGCTGGAAACCTATCCGTGGAGCAAGACGGTGATTGCCGTCACGGTGTTCATCAGTTTCGTGTTCTTCGTGACCTCGGCCGACTCGGGCACCGTGGTGCTTTCGACGCTGTCGGCCAAAGGCGGCAACCCGGACGAGGATGGCCCGAAATGGCTGCGTGTGTTCTGGGGCGTGGCGACCGCGCTGATCACCAGCGGATTGCTGTTCTCAGGCAGTATCGATGCGCTGAAATCAGCGGTGGTGCTGACCTCGCTGCCGTTCTCGCTGATCCTGCTGCTGATGATGTGGGGGCTGCACAAGGCGTTCTTCATGGAGTCCCAGCGCCAGATCGCGCAGCTGTATTCGCTGGCCCCAGTGTCGGGTTCGCGACGTGGCGGTTGGCGTCAGCGTCTGAGTCAGGCCGTGCACTATCCGTCGCGAGACGAGGTGTACCGTTTCCTCGACCAGACTGTTCGCCCGGCCATCGACGAGGTCACGGCCGTGTTTGTCGAGAAAGGCCTGAGCGTGGTCAATGTGCCCGATCCTTCCAACGACTCGGTGACGCTGGAAATCGGCCATGGCGAGGAACGTCCGTTCATCTATCAGGTGCAGATGAAAGGGTTCTTCACCCCGTCGTTCGCACGCGGTGGCATGGGTTCCAAGCAATTGAACAACCGCCGCTACTACCGCGCCGAGGTTCACTTGAGTGAAGGCAGCCAGGACTACGATCTGGTGGGTTACACCAAGGAACAGGTGATCAACGACGTGCTCGACCAGTACGAGCGGCACATGCAGTTCCTGCATCTGGTGCGTTGATCGAGCGGGTCTGAAATCCTCAGATGATCGTTCCCATGCTCCGCGTGGGAACGCCTCTCGGGACGCTCCGCGTCCGCGCTCTCAAATCACGTGCTCTCCCGCTCAACCAGCTCGCATGCCAGCAGGTTCAGCCTCTGAATTTCACCCTCGACCGACAACACGCCCAGGCTCTCCAGCACGCGCTGCGCCGCCAGTACGCCGATCTGCTGGGCGGGTGGTTTGATGGTGGTCAGGCTGGGCATCATCATTTGCGCGAAGGCGTAATCGCCGAAGCCCATCACGGCGCAATCCCTGGGTGTCTGCAGGCCAATACGCTGGCTGGTGAGCAGGCCGCCCGCTGCCAGGTTGTCGTTGGCAAAGAAAATCGCATCAGGCCGAGGATGGTTGTCCATCAGCACATGCATCGCCTGCCTGCCCGCTTCAAACGGCGCAAGCCCCGCATCCGGTACGAACACCCACGGCTTTAGCCCAAGCGCTTCCAGTGTGGCGACACAGCCGTCGCGGCGTTCCTGCGCGCTGAGGTCACCGGCGATGCTGTTCTCCACGAAGGCAATGCGACGGTAGCCCTTGCCGTGCAGATACCGCGCCGCCGTGACACCGACTTCGTAGTGGGAAAAACCGATCTGGATCGGACTGCGTTCAGGCTGATGGTCCCAGGTTTCGATCACCGGGATATCCGCCTGCCCGATCATCTTTTCCGTGGCGTCGCTGTGAAAGCGGCTGGTCAGCACCAGCGCTGCCGGTGACCAGCCCAGAAACGCGCGCACGGCGCTTTCTTCCTGTTCCTCCGAAAAATAACTGGAGGCCAGCAGCAGCTGAAAGCCGTGCTGACTCAGGGTGTCGCTGAAGCCCTGAATGGTATCGGCGAAGATCGGCCCGGAGATGTTCGGAATCACCATCGCCACCACCCGGCTGCGCGCCGACGCCAGGCCGCCTGCCACCAGATTGGGCACGTAGCCCAGCGCATTGACCGACGCCGCAATGCGCTCGCGCAGTTCCGGCGACACCTGTTCCGGTTGGTTGAAGTAGCGCGAAACGGTGATGGCCGACACGCCAGCCTGCTTGGCTACCGCGTTGATCGTCACGCGGCCTGCGCCCCGTCGTTTACGTGTCACGGGTGTTGGGTCAGCCATGTTCGTGCGCTTCTTTTAAAATTAAAAAGCATATAAAACTAATTTTTCAGTATTGGACGATCTATCTGTCAGTTTCCGATACTGGCGATGTTAGCGCTAACAAAGATGGTTTGTCTGCTACTCGCCACCGCGAATGCCCGGACCCGGTTTAGTCGTAACCAAAGGCGTCAGTGCTTGAGGCACTGTCGGATCAGGGCATATTTCAGGCAGGCACGCAGATGCACACAACACACGGGGATGAGGTCAAACACACACGGCTGGCGCAGGCCATCGATCAGGTCCATGCGGCGCGGGGGCGTCGTTGCGGCTGGTTGTTGATGGGGCTGACGGCCTTGCCTATGGCACCGGTCATGGCGGCCGATACGGTAGAGCAGGCCGCCGAGACGCCGACACTCGAATCGGTCACCGTAACCGCCACGCGCCGTGAAGAATCGCTGCAGAAAGTACCGGTCGCCGTGTCGGTGATTCAGGGAGAGCAACTGGAGCGCGACAACCGCAACGGCGTCGCCAGTATCGTGCAGCAGGTACCGTCGTTGAACTTCAGGACCGGCGCGTCGAACAAGGACACCTCGCTGTTCGTCCGTGGCGTCGGCACCATCTCTACTTCGCCGGGCGTCGAGCCGACCGTCGCGACGGTCATCGACGGCGTGGTCTATGCCCGTCCAGGCCAGGCCACGCTCGATCTACTGGACCTGGAGCGCATTGAAGTCTTGCGCGGTCCGCAAGGCACGCTGTTCGGCAAAAATGCGTCGGCCGGAGTGCTCAACGTGACCACCAAGGCGCCGACCGAAGAGACCCACGGTTACATCGATCAGTCCTACTACAGCGGCAATGAAAGTCGCACGCGCTTCGGCATCGGGGGCAGCCTGATCCCGGACACACTCAAAGGCTCGATCACCACGCTGTTCGGTAGCTACGATGGCAACGTCGACAACAAACTCAACGGCCATGAGGTCAACGGCTACAACCGTAAGGGCGCGCGGGGCAAACTGGAATTCACGCCCAACGACGACATCACCTTCACCCTCGCGGCCGACTACATGCAGTCTCACGACGACGCGCCCAACGGCGTGGTGACCCAATCGCTCACGCCAGCGTTCACCAGCGCGCTGTCGCCGGTGCGTGCCGACAGCGACAACCGCAACGTGATCAGCGATTACCGCAGCCATGTCGAAGACACCAATAAAGGCCTGTCCGGGCAACTGGATTGGCAACTGGGTGACTACACCCTGACGTCGATCACCGCCTGGCGCGGCTGGGACAACACGCAGTATCAGGACGGCGACCGTTTGGGCACCGTCACCGCGGCGTTCCCCGGCACCGAAGACAAGGGTGATCTTGAGTTCAACCAGTACTCGCAAGAACTGCGCCTGGCTTCGCCCAAAGGCCAGTTCATCGAATACGTCGGTGGCCTGTTCTACATGCACGGCAAGAGTGACGAGACCTATCAGCGTACGTTGATCACGCCGACGCGCCGCGATCAGGGCGTGGCGGATTACACCACGACCAATGAAAGCTATTCGGTGTTCGGCGAAACCACGTTCAATTTCACCCCGGACTTCCGGGCGATTGCCGGACTGCGCTGGACGCACGACGACCTTGAGTACGATCACCGCCGCGTCTCGACCTCGGCCACCACGGTCAGCGGCATTCAGCCGGCGACCAGCAGCTCCGGCTCGGTCAACGAAGAGGGCAAGTCGGGCCGTCTGGGGCTGCAATACGATCTGAGTGACAGCGTGACCAGCTACATCACCTATTCGCGCGGCTACAAGGGCCCGGCCTACAACGTGTTCTTCAACATGCAGCCGCGTGACACAGAAGCCTTGAAACCCGAGACCTCCAATACGTGGGAAGTCGGCATCAAGGCCACCACCTGGAACAATCGCCTGACCACCAACCTCGCGGTGTTCCACAGCGATTACGACAACTATCAGGCCAACTTTTTCGACAGCGTTGCCGGGCAGGTCGTGACTCGACTGATCAACGCGGGCAGTGTCAGCACTGAGGGCGTTGAGCTGGATTACGCCTTGCAGGCCACGCGCAACCTGAAGTTTTCCGGTGCGTTGTCCTACACCCGGGCACGCATCGACACCTTCGCCTGCCCGGCCGGTGCCGCCGCGTCCTGCAATGTGGATGGCAAGACTCTGCCGTATAGCCCGGACTGGAAGAGCTACGTCCGCGCCGACTACACCATCCCGCTGGACAACGGCCTGGATATCGAACTGGGCACCGATTACAGCTGGCAGAGCGAAGTGCAGTACGACATCAGCCAGAACCCGGACACCAAACAGGGTGCCTACGGCATCTGGAACGCCAGCGTCGCGCTGGCCGATTACAACAGCGGCTGGCGTGTGGCGCTGTTGGGCAAGAACCTGGCGGACAAATCCTATGCACCGATGCTCGCCACGGGCGGCAATTATGTGTATCGCTCGGTGCCACGTGATGACGAGCGTTATTTCGGCGTGCAGGTGCGCAAGGATTTCTAAGCGGGCAACCGCAATGAAGGGAGACAGGTATGAGCACAACGGCTCGACAGATGAAATTGGGCGCTTTCCTGATGGCCACGGGGCACCATGTGGCGGCCTGGCGACACCCGGACGTGCCCGCCAACGCGGGGCTGGATTTCAAGCACTACCGGCATCTGGCTCAGGTGGCCGAAGCCGCGAAATTCGATGCGCTGTTCGTGGCTGACAGTGTCGCTGCCGCCACGGGCGACATCGCCAGCCGCATGGCGCGTTCCGATCATTTCGAACCGCTGACGCTGTTGTCGGCGCTGAGTGCGGTGACCGATCACATCGGCCTGATTGCCACCGCAACCACAACCTACAACGAGCCGTACCATGTGGCCCGCAAGTTCGCCTCGCTGGATCATCTGTCGGGTGGGCGAGCGGGGTGGAATCTGGTGACGTCCGATGCGGCGGCCGAAGCGCAGAACTTCGGTCGCAGTGAACACGTCGGTCATGCCGAACGTTACAGCCGCGCCCGGGAGTTTCATCAGGTGGTGACCGGGCTGTGGAACAGTTGGGCAGACGATGCGTTCACCCGTGACAAGGCCAGCGGTCAGTATTACGACCCAGCCAAAGTGCAGGTGCTGAATCATCAGGGCGAACACTTCAGCGTCAAAGGCCCACTCAACGTGGCGCGCTCGCCGCAGGGTCAGCCGGTCGTCGTGCAGGCCGGTTCATCGGAGGTCGGTCGCGATCTGGCGGCGCAAACGGCCGAGGTGGTGTTCACCGCACAGACCTCACTGGCCAGCGCGCAGGCGTTCTATGCCGACATCAAGGGCCGTCTGGCAGCGTATGGGCGCAGCGCCGATTCGCTGAAAATCATGCCTGGCGTGTTGATTGTCGTGGCCGAGACCGAAGCGCTGGCCAGGGAAAAATTCGAGTCGTTTCAGGACTTGGTGGAGCCCGAGGTCGGCGTTGCTCTGCTGGGGCGGATGCTGGGCAATTTCGACTTGTCCGGTTACCCGCTGGACGGGCCGTTGCCGGAACTGCCGCTGACCGACAGCGGGCAGCGCAGCCGTCAGAAGCTGCTCACCGAACTGGCCGAGCGGGAACACCTCAACCTCACGCAGTTGGGCCGTCGCATCGCGGGTGGGCGCGGGCATTACAGCCTGATCGGCACGCCTGAACAGGTCGCTGATGAGCTGCAGACCTGGTTCGAGCAAGGCGCTGCGGATGGCTTCAATGTGCTGGTGCCGCACCTGCCCGGCGGGCTTGAAGACGTTGCGCGATTGCTGGTGCCCGAGTTGCAGCGTCGCGGCCTGTTCCGCACGGAATACGAAGGCACCACCTTGCGCGAAAACCTCGGCCTGCAGCGCCCGATAAATCGAGTTTGATCGTTCCCATGCTGGGCGCTCATCGTTATACACAAGTCCGTCTCGACACTGATCGTGCCCATCGCTCTGCGTGGGCATGCCTCCCGTGACGCTCGCGGCACAAATGGCACAGACTGAGGATTCAGTAAGCCGAGCGCATGACGTGGATAACGCTGGAGCCTGGGCACACATCTGCGCCACATTCCAGAGCGGACGCGGAGCGTCCTAGGAGGCATTCCCACGCAGAGCGTAGGAACGATCATCATCGTATTCCTCCAGGAGGACTTGTGTATAACGCCAAGCGCAGAGCGTGGGAACAATCATCGGTAAAGGAAAAACCTCATGAAACCATTTGCAATCATCGCCGCCATTCTCGCGTTCAGCGGCCTGTTAAACACGGCTTCAGCCAGCGAACCCGACACTCTGCGTATCGGCTTTCAGAAAGGCTCGATCACGCTGGTCCTCGCCAAGGAACATGGCCTGTTGGAGAAGCGATTCCCGCACACGCAAATCAAGTGGATCGAATTTCCGGCCGGGCCGCAGATGCTGGAAGCCTTGAATATTGGCAGTCTCGATATCGCCTCGACCGGTGATATTCCGCCGATCTTCGCTCAGGTCGCGGGTGCCGATCTGGTCTACATCGGCGCCGAACCCGCCAAGCCCCAGGCCGAAACCATTCTGGTGCGCAACGAAAGCCGGCTGCACAGCGTGGCCGACTTGAAAGGGCGCAAGGTCGCATTCCAGAAAGGCTCCAGCGCGCACAACGTGGTGCTGCGCGTGCTGAACAAGGCAGGGCTGACCTTCAAGGACATTCAGCCAATCTACCTGACCCCGGCCGACGCCCGCGCGGCGTTTGAAAACGGCAGTGTCGATGCTTGGGCCATCTGGGATCCGTACTATTCCATCGCACTCAACGAAGGCCACAGTCGTCTGTTGGCAGATGGTGAGGGGTTGGGATTGTCCGGCCCGTTCTACACCGCACGCCGCGGTTTCGCTGACAATAACGGGGCTTTCGTGCAGAGCGTGCTCGACGAACTGACCGCCGCCGATGCGCTGACCCGCTCGCAACGCGCCGAGAGCATTCAGATTCTGGCGCGCAGCATGGGCTTGTCCGAAGCGGTCATCACTCAGTATCTTGACCATCGCCCGGCCTCACCGAGCCTGCCGATCACGCCAGAGATCGTCCGCGCGCAACAAGCGACCGCCGATCTGTTTTTCGACAACCACCTGGTGCCCAAGCGGGTCGATATCCAGCAGGCCGTGTGGAACAGGCCTTGAGTATCCCCCTGACAAGAGAGGATTCAATGACGTATATCGCTGCCGAACATCGCTACAACGACATGCCTTATCGCCGTACCGGTCGCAGCGGGCTGGTCCTGCCAGCGCTGTCGCTGGGCCTGTGGCATAACTTCGGTGACAGCACGCCCATCGACACCCAGCGCGCCATGCTGCGCACCGCGTTCGATCTGGGCATCAACCATTTCGACCTGGCCAACAACTACGGCCCTCCCTACGGCAGCGCCGAGATCAACTTCGGTCGCCTGCTGCGTGAAGACTTCAAGCAGTACCGCGATGAGCTGATCATCTCCAGCAAGGCGGGTTGGGACATGTGGCCGGGACCTTACGGGCAGGGCGGTGGTTCGCGCAAATACGTGCTGGCCAGCCTTGATCAGAGCCTGCAGCGCATGGGCCTGGATTACGTCGACATTTTCTATTCGCACCGCTTCGACCCGGACACGCCTCTGGAAGAAACCGCCAGCGCACTGGCCACTGCCGTGCAGCAGGGCAAGGCGCTGTACATCGGTATCTCGTCCTATTCCGGGGCCAAGACCCGCGAGATCGCTGCGTTGCTCAAAGAGTGGAAAGTGCCGCTGCTGATCCATCAACCGGCCTACAACCTGCTCAACCGCTGGGTCGAGAAAGACTTGCTCGATGCGACTGAAGAGCTGGGCGCAGGCGTGATTGCCTTTACTGCGCTGGCGCAGGGTCTGCTGTCGGACAAGTACCTGAACGGTGTGCCCAAGGATGCGCGGGTCAATCGTCCGGGCGGCGGTTCGTTGCAGGCTTCGCACCTGTCCGAGCAGAACATCGCTCACGTGCGTGCCTTGAATGAAATCGCCCAGCGTCGTGGCCAGAGCCTGGCACAAATGGCCCTGGCCTGGACGCTGCGCGATCCACGTGTGACATCAGCGCTGATTGGCGCAAGCCGTCCCGAGCAGATCGTCGAGAACGTCGGCGCCTTGAAAAACCTGTCGTTCAGTCAGGAAGAACTGACCGAGATCGACAGCTTTGCGGTAGAAGGCGGGATCAATCTGTGGGAGAAACCTTCTCTGGCTGAGTGATCCAGCCGAGGGGGGACGCAGAGTGTCCTGAGCGGCGTTACCACGCTGGGAACGATCATTGACCCGATAAACACCGATCGTGCCCATGCTCCGCGCTCATCGTCCGCCTTAACACTGATCGTGCCCATCGCGTGGGAACGATCATTATCGTGTTCCTCCGAAGACTTGTGCATAACGCCGAGTGCTGACCCTTGCGGCTACATGCCCACGGGTACCGTGGGCACTATCAGCCTCCAGATCGGCGTTATCAGCCTTCCTCACCCTCGTCTTCATCCCCACCATCGACCTTCATGCCCAACTCCTTGATTTTTCGGGTCAGGGTGTTTCGGCCCCAACCCAGCAGCACGGCGGCATCGCGACGGCGGCCTGCCGTGTGCTTGAGGGCGGTTTCGATCATGATGCGTTCGAAGGTCGGCACGGCGCTGTCCAGCAGGCTCGACTGACCGCGTGACAGGGCCTGATCGGCCCACTGACGCAGTGCCTGCTCCCAGTTTGTGACCGGCGCAGCATCCTGCGGCAGACTGAGCAGTTCTGGCGGCAGGTCGCTGATGTGCACTTCACGGCCCGAGGCCATGACCGTGATCCAGCGGCAGGTGTTTTCCAGCTGACGCACGTTGCCCGGCCAGGGCAGATGCTTGAGGTATTCCTCGGTCTCGGCCTTGAGCAGTTTCGGTTCGACCGCCAGTTCCTGCGCGGCACGGCTCAGGAAGTGACGGGCGAGTGTCGGGATGTCTTCGCGACGGTCCGACATGCGCGGAATGTGAATACGGATCACGTTCAGGCGGTGGAACAAGTCCTCGCGGAACTTGCCGGCCTGCACGAGGGTTTCCAGATTCTGGTGGGTCGCAGCGATGATGCGCACATCGACCTTGACCGGCGTGTGACCACCGACCCGATAGAACTCGCCGTCTGCCAGAACACGCAACAGTCGCGTCTGGGTGTCGGCAGGCATGTCGCCGATTTCGTCGAGAAACAACGTGCCGCCGTCAGCCTGCTCGAAGCGGCCGCGACGCAGGTTGGCTGCGCCGGTGAAGGCGCCTTTCTCGTGCCCGAACAGCTCGGACTCCATCAGATCCTTGGGAATCGCCGCCATGTTCAGCGCAATGAACGGTGACGCCGAACGCGGGCTGTGACGGTGCAGGGCGTGGGCGACCAGCTCTTTACCGGTACCCGATTCGCCATTGATCAATACGGTGATGTTGGAGTGGCTCAAACGCCCGATGGCGCGAAACACTTCCTGCATCGCCGGCGCTTCACCGATGATCTCGGGAGTGCGGGTCAACGTGGGTGCGACATCCAGGCCTTGCTGTTCCTGGGCGTGCTGGTTGGCACGCTTGACCAGCGAGACGGCCTCATCGACGTCGAACGGCTTGGGCAGGTATTCGAACGCACCGCCCTGATACGACGCTACGGCGCTGTCCAGGTCCGAATGGGCGGTCATGATGATGACCGGCAGACGTGGATGCTGTTCGCGAATTCGCGCCAACAGGTCCAGGCCGCTGGCACCCGGCATGCGGATGTCGGAAATGATCACGTCCGGTTGCTGACGCGCCAGGCGACTCATCACCCCATCGGCGCTGTCGAAGCTCTGCGTGGTCATGCCTTCCTGTTGCAAGGCCTTTTCCAGTACCCAGCGAATGGAACGATCGTCGTCTACGATCCAGACAGTTTCACTACGGCTCATGTCGAAGCTGCTCCTTGTTCCAGCGGCAGGAAGATCGAGAATGTGGTGTGGCCGGGATGGCTGTCACACTCGATAAGCCCCTGGTGCTGGCTGATGATGTTCTGGGTAATGGCCAGACCGAGCCCTGTGCCATCCGGGCGGCCACTGACCATGGGGTAGAAAATGGTTTCCTGAAGCTCGGCCGGGATGCCCGGACCGTTGTCGATGATCTCGATCTTGCTCACCAGCCTGTGGCGCACGTGGCCGATGGTGAACTGGCGCATGGCACGGGTGCGCATGGTGATGCGGCCCAGGCGCAATTCGTTCTGACCGCTGATGGCCTGCATGGCGTTGCGCACGATATTGAGCACGGCCTGAATCATCTGCTCGCGGTCGATCAAGACATCCGGAATGCTCGGGTCATAGTCGCGCACCAGCGTGATGCAGCCCTGGCTTTCGGCTTCGACCAGACTGCACACCCGCTCGAGCACTTCATGCACGTTGGTCATCGCCAGCGAAGGCAATTTGTTGGAGCCCAGCATCCGGTCAACGAGGTTACGCAGGCGGTCGGCTTCTTCGATGATGACGTTGGTGTAATCCTTGAGGCTTTCTTCAGGCAGTTCGCGAGCCAGCAGTTGTGCTGCGCCGCGGATCCCGCCCAGCGGATTCTTTATTTCGTGGGCCAGGCCGCGCACCAGCATCTTGGTGGTTTCCTGCTTGGACAACTGGGCCTCTTCCTTGGTGATACGCAGCAGGCGGTCACGAGGGTGGACTTCAAGCAGCAGCAGGGTTTCGCCCTTGCTCAGAATCGGGGTTACGGCGTAGTCGACGGTCAGGGTCTGGCCGGTCAGCGCGGTGAGCATGGCTTCACGTTTGGTGAAAGGGTGGGCCTGTTCGACTGCCTGGCGAAGTGAACTCAGCGCTTCGGCCGACTCGGTGAACAGCTCGCTGATGAATTGCCCATGGCTGCGCTGCCCACTGATGGCGAGCAGCATTTCCGCCGCCGGGTTCATGTACTCGAGACGCAGGTCGGCGTTGAGCAGAATGGTGGCAGTGGTCAGGTTATCCAGTAACAGTCTGTGCAGCGCGTCGCTGATAGTCATGAATCGTGTTGACCTCTTTTGGCACATGGCAATCGCGCTATGCGGGTGCTGACAGGTCCTTGTCAGCACGGGCAGAGCCACCCATATGGTGCTTGACGGGGTGCTATGCCGGTGAAGTTGCAAAAACCAAACCAAGGCTCCGAAAAGAAGCGTTTTCTCTGCAAAACAGGTGCTTTTTTCGAACGCGTGCCCGCATACGGCGCTACTTGAGGGTGATTTCTGAACCAAAGTGGGCTGTATTGTTGCGTGGATGCCAGATTAGCGCACCAAAAAGGTGCCCTGGCGTATGCCGTCTCCTGTCACGCGTCCAGTGCCTGAAGATTGGTTGAAATCGGCTTCTGCCCGCAGGGCGTAGGAGCTCTCGCAGGTTACGACGGCAGCGATGGGCTGCGCAGCGGCCCCAAGGTGCATCTGACACACCGCGTGTGCAGGTTTTGCTGCCGGTTCCCGGCAGATCGCCGGCAAGCCGCCTCCCACGGTCCGGTGTTTGCTGCGGGACAGCGCTACGTCGAAGACGAGATAGCTTCAGAGGAACGGCAGAATGCTGCTTTCCGGTTCGGGCTTGTCCTTGATCGGGCACTCAGGGCGAACACCGTACTCCTCGGTCTTGCACGGGTTGACTGCACGCTTCTGTGCAAGGGAAATGCGCTTCAAGTGAAAGGACTGGTTGGGCGTCTTTTCCAGTACCCGTCCCAATGGGTCGAAGATCTCGACAGAGATCTGATGCGTGCCCCGGTCAATATTGCTCAGTGGAAACACCGGGCTGCGTCCCGGCTGGCCGACGGCAGTCCCGTCCAGCACCAGGCGATAACTATGGCCGGGCTGTAACACCGGATCGCTGGTCACCGTCACGATCAGGTCGCCGCTGGGGCTGCTGATCGCGGCGTCCGGTTCAGGCACAAGTACTCTCAACAACTGGTAGTGGAAGATCGCTGGCGGCTTGCTTTCGACGGGTTTGCTCTTGAGGGTCCGGGTCGGCGGCGTGCCGGTCATGTTGTTGCTGGGCGGGATGTCGACGCGCTTGGCGTTCTTGCGCGGCTGGTCGGTAAAGACTCGATTACCGTTGGCATCTATATAGGTGTAAACGTCCGCCAGCGCGGGCAGCGCGCACAGCAATAACAGCGTCAGCAGCAGGTTGCGCACGTTCATGGCTTGCCGAGGTGAACGCGTTGCACGGTCAGGGTGATGGTCTCGCTTTGCTGGATGATGCGTTCGCCGTCCTTCACCACCACTGCGAAGCTGTGCTCGCCACGATCAATGTTCATGACCTGAAAGCGCGGAAGGTTGGTGGGCTGGCCATACAGGTTGCCGTCCAGCAGCAGTTGCAGGCGGTGGGCCTGTTGCAGACGCGGCTGGATTTTCACGCCGATGATGAAAGAACCGTTGTTGGCGCGCAGTGCCTCGTCGGTCGGCAGGTCAGAGAGTTCGAGCGTGCTGTAGGCGTCTTGAGACTGTGCCGGCGTTTGAGTCTGCGACTCGACTGCTTGCGGCGCGGTGTTGAGGACCGGTCGGGAGGGACGGGATTCCACGCTGTTGAGCGGCGGCAGTTCGACGACTTCGGTCTTGACGCCATTGGGTGGCTCATTACTGAACGCCGTATTGCCATTCGCGTCGGTGTACTTATAGATCTGCGCTACGGCAGGCAGGCTGATCAATAGGAACAGGCAGATGAGGCTTTGACGCATGGGGGGCTCGACAGCGAAGGGCAAAGGTCACCAGCATAGAACACTTCGCCCTGTGTCGTGCAGACAGGCTTACAGTTTTGGTGCGCACAGATCCGCAGTGGCCAGCACCAGCGCCTGATCATGGATTGGGTCGCTCAGGTGGCGCTTGAGTGCGGCGTCCAGCAGCGTCTGGCAATCGCTCGACATGCGCACCGGCTGGAAGTCCGCGTAGGCCTTCAACAATTCAGTCTGCAGGCGATCCAGTTTCGGACGGATGTCGTCGACCAGGCTCAGACGTACGGTGTCGGGCGCCTTGCCTGCCGCGTGCCATTGGGCAAGCAGGGCGTTCTGCACACGCTTGTTGGCTTCAATCTGGGCACGGAACAGCCGCTGGACATCCTCCGGGTTCAACTTGAACTCGGCGGCACGCGCCTGGGCAGCGGTAATCACCTGTTGCTCGCGGGGCGGGTCTTCGACGGCCTTGCCACTGTCCCATTTGCTGAGAGCCACCTGATCGGCAATCGTCAGGCGCTCGCTGATGGCTTGCAGCAACGGTTCAAGAGCGGAAGGTTTCTGCTCGGCGGCGAAGATAAAGCCTGAGGACAGACAGGTCAGGGTCAGTAACGAACTGGCGAGAAGCATGCGCATGGGGCGCTCCATCGTGGGAAAGGATGAAGAGTTAACGCCACGTCGCGGTTCGGGGCCAGTGCCTTCGAGTGAATAAAGATTCATGAATTGTCCGACAATTGATATTGCGCAAACAAAAAGACCTCCCGAAGGAGGTCTTTTGTTACGCCATCAACGTCAGGCCATCAACGTTGGTGCAACTGGATCAGCAGCTGTAGTACAGCTCGTATTCCAGTGGGTGTACGAAGGTACGAACCTTGATTTCTTCTTCGCTTTTCAGCTCGATGTAGGCATCGATGAAGTCGTCGCTGAATACGCCGCCCTTGGTCAGGAAGGCACGGCCCTTGTCCAGTTCTTCCAGGGCTTCTTTCAGGCTGCCACAAACCTGTGGAATCTCTTTGGCCTCTTCAGGCGGCAGGTCATACAGGTTCTTGTCAGCTGCGTCGCCAGGGTGAATCTTGTTCTGGATGCCGTCCAGGCCAGCCATCAACAGTGCAGCGAACGCCAGGTACGGGTTGGCTGCCGGATCCGGGAAGCGTGCTTCGATACGACGGCCGCGTGGGCTGGAGACGTAAGGAATACGGATGGAAGCCGAACGGTTACGTGCCGAGTAGGCCAGCATGACCGGTGCTTCGAAACCTGGGACCAGACGCTTGTACGAGTTGGTCGACGGGTTGGTGAAGCCGTTCAGAGCCTTACCGTGCTTGATGATACCGCCGATGAAGAACAGGGCAGTGTCGGACAGACCGGCATAGCCTTCGCCTGCGAAGGTGTTCTTGCCATCTTTGGAGATGGACATGTGCACGTGCATACCCGAACCGTTGTCGCCATAAAGAGGCTTCGGCATGAAGGTAGCGGTACGGCCGTAGGCATCGGCAACGTTGTGTACGCAGTATTTGAGGGTCTGAACTTCGTCAGCCTTCTTGACCAGCGTGTTGAATTTCACGCCGATTTCGTTCTGGCCGGCAGTGGCAACTTCGTGGTGGTGTACTTCCACGATCTGGCCCATTTCTTCCAGGGCGTTGCACATTGCGGTACGGATTTCGTGGTCGTGGTCGACCGGTGGAACCGGGAAGTAGCCACCCTTGACGCCAGGACGGTGGCCCTTGTTGCCGCCGTCGATGTCGCCGTCGGTCATCCAGGAAGCCTGTTCGGAGAAGATCTTGAACATGGAACCGGAGATGTCGGACTTGAACTTCACTTCGTCGAAGACGAAGAATTCTGGCTCAGGACCTACGAATACGGTGTCACCGATACCGGTGGACTTCAGGTATTCCTCGGCACGGTGGGCGATGGCGCGCGGGTCGCGATCGTAGCCCTGCATGGTCGAAGGTTCGATGATGTCGCAGACCAGAATGATGGTCGGCTCTTCGGTGAACGGATCGAGAACGGCAGTCTCGTCGTCCGGCAGCAGGATCATGTCGGAGGCTTCGATGCCTTTCCAGCCAGCGATGGAGGAACCGTCGAACATTTTGCCGACTTCAAAGAAGTCGTCTTCCAGCGCATCGCGCGCAGGCATCGTGACGTGCTGCTGCTTGCCCTTGGTGTCTGTGAAGCGCAGATCAATCCACTTAACGTCATGATCTTTGATGAGTTGAACCGACTTCGACATGGTGTCCTCCGGGTGGCTAGGGACCGCCTTATAGTTTTGGGCCCCTTGAATTTGGGTGATGCCGGCGCGAATACTCTGCCAAGGCAACCTGCCTCACAAGGGAGCAATTTGCATGCCAGTGCCCCGTGTTGGGTTTTTTGCCTCAATCCGAAGCTTTCAGGGCGTCAAATGAGGATTCTCGGAAAAATCACGCACCTTTATGGCGCTGGAAATTGAAGCGCCGACCCTTTTTGGTGCGTCGATGATTGGCCGTACGATAACTGGTTAAACCGTGAGCAATTTCCGCTATAATCCGCGCCCCCCTTTTTTGGTCGGCACCTCACGCACCGTTTCCATGAAACTAATCGTTAAAGTTTTCCCAGAAATCACCATCAAAAGCCCGCCGGTTCGCAAGAAGTTCATCCGGCAGCTGGGCAAGAACATTCGTACCGTGCTCCGGGAACTGGACGCGGACATTGTTGTGGGTGGCGTATGGGACAACCTCGAGGTGGAGACCCGGCTGACCGACCCCAAAGTGCTGCAGGGCATTACTGAACGCCTGAGTTGCATGCCTGGCATCGCCAACTTTCTACAGGTGGCCGAGTACCCGCTGGGCGACATGGATGACATCGTTGCCAAGTGCAAAGCGCACTACGCCGACCTGCTGCCGGGCAAGATGTTCGCCGTGCGTTGCAAGCGTGCCGGACGACACGATTTCAGCTCCATGGATGTCGAGAAATACGTCGGCAGCCAGTTGCGTCAGCAGTGCGGCGCGGCCGGAATCGAGCTGAAAAAGCCCGATCTGGTGGTCAGAATGGAAATTCGCGACCAACGGTTGTTTGTCGTTCATGACCAGCATAAAGGCCTGGGCGGTTATCCGCTCGGCGCGCTGGAGCAGACCCTGGTATTGATGTCCGGCGGTTTCGATTCGACCGTTGCGGCCTATCAGATCATGCGCCGCGGGCTTATGGCCCACTTCTGCTTCTTCAATCTGGGCGGTCGTGCCCACGAACTGGGCGTGATGGAAGTCGCTCATTTCATCTGGAAGAAGTACGGCAGCTCCCAGCGAGTGCTGTTCGTGAGCGTGCCTTTCGAGGAAGTTCTCGGAGAAATTCTGCAGAAAGTCGATAACAGTCATATGGGTGTAGTTTTGAAGCGTATGATGTTACGCGCTGCTTCATCCGTGGCTGATCGTCTCGAAATCGATGTGCTGGTCACGGGCGAGGCGATTTCACAGGTGTCGAGCCAGACGCTGCCCAACCTGTCGCTGATCGATTCGGCGACCGACAAGCTGGTGTTGCGGCCTCTGGTGGCCAGCCACAAGCAGGACATCGTGGATCAGGCGACGGAGATCGGTACGGCCGACTTCGCCCGGCACATGCCTGAATATTGCGGGGTGATCTCGGTCAACCCCAAGACCAACGCCAAGCGGAATCGCGTTGAGTACGAAGAAAAACAGTTCGACATGGCGATTCTCGAGCAGGCGCTCGAGCGCGCAAAGCTGGTTTCGATCGATCGGGTCATCGACGATCTGAGCCGCAATGTCGATATAGAAGAAGTCAGCCAGGCGCTGGCCGGTCAGGTCGTCATCGACATCCGTCACCCGGATGCGCAGGAAGACCAGCCGCTGCAGGTGCCGGGCATAGAAGTACAAACGCTGCCGTTCTATGCACTGAACAGCCGTTTCAAGGAACTGGATAACACGCGCCAGTACCTGTTGTATTGCGACAAAGGCGTCATGAGTCGCCTGCATGCTCACCATTTGCTCAGTGAGGGGCATGCCAATGTGCGCGTTTATCGACCGAGCTAAGTGCCCGGGGCTGTTTGCCTGTGGCTTGCGTCACCGGCCCCCCGACACCAGTCGCCAAGCCGTAACGGCTTTTGCCGACTAGTAACTGTTAATCGCCGGCGTTAAACCGTCAGCAGACCGAATCCTCTGATCGAGATACACAAGTGATCGAAAATCTACGCAACATCGCCATCATCGCCCACGTTGACCATGGTAAGACCACCCTGGTAGACAAACTCCTGCGTCAATCCGGCACTCTGGAGCGCAACGAGCTCAACGACGAGCGCGTGATGGACTCCAACGACCAGGAAAAAGAGCGCGGTATTACCATTCTCGCGAAGAACACCGCGATCAACTGGAACGGCTTCCACATCAACATCGTGGACACCCCGGGCCACGCCGACTTCGGTGGTGAAGTAGAGCGCGTGATGTCGATGGTCGACTCCGTGCTGCTGCTGGTCGATGCTCAGGACGGCCCTATGCCGCAGACCCGTTTCGTGACCAAGAAGGCTTTCGAAGCCGGCCTGCGTCCAATCGTGGTCATCAACAAGGTTGACCGTCCAGGCGCGCGTCCGGACTGGGTTCTGGACCAGATCTTCGACCTGTTCGACAACCTGGGTGCCACCGAAGAACAGCTGGACTTCAAAGTCGTCTACGCCTCGGCCCTGAACGGTATTGCCGGTCTGGACCACACCGACATGGCTGAAGACATGACCCCGCTGTACCAGTCGATCGTCGACAACGTACCGGCTCCAAAGGTCGACCGTGACGGCCCGTTCCAGATGCAGATCTCCGCACTGGACTACAACAGCTTCCTGGGCGTCATCGGTGTTGGCCGTATTGCTCGTGGTAGCGTCAAGCCGAACACCCCGGTCGTCGCCATTGGTGCTGACGGCAAGAAGCGTAACGGTCGTATCCTGAAACTGATGGGTCACCACGGTCTGCACCGTATCGACGTTGAAGAAGCGTTTGCCGGCGACATCGTATGCGTGAGCGGTATGGACTCGTTGTTCATCTCCGACACACTGTGCCAGCCGGACAACGTCGAGGCCATGAAGCCTCTGACTGTTGACGAGCCAACCGTTTCCATGACCTTCCAGGTAAACGACTCGCCGTTCTGCGGTAAAGAAGGCAAGTTCGTGACCTCCCGTAACATCAAGGAGCGTCTGGACAAGGAGCTGCTGTACAACGTTGCTCTGCGCGTTGAAGAAGGCGACTCGGCTGACAAGTTCAAGGTTTCCGGCCGTGGTGAGCTGCACCTCTCGGTACTGATCGAAACCATGCGTCGCGAAGGCTTCGAAATGGGCGTTGGTCGTCCGGAAGTGATCATCCGCGTCGTTGACGGCAACAAGCAGGAACCGTTCGAAAACGTCACCATCGACACCCCGGAAGAATCCCAGGGCAAGGTGATGGAAGAGATGGGTCTGCGTAAGGGCGACCTGACCAACATGGTGCCGGATGGCAAAGGCCGTGTTCGTCTGGAATACAACATCCCTGCTCGTGGTCTGATCGGTTTCCGTAACCAGTTCCTGACCCTGACCAACGGTGCTGGCATCCTGACCTCGATCTTCGATCGTTACGACACCATGAAGTCCGGCCAGATGTCCGGCCGTCAGAACGGTGTTCTGGTCTCGGTTGAAACCGGCAAGGCGCTGACCTACTCCCTGGAAACCCTCCAGGCGCGTGGCAAGCTGTTCGTTGAGCACGGTCAAGAGATCTACAACGGTCAGATCGTTGGTCTGAACAGCCGTGACACCGACATGGGCGTCAACCCAACCAAAGGCAAGAAGCTCGACAACATGCGTGCTTCGGGTAAAGACGAAACCATCGCTCTGGTTCCACCTGTTCGTTTCACTCTGGAACAGGCTCTGGAATTCATCCAGGACGACGAGCTGTGCGAAGTTACGCCTAAGTCGATCCGTCTTCGCAAGAAGATCCTGGACGAAGGCGAGCGTACCCGCGCTGCCAAGAAAGCCAAGGCTTGATACTTAGCCCTTGCTGAATAAAAAACGCCCCCGGTCGAAAGGCCGGGGGCGTTTTTGTTTGTGTGGGTTTTATGAAAGCCTGGCCCGTGCATCACATGGGAGAGCGGACGCGGAGCGTCCTGAGATGCATTCCCACGCGGAGCGTAGGAACGATCATGCGTTACAGATGATCGTGACCATGCAGCCCGTGACGCTCCGTGTCACATCAGGCAGTCACTCAGAACTTCGGGACAGGCGCGCTGGTGGCGTTTCTCAGTGAGCCACTTTCCGGGCGCACGACAGCCTTGGGCTTGTAGGCGCAGTAGCCGGGACGTGGGCCGATCTTGGGGTGGTTGCGGCATGTGTCCGGGCGCTTGTCGTAGATGGTGCACAGGCGGCTCTTGCGATCCAGGTACAGGCAGTCGTTGTTGCTCATGCGCTGCAGGGTGAAGATCTCGGTCTTCTGGTTGTAGCGCTCGACGATCCCTTCCTTCTGCAACCGCTTGGCGATGTTCTTCGCAGGCTCCCCGCGTTCGAAATCATCGACGATGCCGATACGGATCAGGTCCTTGATCTTCACTTCGACCGGCAGCGTGCAGCAGCTGGACACGCAGCCTCCGCACATGTGGCTGGAGTACTTGGCCCAGGTATCGATGCGATCGAGTTCTGCGGCGGCGATCAAGGTGGGTTTCATTTGAATTCAGACTTCCGGGTGAATCGGGCGCGCGATCATACCGGGCTCGACGGTTTTGGAGTAAGTAAAAATTGTCGGGGCGACTGTCGGTCGTGCAGGTCTGCGTACGTACAGCGTGCCCACGCAGAGTGCTCATCGTTACACACAAGTCTGGAAGACGCGCAAAACGGGGCCAAAACGTAAGTATCTAACTGAATGCATACCCCGTGGGAGGTGGTCGCAGCAAGGCTCGGTATAACGCTGAGCACAAGCGTGGGCACGATCGGCGTGCTTGAGATCACGCTGATCGTTCCTACGCTCCGCGTGAGGAATGCCTCTCGGGACGCTCTGCGTCCCTATCAATGCGTCAGAACAGGTCGATCGGCGCTGACTCATCTGCTGGCAGTGGGCTGCCCGGCGCGCTGCCGCCGCCCAGTTCGTTGACGCTTGGCGGCGTGTCTTCGCTCTTGAACAGTTCGAAGAACGCATTCGGCGTGCTCGGCGTGGCCGCACGGCCGCTGACCGGGTCGACGCGCAGGCTGAGGATGCCATCCGGTTCTGCCTGCTGATGCGGCGGTTTGTCTTTCAAGGCCGCGCTCATGTAGTCCATCCAGATCGGCAGGGAAACCGTGCCGCCGAATTCATGACGTCCCAGGCTTTCCGGCTGGTCGAAACCGCTCCAGACCGTGGTCACGTAATCAGCGTTGTAGCCCGAGAACCACGCATCCTTGGATTCGTTGGTCGTACCGGTCTTGCCCGCAATGTCAGGCCTGTTCATCGACAGCGCACGACGTCCGGTGCCGCGCTTGATCACATCCTGCAGCATGCTGTTGAGGATGAAGGTGGTGCGACTGTCGACGATGCGCTCGGCCACGGCAGGTGCCTGAGGTTCGACAGGCGTCGTGGACGATGGAGTCGTCAGGTTCGGGCTGTCGTGTACCGCAAAGGTCGACGTGTCCGGCGCAGTCTTCACGTCATGAGCCGGAACGCTCGGCGGGTTGGCGGCGAATATCGTCTGGCCGTCGCGGTTCTCGATGGTCTGGATCAGATAAGGACTGACCTTGTAGCCGCCGTTGGCGAACGCACTCCAGCCGGTGGCGATTTCCATCGGCGTCAGCGTTGCCGTACCCAGTGCCAGCGACAGGTTGCGCGGCAGGTCCTGCTTGGCGAAGCCGAAGCGGGTGATGTAATCGATTGTGCTGTCCACGCCCAGAGCCTGGAGCAGACGGATCGAAACCAGGTTACGCGACTTGTACAGCGCTTCGCGCAGGCGAATCGGACCCAGGAAGGTGTTGGTGTCGTTCTTCGGACGCCAGACCTTGTCCAGGTATTCGTCGACGAACACGATAGGAGCATCGTTCACCAGACTGGACGCGGTGTAGCCATTGTCCAGCGCGGCGCTATAGATGAACGGCTTGAAGCTGGAGCCCGGCTGACGCTTGGCCTGCATGGCACGGTTGTAATTGCTCTGCTCGAACGCGAAGCCGCCCACCAGTGCACGAATGGCACCATTCTGCGGATCCAGTGACACCAGTGCGCTCTGCGCGACGGGAATTTGACTGAATTTGAGCGAGCCGTCGTCCTGACGCAGCAGACGAACCAGATCACCGACCTTGGCCACATCTCCCGGCTGCTTGGGATTGGCGCCCAGGCTGTTGGTGTTCAGGTAAGGACGCGCCCACTTCATGGTGCTCCACTCGACCGTCTCTTCCTGCTCGCCGTTACGGGTCAGAACCTTCAGGCCGGTCTTGTCGACCTGAGTCACGATGGCAGGCTCCAGGCCGTTGATCGTGCGTTGCTTGGTCAGTTCCTGAGCCCAGTTGGCGCGGGTCATGCCGGGGAAGCGGCTTTCCGGTCCGCGATAGCCATGACGCTGGTCGTAGTCGATCAGGCCGCGCTGAATCGCCTTGTTGGCATCTTCCTGCAAGCCGCTCGGGACGGTGGTGGTAACCCGGAAACCCTCGGTGTAGGCGTCGCTGCCGTAGCGGCCGACCATTTCGGCACGTGCCATTTCCGCGATGTAAGGCGCGTTAACTTCAGGTGTCGGAACGTGGTAGCTGGCGTTCAGTGGCTCGTTCAGAGCGGCCTGATACGCGGTCTGGTCGATCTTGCCCAGACGGTACATGCGGCCCAGGATCCAGTCGCGGCGTTCCTTGGCACGGGTGGGGTTGGCCAGTGGGTTGAAACGTGACGGTGCCTTGGGCAAACCGGCAATCATGGCCATTTGCGCAAGGCTTACATCGCGAATCGATTTGCCGTAGTAGACTTGCGCCGCCGCCTCGATGCCATAGGCCCGGTTGCCCAGATAAATCTTGTTGACGTACAGCTCGAGAATCTCGTCCTTGGTCAGTTGGCGCTCGATTTGCAAGGCGAGAAGAATCTCGGTGGTTTTGCGCGAAAAGCTTCTTTCGCTGGTCAGGAAAAAGTTTTTCGCGACCTGCATCGTGATGGTACTGCCGCCCGATTGAATGTGGCCGCTCTTCACCAGTTGGGTGGCGGCGCGCATCAGGCTGCTTGGATCGACACCATAGTGATTGGCGAAATTGTCGTCTTCGGCCGATAACAGGGCGTTGATGAAATTGGGCGGGATTTCCGCAAAGCGAATCGGCGTGCGACGCATCTCGCCAAATTCGGCGATCAACTTGCCGTCGCTGCTGTACACGCGCAGAGGGATTTGCAGTTGGATGCTTCGCAGCGCCTCAACGGATGGCAGAGTGGGGCTCAGATAAAGGAACGCGCCGCTCAGGCCGAGCAGCAGCGAGCAGAATACCGCGACGAGAGACCACCAGAAAAACTTCAGCAGGCGTATCAAGGCTTTTGGATTTCCAGAAAAAATAATGGGTTAAGCGCAGGCATTTACAAATGAACACGCCTTGAAGCTTTCTCAAACGAAAAAAACGCTGGGCATTATAAGCATTTTTCGTCCCCAAGCGTGATTTGCGCTACTGTCAAGGCTGTTGGCAGTGACGCCGACCCGAAATAACTCCGTAAGTGACGGAAACTCATAGGAATCAGGTTGTGTTCGAACTCTTCGGTAAGAAGGCCAACACCCTTCTAGGGATCGATATTAGTTCCACCTCGGTCAAGCTCCTTGAATTGAGTCGTTCCGGAACCCGCTACAAAGTCGAGTCTTACGCTGTTGAGCCGTTGCCGGCCAATGCCGTCGTCGAGAAGAACATTGCCGAACTCGAAGGGGTTGGTCAGGCGTTGTCACGGGTCGTTGGCAAGGCCAAGACCAGCGCCAGAATAGTGGCGGTCGCTGTCGCAGGCTCCGCAGTCATCACCAAGACGATCGAAATGGATGCCGGTCTCTCGGACGACGACATGGAAAATCAGCTCAAGCTCGAGGCTGACCAGTACATCCCCTATCCCCTTGAAGAAGTGGCCATCGATTTCGAAGTGCAGGGCTATTCGCTGCGCAACCCCGAACGCGTGGAAGTCCTTCTGGCTGCCTGCCGCAAGGAAAACGTCGAGGTGCGCGAGGCCGCGCTGGCGCTGGCTGGCCTCACCGCAAAAGTCGTTGATGTCGAAGCCTATGCCCTTGAGCGTTCGTTCGGGCTGCTGGCTGCGCAGCTGGGCAATGGTCACGATGAGCTGACCGTGGCGGTTGTCGACATCGGCGCAACCATGACCACGCTGAGCGTCCTGCACCATGGCCGGATCATCTACACCCGTGAGCAACTGTTCGGCGGACGCCAACTGACCGAAGAAATCCAGCGCCGCTACGGCCTGTCGATGGAAGAGGCCGGGCTTGCCAAGAAACAGGGCGGGCTGCCGGATGACTATGTCAGTGAAGTGCTGGAACCCTTCAAGGATGCGCTGGTGCAGCAGGTCTCGCGCTCGCTTCAATTCTTCTTCGCGGCAGGCCAGTACAACTCTGTGGATCACATCATGCTCGCTGGCGGTACGGCTTCCATTTCCGGCCTGGAGCATCTGATCCAGCGCCGACTCGGCACGCCGACCCAGGTGGCCAACCCGTTTGCCGACATGGCCCTCAGTTCCAAGGTCAACGCCGGAGCGCTGGCCAGTGACGCGCCCGCGCTGATGATCGCGTGCGGTCTTGCTTTGAGGAGCTTCGACTGATGGCGCGGATTAACCTTTTACCTTGGCGTGAAGAACTGCGCGAAGAGCGCAAGAAACGCTTCCTGACTGTGTTGGTCTGCGTGCTGGTGGTCTCTGTCGGCGTGCTGTTCCTGATCGATCGCTACATCGGTATGGCGATCGACAACCAGTTGGCGCGCAATACCTTCATGCAGAAAGAGATCGCGCAACTTGATGTGCGCATCAAGGAAATCAGCGATTTGAAAGCGCGGCGCAAGCAGTTGTTGGAGCGCATGAAAATCATCCAGGACCTGCAGGGCAACCGCCCGATCACCGGACGGGTGTTCGATCAGCTCGCCCGCACCCTGCCGGATGGCGTGTATTTCTCGCAGGTCAAGATGACTGACAAACTCATCGCGATCACCGGTGCGGCCGAATCGAACAACCGGGTTTCCGACCTCATGCGTAATCTTGAAGCATCCGACTGGCTGGAAGCGCCAAGCCTGACCGAGGTCAAGGCGACGACTGCGGGTGCCGTGGATCAGGCCAACGTCTTTCAATTGACCGTGCGCCAGACCCAGCCGCAGGTACAAGTTCCTGCCGAAGGAGCCAAGCCATGAACATGAGCGAGTGGCTGGAAGGGCTGCGCAAGGTCGAACTCAACGAACTCGACCTCAACAACCTGGGTTCATGGCCTGCCGCAGTCAAG
Source organism: Pseudomonas sp. fls2-241-TYG-175 (assembly GCF_030209155.1). NCBI lineage: Bacteria > Pseudomonadati > Pseudomonadota > Gammaproteobacteria > Pseudomonadales > Pseudomonadaceae > Pseudomonas > Pseudomonas sp. fls2-241-TYG-175. The sequence continues at coordinate 31,858 of NZ_JARVSO010000038.1, read as the reverse complement.
GCAATTGCCGGTGTGCTGCTGGCTGTTTTGATCTTCGCCCTGGGCTATTTCCTGTTCATTCAGGACATGGAAACCCAGCTTGAGAACGCGCAGGCCAGTGAGGTTTCGCTCAAGGAGCAGTTCTCCACCAAGGCGTTCCAGGCCGCGAACCTGGAACCCTACAAGAAGCAGATGGAGGAAATGGAGAACACCTTTGGCGCTCTGCTTCGGCAATTGCCCAGCGACACCGAAGTGCCTGGCCTGCTTGAAGACATTACCCGCACCGGTCTGGGCAGCGGCCTTGAGTTCGAAGAAATCAAACTGTTGCCCGAGGCGGTGCAGCAGTTCTACATCGAACTGCCGATACAGATCACAGTGGTCGGCGGCTATCACGATCTGGCGACCTTCGTCAGTGGCGTGGCAGGGTTGCCGCGCATCGTGACGCTGCATGATTTCGACATCAAACCGGCTGATCCCAAGGTGCCTGCCAAGTTGCGCATGAACATTCTGGCCAAGACCTACCGCTACAACGATGAAGGGCTGAAGAAATGAGGGTGGCGCGTGTGTTGTGCGTCAGTACGGTCCTGGCGGGGCTGGCCGGTTGCGGTGGCGGCAATGATTACGCTGACCTGAGCGAGTTTGTGGCTCAGGCCCAGTCGCGTCCGAGCGGCACAATCGAGCCTTTGCCTAGGTTTCGTGCCTATGAGGCGTTCACCTACAACGCCGCCAGTCTGCGCAGCCCCTTTCAGCCTGCGGTCAAGGTCGATGCGCTCAGTCGTCAGAAAGGCTCGCGTCTGGTCGCGCCGGACGATACTCGCGTCAGGCAGTTTCTCGAAGGCTTCAACATCGAGTCATTCGACATGGTCGGTACCATCGGCAACGACTCCGGCATCTTCGCCCTGTTGAAAGGGGCAGGAGGCGTCTATCGCGTGAAAGTGGGTGATTATCTGGGTCGCAACAACGGTCGCATCGTGTCGGTCAGCGACGGGCAGGTCGATGTCATTGAAATAGTTCCTGATGGAGAGGGGGCCTGGCTGGAAAGGCCGCGCAGTATCGCCCTCAAAGAACGCTCATGAAGTGGGCAAGGCCAAGCATGTACAGCACCGCACAACGGAAATTGATCATGACCCGGATTCTCTCGATTATCGGCGTTTCGTTATGGATAGCGATGATGTCGCCGGTTCTCCAGGCTGCCAATCTCAAGACGCTCGACGTCGCAGCCCTGCCGGGTGATCGAATCGAGCTCAAGCTTTCCTTTGATGCACCGGTGCCCGCGCCACGCGGCTATACCACCGAGCAGCCTGCGCGCATTGCGCTGGACCTGCCGGGCGTGACCAGCCAGCTGGCGACCAAGAGCCGTGATCTGGGCGCAGGCAATGCCCGCAGTGTGGTGGTTGTGCAGGCGCAGGACCGTACGCGAGTCATCATCAACCTGACGACGCTTTCGCCGTACAGCTCACGCGTCGATGGCAACAACCTGTTCGTGGTGATCGGTCAGGGTGCGGCGGCGGCACAGGCTTCGCAGCCGACCACCGCCAAGGGCGCTGCACGGGTCGCCGTGCCGCCACCCACACCGGCATCGGCGCGGCCCTATGTGCCTGCGGGCGTCAGAGCCATCCGCAATGTCGACTTCCAGCGCGGTGAGCTGGGCGAAGGCAACGTGGTCATCGACCTGAGCAATGCCGGCATCGCTGCAGATATTCAGGAGCAGGGCGGCAAGATCCGTGTCGATTTCGCCAAGACGCAATTGCCCGATCCGCTGCGTGTGCGTCTGGACGTGAAAGACTTTGCCACACCCGTGCAATTCGTCAGCGCCACGGCGTCCGGCGACAAGGCCAGCATTTCCATCGAGCCATCGGGTGCGTTCGATTATTCGGCGTTCCAGACCGAAAACAAGCTGACCATCAGCGTGCGCCCATTGACCAATGAGGACGTGGATCGTCGCGCTGCTGACAAGCCGGTCTACACCGGCGAGAAGCTTTCGCTGAATTTTCAGGACATCGATGTGCGTTCGGTACTGCAACTGATCGCCGATTTCACTAACCTCAATCTGGTCGCCAGTGACACGGTTCAGGGCGGCATCACCCTGCGTCTGCAGAACGTGCCGTGGGATCAGGCGCTGGACCTGGTGCTCAAGACCAAAGGGCTGGACAAGCGCAAGGTCGGCAGCGTGTTGCTGGTCGCCCCGGCTGACGAAATCGCCGCGCGTGAGCGTCAGGAGCTGGAGTCGCTCAAGCAGATTGCCGAACTGGCCCCGTTGCGTCGTGAGCTGTTGCAGGTCAATTACGCCAAGGCAGCGGACATCGCCAAGCTGTTCCAGTCGGTCACCAGCGCCGAGTCCAAGGCGGACGAGCGTGGTTCCATTACCGTGGATGAGCGCACCAACAACATCATCGCCTACCAGACTCAGGATCGACTCGACGAGCTGCGCCGTATCGTCTCGCAGCTGGATATTCCGGTACGTCAGGTGATGATCGAGGCGCGAATCGTCGAAGCCAACGTCGACTATGACAAGCAGATCGGCGTGCGCTGGGGCGGGCGAACCGACCGGTCGCGCAAGTGGAGCGTCGGCGGTCTCGACGATAACGGCGATGAAGCAGGCAATACGGGCAACGATCTGACGGCCAACATTCCGTTTGTGGATCTGGGTGCTCCAGATGCCACGGCGGGTGTCGGGATCGGTTTCCTGACCAACAATGCACTGCTGGACCTTGAGCTGAGTGCTATGGAGAAGACCGGCAACGGTGAAATCGTCTCCCAGCCCAAGGTCGTCACCTCCGACAAGGAGACTGCCAAGATCCTCAAGGGCACGGAGATTCCGTATCAGGAATCCAGCTCCAGCGGTGCCACGACAGTGAGCTTCAAGGAGGCGTCCCTGTCGCTTGAGGTCACGCCACAGATCACGCCGGACAACCGCATCATCATGGAGGTCAAGGTTACCAAGGACGAGCCTGATTACCTCAATGCGGTGCTGGGCGTGCCTCCTATCAAGAAGAACGAGGTCAACGCCAAGGTGCTGATTTCCGACGGCGAGACCATCGTGATCGGCGGGGTGTTCTCCAATACGCAAAGTAAAGTTGTAGAGAAAGTGCCATTTCTCGGTGATGTGCCGTATCTTGGCCGCCTTTTCAGGCGCGACGTGGTGGCGGAGGCGAAATCCGAGCTGTTGGTATTTCTGACACCGCGTATCATGAACAACCAGGCGATTGCTGTGAGTCGTTGATTCTGTGCGAAATTTAATACTTGTGGGGCCGATGGGTGCTGGCAAGAGCACCATCGGCCGTTTGCTTGCCAAAGAGTTGCGACTGCCGTTCAAGGATTCCGACAAGGAAATCGAGTTGCGCACCGGTGCCAATATTCCCTGGATTTTCGACAAGGAAGGCGAACCGGGCTTTCGCGACCGTGAGCAGGCCATGATTGCAGAACTGTGTGAAGCCGATGGCGTTGTTCTGGCCACGGGCGGCGGTGCGGTCATGCGCAGCGAAAATCGTCAGGCGCTGCACGCTGGTGGACGAGTGGTGTATTTGCATGCGTCGGTCGAGCAGCAGGTCGGCCGGACGGCACGCGACCGCAATCGGCCCTTGTTGCGTACGGCGGATCCCGCTCGCGTGCTGGGCGAATTGCTGGCCATTCGCGACCCGCTGTACCGGGAGATTGCCGATCTGGTGGTCGAAACCGACGAGCGGCCGCCGCGTATGGTGGTTCTGGACATCCTGGCGCGTCTTGCCGAGCTTCCTCCCCGTTAAAGCGCAGACAAAAATGCGCTATCCTCGGCGACCAATAAAACAGCGACGGTACAGGGTCCGGCACAATGGCCATCCTGACGCACCCAGGTGTGCAACCGTCGAACCGGCAATCAACGTGGGGACACATGCAGACACTTAAGGTCGAGCTTGGTGAGCGTAGCTATCCGATCCATATCGGCGAAGGCCTTCTGGACCGTCCCGAACTCCTGACCCCGCATATCGTCGGGCGCCAGGTGGCCATCGTGTCCAATACAACGGTCGCGCCGCTGTATCTGGAGCGACTGACCCGCACGCTCGCCGGTTATAACGTGCTGCCAATCGTGCTTCCCGATGGCGAAGCTTTCAAGAACTGGGAAACCCTGCAAACCATTTTCGACGGTCTGCTGACGGCCCGCCATGACCGCCGCACAACGGTCATCGCGCTGGGTGGCGGCGTCATCGGCGACATGGCCGGGTTTGCCGCCGCGTGCTATCAGCGCGGCGTGAACTTCATTCAGATCCCGACCACGCTGCTGTCGCAGGTCGATTCCTCGGTGGGCGGCAAGACCGGCATCAATCATCCGCTGGGCAAGAACATGGTTGGTGCGTTCTACCAGCCGGGTGTCGTGCTGATCGACACCACTTCGCTCAATACCCTGCCTGCGCGTGAGCTGTCCGCCGGGCTTGCGGAAGTCATCAAGTACGGGCTGATCTGCGACGAGCCGTTCCTGACTTGGCTCGAAGAGCATGTCGACGCGTTGCGCGGGCTGGATCAGACTGCATTGACCACGGCCATCGAACGTTCCTGCGCGGCCAAGGCACTGGTCGTCGGTGCCGACGAGCGCGAGTCGGGTGTGCGGGCGACATTGAACCTGGGTCACACATTTGGTCACGCCATCGAGACGCATATGGGCTATGGTGTCTGGCTGCATGGCGAGGCGGTTGCCGCCGGTACGGTCATGGCGCTGGAAATGTCCTCGCGCCTGGGCTGGATCAGCACGCAAGACCGCGACCGCGGCATACGTCTTTTCCAGCGTGCCGGTCTGCCGGTGGTGCCTCCGCAGGACATGACCGAGGAGCATTTCCTCGAACACATGGCAATCGACAAAAAAGTCATCGACGGACGCCTGCGTCTGGTGCTGCTGCGTCAGATGGGTGAAGCGGTCATCACGGACGATTATCCAAAAGAAGTACTACAGGCCACTCTGGTTGCGGATTACCGCGCCCTGGTGGATCAGCTTAGAGGTTAACGGAAACCCATGACTAGTTTGCACGCCGACGAGGCCTTCCTCGGCCATTACCAGTTGAGTCATGACCCCTTTGCAGCGCGGGTACCTGGCTTCAAATTCTTCCCTGCCCAGCGCAAGCCGGTGCTGGGTCAGCTTCACCATCTGGCGCGTTACAGTCAGTTGTTGCTGGCGGTCACCGGGCCTCAGGGCAGCGGCAAGACCCTGCTGCGTCAGGCACTGGTAGCGAGTACCAACAAACAATCGGTCCAGAGCGTGGTGGTTTCGGCGCGGGGCGCCAGCGATGCGGCCGGTGTGCTGCAACAAGTCGCGCAGGCCCTGAGCGTTGCCCATGCCGAAATGCAGTCGATCCTGTCGCAGGTGGTTCAGCTCGGTCTGACGGGGCAGGAGGTGTACCTGCTGGTTGACGATGCGGAACAACTGGGCGATTCGGCGCTCGAAGCGTTGCTGGGTCTCGCAGCGGGTACGCCGGAAGGGCGCCCGCACGTATTCCTGTTTGGCGAACCGTCACTGCTCGATCGTCTCGATCAGTTGTGTGCCGAACTGCAGGGCGACGTCGAGGGCGAGCGCTTTCACGTCATCGAGTTGCAACCTTATACGGAAGAAGAAACCCGGGAGTATCTGGCTCAACGTCTGGAGGGTGCAGGGCAGGGAATCGCACTGTTTACTGCCGACCAGATCACCGATATCCATGAACAGTCCGATGGCTGGCCTGGGGCGATCAACCAGGTGGCCCGCGATTCAATGATCGAGGCGATGATCGCAAGTCGTTCTGCGGTCAAGCGTCCAAGTGTGGGGTTCAACATGCCGAAAAAACACGTATTGGCTCTGGGTGCTGTCGTGCTCGTGGCCGTGGCAGCCGCTGTGCTGATCCCGGGCCGTGGCGACAAGACACCTGCCAGTGACCCTGCTTCCGCTCAGGCGCAACTGCCTTTGGGGCAGGGCACGCCATCTGCCCAGCAGTCGAACAACGGTGGCCCGGCCATCGAGTTCGCGGGCAACTCCCAGCCCATGCCGTTGCCGCTGGGTGGCAACTCGCAACCGGTCATGCGCGGCCCGCTGGCCGAGGCGGCAGGTTCGAGTGATTCCGACGAAGACGCAGTGCCAACCGGCTCGCCCGCTCAGCCTCCGACCGTGACCACGACTGCGCCGCCAGCCGGTGTTCCTGCCGGTCAGGCTGCAGCTCAGACGCCACGCTCGTCGATTCCTGCGCCGACATCTGCCGCTTCTGCGACTCAGCCTGCACCCGCCGCCAAGCCTGCGCCAGCGCCGACTCAGGTGGCGACTGCCAAACCCGCTCCAGCGCCGGCCGCCAAACCCGCCGAGAAGCCTGCTGCCGCCAAACCGGCTGCCGGTGGCAACTGGTACAGCGGTCAGGCGCCAGGCCACTATGTTGTGCAGATCCTCGGCACCAGCTCGGAAGCGACGGCTCAGGCCTACGTGGCAGAGCAGGGCGGCGAGTACCGTTACTTCAAGAAAACCCTGCAGGGCAAGCCGCTGTATGTGGTGACCTACGGTAACTTTTCTGACCGTGCTGCCGCCCTGGCAGCCATCAAGGTATTGCCAGCCAAGGTTCAGGCTGGTAAACCTTGGCCTCGTACTGTCGCAAGCATCCAACAAGAGCTTGGCGCCACTCGCTGAAGTCGCAGCGGCCTTATCCAGGCCGCTCACCCGGCAAACCTGACTTTACCCGCTTGAGCGCGCCGCCTTTTCGGGGCGCGCCTTGTGGCGTCTGCGTTACAAACGCTCCGCAGTCTCAGTCGCTTCAGTCAGATTATTCAAGAAATACTTTGACTACCACAGTGACCCGCTTTAAAACTTTCACAATTGCGACATTGATTATCCACCAATCGTCGTTAAATTTGTGAGCCCTAGTGTCGCTGTGTACAATGACCTCCGTTTTGCCCGTCCGAAGCCGGCGTACGTTCGGCGTGTCAGGTAATTGGTTGAATTAAAAGGAAATTTGCCTCGCATAGAGGCAGCCTGGTGAGAAAGTGTCTATGAAAGCAGGTCTGTACCAACCAGATGAATTCAAGGATAACTGTGGTTTCGGCCTGATCGCACACATGCAAGGCGAGCCCAGTCATCACCTGTTGCAGACGGCTATCCAAGCCCTGACCTGCATGACCCACCGTGGTGGCATCAATGCCGACGGCAAGACCGGTGACGGTTGCGGTCTGCTGATTCAGAAGCCCGACGGCTTCCTGCGCGCGATGTCCAAGGAACACTTCGGTGTCGATCTGCCCCGCCAGTATGCTGTGGGCATGGTGTTCCTCAATCAGGATGACGCCAAAGCCGAAGCCGCACGCGAAAACATGAACCGCGAAATCCTGGCCGAGGGCCTGGAACTGGTGGGCTGGCGTCAGGTGCCGATCGATACCAGCGTGCTGGGTCGTCTGGCGCTGGAGCGTCTGCCGAAGATCGAACAGGTCTACATCGGCGGTGAAGGCCTGAGTGATCAGGAATTCGCGATCAAGCTGTTCAGTGCGCGTCGCCGTTCATCGGTTGCCAACGCTGCTGACAGCGATCACTACATCTGCAGTTTTTCGCACAAGACCATCATTTATAAAGGTCTGATGATGCCGGCCGACCTCACGGCCTTCTTCCCGGACCTGAGCGACGAGCGCCTGCAAACCGCGATCTGCGTGTTCCACCAGCGTTTCTCCACCAACACCCTGCCGAAATGGCCGCTGGCTCAGCCGTTCCGCTTTCTCGCCCACAACGGCGAGATCAACACCATTACCGGTAACCGCAACTGGGCGCAGGCGCGTCGTACCAAGTTCACCAACGACCTGATGGAACTGGATGAGCTGGGGCCGCTGGTCAACCGCGTCGGTTCCGACTCGTCGAGCATGGACAACATGCTTGAGCTGATGGTCACTGGCGGCATCGACCTGTTCCGTGGCGTGCGCATGATCATCCCGCCTGCGTGGCAGAACGTGGAGACCATGGACCCGGATCTGCGGGCGTTTTATGAATACAACTCCATGCACATGGAGCCGTGGGACGGTCCGGCCGGTGTCGTGATGACCGAAGGTCGCCACGCGGTCTGCCTGCTGGACCGTAACGGTCTGCGCCCGGCGCGCTGGGTCACCACCAAGAACGGTTACATCACCCTGGCGTCGGAAATCGGCGTGTGGGACTACAAGCCTGAAGACGTTATCGCCAAGGGCCGTGTCGGTCCGGGCCAGATCTTCGCGGTCGATACCGAGACCGGTCAGATCCTCGACACCGACGCTATCGATAACCGCCTCAAGTCGCGTCATCCATATAAGCAGTGGCTGCGCAAGAACGCCTTGCGCATTCAGGCAACCATGGAAGACAACGACCACGGTTCGGCTTTCTATAACAGCGACCAGCTCAAGCAATACATGAAGATGTATCAGGTCACGTTCGAAGAGCGTGATCAGGTGCTGCGTCCGCTGGGCGAGCAGGGTCAGGAAGCCGTGGGATCGATGGGTGATGACACGCCGATGGCCGTGCTGTCGCGTCGTGTGCGCTCGCCTTACGATTACTTCCGCCAGCAGTTCGCGCAGGTCACCAACCCGCCGATCGACCCGCTGCGTGAAGCCATCGTCATGTCGCTGGAAATCTGCCTCGGTGCCGAGCGCAACATTTTCCAGGAGTCGCCCGAGCACGCTTCGCGCGTGATCCTCAGCTCGCCGGTCATTTCCCCGGCCAAGTGGCGCTCGCTGATGAACCTGGATCGGCCGGGCTTCGAACGCTACATCATCGATCTGAACTACGACGAGCAGATGGGCCTTGAAGCGGCAGTCCGCAACGTCGCCGATCAGGCCGAAGAAGCGGTGCGTTCCGGTCATACCCTGATCGTACTGAGCGACCGTCATATCGCACCCGGCAAACTGCCGGTCCATGCCTCGCTGGCCGTTGGCGCGGTTCACCACCGCCTGACCGAACAGGGTCTGCGCTGCGACAGCAACATTCTGGTCGAAACCGCGACCGCCCGTGACCCGCATCACTTTGCGGTGCTGATCGGTTTCGGTGCGTCGGCGGTCTACCCGTTCCTGGCCTACGAAGTGCTGGGCGACCTGATCCGTACCGGCGAAGTGCTGGGCGATCTGTACGAAGTCTTCAAGAACTACCGTAAAGGCATCACCAAGGGCCTGCTCAAGATCCTGTCCAAGATGGGCATCTCGACCGTCGCGTCCTACCGTGGTGCACAGCTGTTCGAAGCCATTGGCTTGTCCGAGGAAGTCTGCAACACCAGCTTCCGCGGTGTGCCGAGCCGTCTGAAGGGCGCGCGTTTCGTCGACATCGAAGCCGAGCAGAAGGCCCTGGCGGCCGAAGCCTGGAGCCCGCGCAAGCCGATCCAGCAAGGCGGTCTGCTCAAGTTCGTGTTCGGTGGCGAATACCACGCCTACAACCCGGACGTTGTCAGCACCCTGCAGGCTGCGGTGCAGCAGGGCGACTACAGCAAATTCAAGGAATACACCTCGCTGGTGGACAAGCGTCCGGTGTCGATGATTCGCGACCTGCTGCAGGTCAAGACCCTCGACCAGCCGCTGAGCATCGACGAAATCGAGCCGCTGCCCGAGATTCTCAAGCGCTTCGACTCTGCCGGTATCTCGCTGGGCGCACTGTCGCCCGAGGCGCACGAAGCGCTGGCCGAGGCGATGAACCGTCTGGGTGCCCGCTCCAACTCCGGTGAAGGGGGTGAAGACCCGGCGCGCTACGGCACGATCCGCAGCTCCAAGATCAAGCAGATCGCGACAGGTCGTTTCGGCGTGACGCCGGAATATCTGGTCAACGCCGACGTGCTGCAGATCAAGGTTGCTCAGGGCGCCAAGCCTGGCGAAGGCGGGCAGTTGCCGGGCGGCAAGGTCAACGGTCTGATCGCCAAGCTGCGTTACGCAGTGCCGGGCGTGACCCTGATTTCGCCACCACCGCACCACGACATCTATTCCATCGAAGACTTGTCGCAGCTGATTTTCGACCTCAAGCAGGTCAACCCGGCGGCGCTGGTTTCGGTCAAGCTGGTAGCTGAGGCGGGCGTCGGTACGATTGCGGCCGGTGTTGCCAAGGCTTACGCCGACCTGATCACCATTTCCGGTTATGACGGCGGTACCGGGGCTTCGCCGCTGACCTCCATCAAGTACGCCGGTGCGCCGTGGGAGCTGGGCCTGGCTGAAACTCACCAGACCCTGCGCGGCAACGACCTGCGCGGCAAGGTCCGTGTGCAGACCGACGGCGGCCTGAAAACCGGCCTTGACGTGATCAAGGCGGCAATTCTGGGTGCCGAGAGCTTCGGCTTCGGCACTGCGCCGATGATCGCGCTGGGCTGCAAATACCTGCGTATCTGCCACCTGAACAACTGCGCCACCGGCGTTGCGACCCAGAACGAGAAGCTGCGCAAGGATCACTACATTGGCACCGTCGATATGGTGATCAACTTCTTCACCTATGTGGCTGAAGAGACGCGTGAGTGGCTGGCAAAACTGGGCGTGCGTTCGCTGGAAGAGCTGATCGGCCGTACCGACTTGCTGGAAGTACTGCCGGGCGAAACCGAGAAGCAGCAGCATCTGGATCTGACGCCGTTGCTGGGCAGCGACCACATTCCGGCTGACAAGCCTCAGTTCAGCCTCGTGGATCGCAACCCGCCGTTCGACAAGGGCCTGCTGGCCGAGAAGATGGTAGAGCTGGCCAAACCGGCCATCGAAGCCCTCAGCGGTGGCGAGTACGAGATGGATATCTGCAACTGCGACCGTTCCATCGGCGCGCGGATCTCCGGCGAAATCGCTCGTCTGCATGGCAACCAGGGCATGAACAAGGCGCCGGTCACGTTCCGCTTCAAGGGCACGGCCGGTCAGAGCTTCGGCGTGTGGAACGCCGGTGGTCTGAACATGTATCTGGAAGGCGATGCCAACGACTACGTCGGCAAAGGCATGACCGCTGGCAAGCTGGTTATCGTGCCGCCCAAGGGCAGCCCGTTCAAGACCAACGAAAGTGCGATCATCGGCAACACCTGCCTGTACGGCGCAACCGGCGGCAAGCTGTTCGCGGCGGGCACGGCGGGTGAGCGTTTCGCGGTACGTAACTCCGGTGCCCACACGGTTGTGGAAGGCACGGGCGATCACTGCTGCGAATACATGACCGGCGGTTTCGTCTGTGTCCTCGGCAAGACCGGCTACAACTTCGGCTCCGGCATGACGGGCGGTTTCGCCTACGTGCTGGATCAGGACAACACGTTCGTCGACCGCGTCAATCATGAGCTGGTTGAAATCCAGCGCATCAGCGGCGAGGCGATGGAGGCTTATCGCACCCACCTGCAGACCGTGCTGAACGAGTATGTCGCGGAAACCGACAGTGAATGGGGTCGCAACCTTGCGGAAAACCTGGACGACTACCTGCGTCGTTTCTGGCTGGTCAAGCCCAAGGCTGCCAACCTGAAGTCGCTGCTCTCCAGCACCCGGGCGAACCCGCAATAAGCGCAACTGCACGCGGCGTGTTTCACGCCGCACGACCACAGCAGTGCGCGAATGCCTGCGAACATGATTTCCTGCAGCTTCACGGCCATGGCCTGAAGCTGTCGTGTAGAGGTTCTAGAGAATGGCCGAGCGTCTAAGTAACGACTTTCAGTTCATCGATGTCGGGCGTAAAGACCCGAAGAAGAAGCTGCTGCGTCAGCGCAAGAAAGAGTTCGTGGAGATCTACGAACCCTTCAAGCCCCAGCAGTCCGCCGATCAGGCGCACCGCTGCCTGGGCTGCGGTAACCCGTATTGCGAATGGAAGTGCCCGGTGCACAACTTCATTCCCAACTGGCTCAAGCTGGTCGCCGAGGGCAATATCCTGGCGGCGGCCGAGCTGTCGCACCAGACCAACACCCTGCCGGAAGTCTGCGGCCGCGTATGCCCGCAGGACCGTCTGTGCGAGGGTGCCTGCACCCTGAACGACGGCTTCGGCGCCGTGACCATCGGTTCGGTCGAGAAGTACATCACCGACACCGCCTTCGCCATGGGCTGGCGTCCCGACATGTCCAAGGTCGTGCCGACCGGCAAGCGCGTGGCAATCATCGGTGCCGGACCTGCGGGCCTGGGTTGCGCCGATGTGCTGGTGCGTGGCGGGGTAACGCCGGTGGTGTTCGACAAGAACCCTGAAATCGGCGGTCTGCTGACCTTCGGCATTCCCGAGTTCAAGCTCGAGAAGAGCGTGCTGAGCCATCGTCGCGAGGTGTTCACCGGCATGGGTATCGAGTTCCGTCTCAATACCGAAGTCGGCAAGGACGTCACCATCGACCAGTTGCTTGAAGAATACGATGCCGTGTTCATGGGCATGGGCACCTACACCTACATGAAAGGCGGCTTTGCCGGTGAAGACCTGCCGGGCGTACACGATGCACTCGACTTCCTGATCGCCAACGTCAATCGCAATCTGGGCTTCGAAAAGTCGCCTGAAGATTTCGTCGACATGAAAGGCAAGCGGGTCGTGGTACTGGGCGGTGGCGACACCGCGATGGACTGCAATCGCACGTCAATCCGTCAGGGTGCCAAATCCGTGACCTGTGCCTATCGTCGCGACGAAGAAAACATGCCGGGTTCGCGCAAGGAAGTGAAGAACGCCAAGGAAGAGGGCGTGAAGTTTCTCTACAACCGTCAGCCGATCGCCATTGTCGGTGAAGACAAGGTCGAGGGCGTGAAAGTGGTCGAGACCCGTCTCGGCGAGCCGGATGCCCGTGGCCGTCGCAGCCCCGAGCCGATTCCGGGCTCCGAGGAAATCATCCCGGCCGACGCCGTGGTCATCGCCTTTGGTTTCCGCCCGAGCCCGGCTGCATGGTTCGAACCCTTCACGATCAACACCGACAGCCAGGGCCGCGTGATTGCGCCCGAGCAGTCGCAGTACAAGCACCAGACCAGCAACCCGAAAATCTTCGCCGGTGGCGACATGGTTCGCGGCTCCGACCTGGTGGTTACCGCAATCTTCGAAGGCCGTAATGCGGCTGAAGGGATTCTGGATTACCTGGGCGTTTGATGGCTCTGACTCTGTAGATAAGAGGCCTCGCTACGTCTTCGACGTAGCGCGGTCGCGCAGCAAACACGGTGGGAGCGGACTTGTCCGCGAAGGCCATTACATCCGACGAATATTCATCGTCTGAAATACAGTATTCGCGGACAAGTCCGCTCTTATCAAACAACACGTAATCTGCTGACTGAACACGTTGTTGTGGGAGGCGGCTTGCCGGCGATGCAGCCGACGCGGTATGTCAGGAAAATCGCGTCATCGTTCATCGCCGGCAAGCCGCCTCCCACGGTCCGGTGTTTGCTGCGCGGCAGCGCTACGTCGAAGACGTGTAGGGGCCTCCCACAAAATCGCGTTTCTTCAGTAAATCACGCATTGTCTGAGGGGCGTCTTTGAGACTTTCAGGTCTGAACAGCCTTCTTCAGGCTGTTTTCCCGCCTTTGCTGTCAGTTTTGACAGTTCCCGTTCCTGACGCATTTCGCTTTACTGAAAATCGGCTGGCTCGTTCGAGACGCCGATATTTCGACGTGTGCTGCAGGATCGCAGGCGCGTTGTAACAGGGATTCAGTCACGATCAGGGAGTTGATCATGAACAAGCTACTCGCGTTAAGTTGTCTGGTCGCCATATTGGCTGGTTGTGGCGCAGACCGTGCCGTCGAAGATGTCGGAAAGATTGTCGGCGGTGAGCCCGCTCCCAGCGGTCAATACCCGTTTTTTGCGGCGTTGGTCGAAGAGGATGGCGAGCACATCTGCGGTGGTGCGTTGATTGCACCGCAGTGGGTCCTGACGGCCGCGCATTGCCTGACCAATCCTGAAAAAAAGGCACACGCAGTCAGTATCGGGCTGGAACAATACCGCCCTGAGGTTATCGAGAGAGAGCGTATTACTGTTGGTGATGTCTTTCTTCATGCGGGTCTTAATCGGGGTCAGTACGACATCGCCCTGGTCAAGCTGAGCCGTCCTGCCCAGAGCACGGAGTTTCTCAAGCTGGACAGCGGCCAATCTCCTCTTCCTCTTTACAAGAACACGCCAGTGACACTGATCGGGTTCGGTCGGACCGATGAGGGGGTGCTGGCCGATGTCTTGTATCAGGGCCAGGGGCGCATATTGAATGACGCAAGGTGCATCTACATTCCAGAGGGCTATCCCGACACCAACTTCAACCCCGATAACAACATCTGTGCAGGCTACAACCAGGCGGGAGGCGATTCTGGCGGGCCTCTCCTGTACAAGACAGCAAGCGGGTATGTCGAAGTGGGACTGGTCAGCCGTACCTTGATGTACGGTGCCGGACAGTACACACGGGTGTCATTCTTCGACGGTTGGATAAGGCAAATCATGCAAACCAACCCGTAGAACTGCCGGGTTACATACAGTCATGACGTCGTTGGCGCCTGCGGCAAATCGACCCGATAGATAAAAGGCACGGCTCTTACCGTGCCTTTTGCGTCGCGCTCTGAGAAAATGCCCGCACTTTTATAGCGGATGCCGACATGACTGCCCTGAAGAACGACCGTTTCCTGCGCGCCCTGCTCAAGCAACCCGTGGACGTAACCCCTGTCTGGATGATGCGTCAGGCGGGCCGCTATCTGCCCGAGTACCGTGCCAGCCGCGCCAGCGCCGGCGACTTCATGAGCCTGTGCAAGAACCCGCAGTTCGCCTGTGAAGTCACGCTGCAGCCGCTTGACCGCTACCCGCTCGATGCGGCGATCCTGTTCTCCGACATCCTGACCATTCCCGATGCGATGGGGCTTGGCCTGTATTTCGAAACCGGTGAAGGCCCGCGCTTCAAGAAGACCGTCAGCACACTGGCTGACATCGAAGCCCTGCCGATCCCTGATGCGCAGAAGGATCTGGGTTACGTGATGGACGCGGTCAGCACCATCCGCCGCGAACTCAATGGTCGCGTTCCGCTGATCGGCTTTGCCGGCAGCCCGTGGACCCTGGCGACCTACATGGTCGAAGGCGGCTCCTCGAAGGACTTCCGCAAGTCCAAGGCCATGCTCTACGACAACCCGCAAGCCATGCACCTGTTGCTGGACAAGCTGGCGCAGTCGGTCACCACCTACCTCAACGGCCAGATTCTGGCGGGCGCGCAGGCGGTGCAGATTTTCGACAGTTGGGGCGGCAGCCTGTCTTCGGCGGCGTATCAGGAGTTTTCTCTGGCGTACATGCGCAAGATCGTCAACGGCCTGATCCGTGAGCACGACGGGCGCAAGGTGCCGGTGATTCTGTTCACCAAGGGTGGCGGATTGTGGCTGGAAAGCATTGCCGATGCCGGTGCCGATGCACTGGGGCTGGACTGGACCTGCGACATTGGTGAAGCGCGTCGGCGTGTCGGCAGCAAGGTTTCATTGCAGGGCAACATGGACCCGACCGTACTTTATGCGCGTCCTGAGGCTATCCGCCAGGAAGTCGCACGCATCCTTGCCAGCTATGGCAGTGGCACCGGGCATGTGTTCAATCTGGGTCATGGCATTACGCCGGAAGTCGACCCGGCGAATGCGGGCGCTTTCATTGAGGCCGTGCACGAGTTGTCGGCGCAGTATCACCAGAACTGAGTCGGCACTGTCTGATCGTGCCAGTCGGCGGGCACGATCAGATTTCCTCGCTTGAATCGTTACTTCGCTTCTTTGCCAATCTTCGAATCATCCTCGCGCCAGATCAGGCGTGAGGTGTCGTAACCCTGTTGGCGGGCCTTGCTCAGCATGTCCTGTTTGACCGACTCGGAGACAGTTGGCGTGCGCGACAGCAGCCACAGGTATTTGCGGTCCGGATTGCCGACCACGGCAGTCTTGTAGCCATCGCCGATATCCAGCACCCAGTAATCGCCCTTGGCGACGCCCGGCAGCAGGCGCGAGAACCAGTTATCAAACACGACCCACAGTTTGTCGGTCTTGCCCGGCACCTGTGGCGATGCAGTACCGGTTGCTTCCTGCCACTCGCCTTCAATCGTACGGCAGCGGTTGGTCACCGCAATGTTGCCGTCATCCTTCAGTGCGTAATGGGCCTCGGACTGGGCGCACTTGCGCTGGAAGAACATCGGCAGGCGCGCCAGCTCGTACCAAGTGCCCTGATACTGCTTGAGATCGACGCTGTCGACTGTCCTCGGCTCGAGGTTGTCAGCCGAGTGTGCGAAGCCGATGGCCAGAAAACTGGCCATCACGAAGATACCAAACCGAACGAGTACCTTGATCATGTTTATTTGAGGCCCTGGCCCGAGAACAGCACGACCTTGTCGGCTGCATACTGGACGCTGATGAAAGTGTTCTGATCACCCCATGTGCAACTCGACATGCCCAGCGCACCAGAGCACTCGGTCGGGCTGCCCAGCAGCGACTCGACCTGAGCCTTGGGCATGCCAGCGGAGAGCTTGGCGTAGTTCTCTTGGGTGATTTTGCTGCACGCAGCCAGAAACACGCAAAACGACAGTAACGCGACATAGCGCAAGGACATGGATGTAGCTCCTGAACGGAAGGGGGTCGCGTCGCAACGAAGGCTGATGCAGCCTGACGCTGGCGCAATACCGAAAGGTTAGAAGAGAAAAAGCCGATCTGGTTCCCGGCAGGGACAAGGATTTATCTGGCTGATCAGAAGCTTGAGCCGGGTTTCTTGAGAAATTCTATCTCTTCGTCGGTCGACGACCTGCCCAGGATGGCATTGCGATGCGGAAAGCGCCCGAAGCGGGCAATGATCTTCTGATGGCGTTCTGCGTAATCCAGACTGCTTTTGAAGTAGTCGCGATCAGTGGCGGGCAGCAAGGGAAGCAGACGGGTAAAGCAGGTGATGGCATGGTTCTGGTCAGCGAGGTCCTCGCTGTGTTCCAGCACCAGATAGATGAAGGTGCGCTGCAACGGATCAAGGTGTTGATCGCGTTCCAGTTTCAAGCCGTGTTTGACCAGTGACTGTGCGCGCAGGTCGCCGGCAAAGGCTTTGGGGGTATCGCGGTGAATCATGCGGGGCAATTGGTCGAGCAACAGGATCAGCGCCAGCCAGCCCTTGGGGTTTTCCGCCCATTCGGCCAGTTCGCCCGCCAAGGCCTTTTCGACCTGATCACCAAAGCGCTCTCGCGCTTCAGTGTCGTTGGCTTTTTTCTTGCCGAACCAGAGCGTGTTCCTGGCTTTCACCACGTCACTGGGCGATTCGGCAGAACCGAACCACCAGTCGAGCAGCGGCAGCCAGGGCGCACGCATCGGTCCTGTCCCTCTTACTCTTTGTGATAAGCGGTGGCGCGCTCGACTTCCTGCTTCGAACCCAGGAACACCGCGACACGCTGGTGCAGGCCTTCAGGCTGAATGTCGAGGATGCGCTGATGGCCGTCGGTGGACGCGCCGCCGGCCTGCTCAACCAGGAACGACATCGGGTTGGCTTCATACATCAGGCGCAGTTTGCCCGGCTTGGAAGGCTCACGGCTGTCACGCGGATACATGAACAGACCGCCACGGGTCAGGATGCGGTGTACGTCGGCAACCATGGCCGCAACCCAGCGCATGTTGTAGTTCTTCTTCAGCGGGCCTTCTTCGCCCTGCAGCAACTCGTCCACATAGCGCTGTACCGGGGCTTCCCAGTGACGCTGGTTGGACATGTTGATGGCGAATTCCTGAGTGGTTTCAGGGATGGTGATGTCTTCGTGGGTCAGTACGAAGCTGCCCATTTCGCGGTCCAGCGTGAAGCCTTTGACGCCGTCGCCCAGCGTCAGGATGAGCATGGTCTGTGGGCCATAGATCGCGTAACCGGCAGCGACCTGCTCGGTGCCTGGCTGCAGGAAAGCCTTTTCGTTCAGGGCTTCGTTCTGGCTCAGGTACTGGTTCGGGCAACGCAATACCGAGAAGATGGTGCCGACCGGTGCGTTGATGTCGATGTTGGACGAGCCGTCCAGTGGGTCGAATACCAGCAGGTAGGCACCTTTGGGGTATTTGCCGGGAATCTGGTAGGCGTTGTCCATTTCTTCGGACGCCATGCCGGCCAGGTGACCACCCCATTCATTGGCTTCCAGCAGGATTTCGTTGGAGATCACGTCGAGCTTTTTCTGTACTTCGCCCTGCACGTTCTCGGTGCCCATGCTCCCGAGTACACCGCCCAGTGCGCCCTTGGAGACGGCGTGGCTGATTTCCTTGCATGCTCGCGCCACTACTTCGATCAGGAAGCGCAGATCGGCAGGAGTGTTGTTGCTGCGGGTCTGCTCAATCAAGTAGCGACTTAGTGTAACGCGGGACATGGATAGCTCCGAAATAGGGGGGTATGAAAACCCGCGCAGTTTAACGCGAGTGGCGACGTAATACTGCTATCAGACTGGCTTATGACTGTTTCAGTTCATACGCCGGATCAGCGTAGCTGGAATCCGGCGCTCTCGGACGGCCTGTTCAGCGTTTCGAGGCACGCAGGGTGCTCATCGCCATCCAGCCCAGAAACAGCACGCCCAGCACCAGGACTGCCCACAGTCCGATGCGCTTGAAATCGACGCTTTCCTGCACGACCGGCAGCGGTGCGGCCATGTTGGCGACCGTGGCGGACGTCGGTTTCGCCGTGCCGAGTGTGGCCAGTTTCTGCGGGGTGAAATCGGGAATGAGAGTCGCCAGCGACAGGTTGGCGGCCTTCACGGAGGTGTTGCCCACGGCGAGAGTGAACGGCCCGTTGCCGCGCGCCAGAAACACTACTTCGCTGGCCCGGACGGCGACGCTCAATGCTGGCGCTTCTGTGCCCAGTCCGCCGCCGCGGTCATCGACCACGAGTTTGAGTTGCTGGACGATACGCCCGGACAACTGCAACTGATCCTGAACCACATCGCTGCCATTTTGCGTCAGGCGATACAGCAGTCCGCTGCTGATCGGTTGCCAAGGCTGTCTGGCGTCGCTGCGTGCGTAGAGTGTGCCCGGTGCAAGGCTGTTGGGCTGGGCGATGTCGACTTTCACACGTTCGACCGGCAGGCCCGCAGGCAGCTCCCAGACATATTCGTTGGCCTTTTCGACCTTGCCGGTGACCGGTGGTGACCAGGTCAACGGCGGGGTGGGCGTTTCGCTGTCGGCTGCGAACAGATGGGCCGAGATCAACGTGGGGGCGCTGTGCGGCGAGCGCCACAGCAAGCGCAGATAGCGGGCGCTCTGACCGGGCAGACCCACCTCGCGCTGATCGACCACTTCATCGGCGAACGAAAGGCGTGCAACCTGTCCTTCACCCCAGTCGCGCCAGTGCTGGAGGTCATCGCTGGCCTCGATGCTGAAACTCTGGAAACCCTCGCGCTCGGCGCTCCAGTCGATGATCAGTTGTTCAAGTGGGGCCTTGATCGCGCTGGTGTCCAGCAGCCAGCCGCGCAACACTTCTTCGCCGGCCTCGATGTCACTTTGCGGCTGGACTTCGATCACCGTGCCATTGCTGGCGCGCTCGATGCGAATGACCGGTGTGGCATCGCCCGCTTCCTGGGTGCTGTAGAGCGCGAACCACTTGACCGGGATCGGCGTGGGCTCCTGTTCCTGCGAAGCCTGCTTCTGATTCAGGGCATACGCCTGCGGTTGGCCTTCGTTATTGAACACGCGCAGATCGCTCAGATCGGCCTGCCGCGCATTCAGTTGCACGGAAAGCGGCAGTTCAATGCGGTACCACGGGCCATCACCGCTGAGTGTCAGCGGCGTCTGGCTGGCGAAATCGGCCGGTTTGTCTTGAGCATGGGCGGCCATCGTCGTGCACAGGGTCAGGCCGAGCACGGCGATTTTCAGGGGTGAACGACTCAAGAACGGTTTCCTCATGGGCTGTTCGGCTCAGCGGTTGGAGCCGTGCCGGGCTCCCCGTCAGTCTGGGTAACGGGAGGTTTCGGCGGTAATGGTGCGAAATATCCCACCACCAGTAGCAGAATGCCAACTCCTATGAACGAGACAATACGTTCCATGCCCCCGCGATTGCCCAGTTCGATGAAGAACAGTTTGATCACCACCACGCCGATCAACGCTGCGCCGCCCAGCCAGATCTGTCGATGGGCGCGCATGTGCCCGCCGATCATCAGCGCCAGTGCCATCAACGTCCAGACGATCGACAGCCCGGCCTGAACGCGCATCGATTCGAGCAGATATTCGGTGTCCCAGGGCACGTCAGCCCAGTGATGCGCAGTGCGCATGACCATTGCCGTGACCAGCGCAAAGAGTGAAGCGCCGGCTATCAGCAGGGGAATATTGCGCGAGCGCGTGTCATCCAGGCCCATCTTCGGCAAGTAATTGCGCGTCCACAGGAAGACGCCGGTCAGCGAGAACAGCAGACCGATTTCCAGCGGGTTGAGCAGTGGGATGTACGGCAGGGGATCTGCTGCACCGTCGCTGAAGATATTGGCCAGCCAGAACCATGCGAGCATCAATACGGCGAGGGGAGCGGCGGCGCTGACCCGGTAGGCCTGAGGGTAGGCGGACACAGGCCACGGCCATTGGCGCTGCGACGTCATTGCCCACAGGTACAGGCTCGGCACAACGGCCCAACCCAGCCAGCGCCATGCGTTGTACTGCTCGGACAATTGCATCAGCCCGAAGCGCAGCTCCAGGGCCAGTACGGCGATGATCAGCCAGCAGCCAACGACATGTGCAAGGCGAATCGCAAGGCTCGGGGCCAGTTCGGCGAGACGACGTAGCGAAAGCAAATGCACCGCGAATACCGCCAGCCAGGCGATCCAGCCGCCATCCTGCGCCGGATGATACTGACTGCTCAGCGAGGTCAGCAGCACAAGGGTGCAAAGCGGAGTCAGTGTGGCGCACAACGTCGCCAGATCGGACCAGCGTAGCCGCAATGCCAGCACGGTCCAGAGCGCGGCACTGGCCGCCGCCGCCATCAGCAGCGCAGAGGTCTGCAGCAAGACAGGCACGAACAGCTGGACGACGTTGATGACTGAAAACATCCACCACGCCGCAGCCCAGACCATCAACAACGCTCTGGCCAATTCCTGATCCATCAGCGTCAACGTCTGGTAGCGATGGATGCACCAGGCGCTGACAAAGGCGGCAATCGCCAGAATCATCGCGGTCCAGTAATCACCGTGGAGCAACAGCGATGTGTCCGACAGATCCAGGTTGCTCAGCAGGGTGATGCCGGCAGCCAATTGCAGGAACAGACCAAACGCACTCGCCAATACCCGATGTTGGCGCATGCCCAGCCAGAAGATGGCTGCGCCTTCCACGGCCCAGGCGCAGGTGGTCCATTGCGAACCCAGCCCCAGCGGGATCGCCAGTGTCGTGAACACCACGCCCAGCGCCAGGCAGGTTTCCATTAGCATCCTGGTTCTTTCCGAGCCGCGCGCTGCCAGCACCCGCGCCAGTCCCATGTAAATCACACCCAGCGCCAGCGCACTGAATGCAGCGCCCAGTTCGAAGTGTTCGACCAGCGCATATTGCAGGCCGAACCCGACGATAGGCGTCCCGAACAGCAACGTGCCGTCGACATAATCACCCTGACGCGCCGACCAGCGCAGCAAGGCGTTGCGGCTGTCTTCCTGTGGGCCGCCTGCCTGCTCCTGAAGCTTGCGCCGCGCAAACAGCAGGCCGATGGCCAGGTACATCAGGAAAAACAGGATCAGGAATGGTTCGGTGCTCCAGAACAGCTCCGGTGTGTAGGCCTTGATACCCCACGCAAAGCCGATGCCGAACGTGCCGAAAAAACCGATCAGGTTCAGCACGCGCCAGGCCCGGAACCAGGCGATGGCGAAGATACCGGCGTTGAGCAAGGCGAAGTAGCTGAAGAGCGACACATGGCTGCCTTGCCCGGTCGAGGCGAGCAGCGGCGCGGCAAACCCGCCCAGTGCGCCTGCGCAGGCCAGCGCCAGCGAATTCTGGGTCAGGGCCAGCACGGCCGAGAACGCTGTGATCGCTACCAATAGCCCGAAGCCCAGGGTCGGGTCGAGCAGCGTGTGCAGTTTCATCGCGGCGAATACTGTCAGGTACAGCACACCGATGCCCGCGCCCTGAAGCATCAAGGCGTAAGGGGCGTTGCGAAGGCGCAGCCACCAGCCGAGCCCCAACAATGCCAGCGCACTGGCGGCCACACCTGCATAGCGCGCCTCGATGGGTACGACCATGCCTTCGGTGGCGTAGCGCAACAGAAAAGCCAGCCCCAGAAACAGCACGACGATGCCGACCCGCAAAACCGTATTGCCACCCATCAGCCAGCCCATGGCGCCGGATAGAGTCTTTTCGATGAAGTTGGGTGAAGACGGTGTGGTCGATGCCTGCCTGGTCGTGGCCGTTGCAGCTGGGGCAGCGGTCGGCGCTACAGGTGCTTGTTCAGCAGGCAGGTCCCAGATCAGCTCGGGGCCGGTGGTCTGCGCTGCGATGATGACCGAGTCGGCGGGCAACGGAGCGGTCTGCTGCGCTTTGGCGGCGGGTTGCGGGCTTGGAACGGGCGGGTATTCGAGAAGCGTCAGACGCTGTTGGAGGGATTCGACGGTTTTCCGGGTAGCGAGTAACTCCAGAGACTGCTCGGCCGAGCGTTTGTCCAGCAGATACAGGCGAACACCCGCCCATAGCCCCCAGCCCATGACTGCACCGATGAGCATGCCTTCCCACTCGTCGTAACTGACCGAGTACCCGAGCACTGCACCGCCCACTACCAGACAAATCCAAAGCACGCGACGACATCCTTTTCGATGTGTGAAGGTTTATCGGTGCGCAGTATAGGGGAGAGAGGGACTCAGCGCGCTCCTGACGTGGAGCGGTACATTCAGTCGAAATGGAGCGTCTGAAAGCCAGTCTTCGTGGACAAGTCCACTCCTACAGGTCGAAAGCCGGTTTCTGCCAGTAGGAGCGGACTTGTCCGCGAAAGGGGCGGTGCATCAGATTACGGATGTGCCCCCCTTGTTTCAGTCCAGTGCTTTCCAGATTTCGCCCGCGTACTCGCGAATGGTCCGGTCCGAGGAGAACCAGCCCATGCGTGCCGTGTTGAGCACTGCCGAACGCCACCATTCCTTGGAGTCGTGCCAGCGTTCCTCGACCTTGGCCTGGGCGGCCCAGTACGAGTCGAAGTCGGCGCAGACCAGGAAACGGTCATAGGCCAGCAGTTGATCGACCAGACCTGCATAGCGGTTCGGATCATCCGGCGAGAACACCCCGCCACGAATCGCCTGCAACACATCGTTCAAACGACCGGACGCGGCAACATCGCCATGTGCGCTGAAGTCGCCTGCCTGCTTGCGGGCTTCGACTTCCTGCGAGGTCATGCCGAAGATGAACATGTTTTCCAGACCGATCTGCTCGCTCATTTCCACGTTGGCACCGTCCAGCGTGCCGATGGTCAGTGCGCCGTTGAGGCCGAACTTCATATTGCTGGTGCCCGAGGCTTCAAGGCCTGCAGTGGAGATCTGCTCCGACAGGTCGGCTGCCGGAATGATGCTCTCGGCCAGGCTGACGTTGTAGTTGGGCATGAACACCACTTTGAGCAGGCCGCGTACGGTCGGGTCGTTGTTGACAGTGCGGGCGATGTCGTTGGTGAGCTTGATGATCAGCTTGGCCGAGTGATAGCTGGCTGCTGCCTTGCCTGCGAAGATCTTGACCCGAGGCACCCAGTCCGTGCCCGGCTCTGCACGAATCGCCTGATACAGGGCGACGGTGTGGAACAGGTTCAGCAGCTGACGCTTGTATTCGTGGATCCGCTTGACCTGCACGTCGAACATCGCCGCCGGGTTGACTGCGATGCCGAGGCGTTCATGAATGATCGCCGCCAGCGCACGTTTGCTGTGCAGGCGTTGATCGGCCATCTGCTTGCGGAAGGATGACTTCTCGGCGAACGGCTCCAGCTCCTTCAAACGGGTTTCTGCGTTGTCCAGCACGTCCGGGCCGAGCGCTTCGACCAGCATTTCGGTCAGCTTCGGGTTGGCCTGGAACAGCCAGCGGCGGAAGGTGATGCCGTTGGTCTTGTTGTTGATCCGTTCCGGATACAGCTTGTGCAGTTCGGCAAATACGGTTTTGCGCATCAACTGAGTGTGCAATGCCGAAACGCCGTTGACGCTGTGGGAACCGAGGAATGCCAGGTTGCCCATGCGCACGCGACGGCCATTGTCTTCTTCGATAAGCGACACCGCGCGCAGCACTTCGAAATCGTGGATGCCCTTGGCGCGCAGCGTGTCGATGTGTTGCGCGTTGATCAGGTAGATGATCTGCATGTGGCGCGGCAGCATCCGCTCCATCAGGCCGACCGACCAGGTTTCCAGCGCTTCAGGCAGCAGGGTGTGGTTGGTGTAGCCCAGGGTGCCGACGGTGATTTTCCAGGCGGTGTCCCACGGAATGTTGTGGTTGTCGATCAACTGACGCATCAGCTCGGCCACCGCGATGGACGGGTGTGTGTCGTTCATCTGGATCGCCGCATGCTCCGGCAGATCAGTCAGCGTAGCGTGCATGTTCAGGTGACGACGCAGCAAGTCCTGCAGGGAAGCCGAAACGAAGAAGTATTCCTGGCGCAGGCGCAGTTCCTGACCGGCTTCAGTCGCGTCGTTCGGATACAGCACACGGGAAATACTTTCAGCGCGCACGACTTCCGCCACGGCACCAAAGTGGTCACCGGCGTTGAAGCGTTCCAGGTGCAGATCTTCCACCGCACGGGCGCGCCACAGGCGCAGGGTGTTCACGCTTGCACCACGCCAGCCGACTACCGGCGTGTCGTAGGCAATGGCGCGGACGGTTTCGCCCGGGCGCCAGACCTGACGCGTCTCACCGGCTTCGTTGGTGAAGGTTTCGACGCTGCCGCCGAAGCCGATCGAGTACACCACTTCCGGACGTTCGAATTCCCACGGGTTGCCGAAGTCCAGCCAGTTCTCGGTCTGCTCCTGCTGCCAGCCGTCGACCACTGCCTGACGGAACAGGCCGTGTTCGTAGCGAATGCCGTAGCCATGACCCGCAATGCCCAGAGTCGACATGCTTTCCATGAAGCAGGCCGCCAGACGACCCAGGCCGCCGTTACCCAGCGCGGCATCGGGTTCGAGCAGGCGAATGCGCTCGATGTCCACGCCCAGTTCGGTCATGGCTTCGCGAGCGATTTCCAGCAGGCCCAGGTTACTCAGGCTGTCGTACAGCAATCTGCCGATCAGAAATTCCAGCGACAGGTAATAGACCCGTTTCTGAACCTTGCGATAAATCTGTCGCGTGTGGTCCATCCAGTGCTCGACCATGTGGTCACGAGCAGCCAGGGCAACAGCTTCGAACCAGTCATGCTCAAACGCATGGTCGGGGTCCTTGCCCACTGAGTAAGTGAGTTTGGCGAGCACTGCGGCGCGGAAAGCAGCCACATCAGCGTCACGAACGAGTGGTTCCTGAGACATCGGTACGACCTCAAGTAGTCTGACGGATTGAAAGATGGGGTTATTAGACTGTAGGCGTGTCGTCAGTTATTTCCTGAAAATGAAAGAAATAATTGAAGACAGAGCTCTCGCTTCGACCCAGCGCGCCTGCGCAGGTTCGCGAACTTTGCAAATTGGCAAAACGCTTGCATTGATCGTTCCACTCGCAACGATGATGTGCAGCATGCTCATTCCTCGTTTCGGGTTTATGATGCCCAACGGCAGAATAATAGAAGCCTCTGAATCGGACTCATGGAGCACATATGCAGACTTTGTACCCGCAGATCAAACCTTACGCCCGGCACGATCTGGCCGTGGAACAGCCGCATGTGCTTTACGTCGATGAAAGCGGGTCGCCCGAAGGCCTTCCCGTGGTCTTTATCCATGGTGGACCGGGTTCGGGTTGCGATGCACAGAGCCGTCGTTACTTCGATCCGAACCTGTACCGCATCATTACTTTCGATCAGCGCGGCTGCGGTCGCTCCACGCCTCACGCCAGCATCGAAAACAATACCACCTGGCATTTGGTTGAAGATCTCGAACGAATCCGTGAACACCTAGGCATCGAAAAGTGGGTGCTGTTCGGCGGCTCGTGGGGTTCGACGTTGTCGCTCGCTTACGCCCAGACTCACCCGGACCGCGTTCATGCGCTGATCCTGCGCGGAATTTTTCTGGCGCGCCAGCAGGATATCGACTGGTTTTATCAGGCGGGCGCCAGCCGCCTGTTCCCCGATTACTGGCAGGACTATGTCGCACCGATTCCGCTGGATGAGCGGGACAACCTGCTGGCGGCTTTCCACAAGCGCCTCACCGGCCCGGACCAGATCGCCCAGATGCATGCCGCCAAGGCCTGGTCAACCTGGGAAGGTCGTGCGGCCACCCTGCGTCCCAATCCCCAGGTAGTCGACCGGTTCTCCGAGCCGCAACGCGCCCTGTCGATTGCGCGTATCGAGTGTCACTACTTCATGAACAATGCCTTCCTGGAAACCAACCAGTTGATTCGCGACATGCCGAAGATCGCCCATCTGCCGGGCATCATTGTTCATGGTCGTTACGATGTCATCTGCACACTGGACAATGCCTGGGAGCTGCATCAGGCGTGGCCCAACAGCGAGCTGCAGGTGATTCGTGATGCAGGCCACGCGGCGTCGGAGCCGGGCATCACCGATGCGCTGGTACGGGCCGCCGCACAGGTCGCGCGTCGTCTGCTTGACCTGCCACCTGAAGAAGCCTGATACCGTCGCGTCCTTGTCGCAGGTCTGAAAAGAGTCTCTATGAAAGCTTTATTGCAGCGCGTGCAGGGTGCACGCGTGGAAGTGGGTGGCGAGGTGGTTGGCGCAATCGATCAGGGCATTCTGGTGCTGGTCGGTGTGGAGCCTCAAGACACTCGGGCCAGTGCCGATAAGTTGCTGCACAAGTTGCTCAACTATCGAGTGTTCAGTGATGCCGAGGGCAAGATGAATCTTTCCCTGCGTGAAGTGGGCGGCGGATTGCTGCTGGTTTCGCAATTCACGCTGGCGGCCGATACCAAAAGCGGCATGCGTCCAAGCTTCTCGAAAGCGGCGCCGCCTGCGCTGGGTGCCGAGTTGTACGACTATCTATTGAGTCAGGCCAGGATCGCGCATTCAACGGTTGCGGCGGGCCAGTTTGGTGCGGACATGCAAGTGCATCTGGTCAATGATGGCCCTGTGACTTTCCTGCTTGAAACCTGAGCTAATATTCCGTTGTCTTCTCCCGGATTCATAAGTCCGGGGGGAATAAAATTCTTTGTCATACCTGATGCGTTGTGACGCGTGCTACTGGATAATCGCGCGCAACGGAGATCAGCGGTGGTTGGTCCATCTGGCATGACAAAAGCGGTTCTGACACCAGGTTGGGGAATCATTAGGCCCAATTGGAGTCGGAACAATGCTCGCCAACCCGGCATCGATAGCTGGCCGTTGGTTTCTTCATCTGTTTTCGGCGAGGGTTGCTCGTGATTGTTAGTCCCTGTAATGCTCCAAAGAAATCTGTCAAGCGCCTGCGCAGTGCGCTCCTGGCAAGTTCGGCGCTGGTCTGCCTGTTCAGTGCGGGTCAGTTGTGGGCTTTCAGCCTGGATGATGTAGCGGCCAGAGCCAAAGAAATGGCCGGGCAGAAATTCGAAGCGCCGAGAAGCAATCTGCCCAACGAGTTGCGCGACATGAAGTTCGCGGACTACCAGAAAATCCGGTTCCGTGATGACAAGGCCGAGTGGGCGGGCGACAAGACGCCGTTCAAAGTGTCCTTCTATCATCAGGGCATGCATTTCGACACGCCGGTCAAGATCAACGAAGTCACCGCCACGTCCGTTGACGAAATCAAGTACGACCCCAGTCGTTTCGATTTCGGCGACCTGAAGATCGATCCGAAATCCACCGAAAAACTGGGTTATGCCGGTTTCCGTGTGCTGTACCCGATCAACAAGGATGACAAACAGGACGAGATCATGACCATGCTGGGCGCGAGCTACTTTCGCGTGATCGGCAAGGGCCAGGTCTACGGCCTGTCCGCTCGTGGCATGGCCATCGACACTGCATCGCCGTCGGGCGAAGAGTTTCCGCGCTTCAAGGAATTCTGGATCGAGAAGCCAGGCCCGGATGACAACCATCTGGTGATCTTCGCACTGCTCGATTCGCCGCGTGCCACCGGTGCCTATCAGTTGACCCTGCGTCCTGGTACCAACACGCTGGTCGACGTGAAGTCGCGCATGTTCCTGCGTGACAACGTCAACAAGCTGGGCGTTGCGCCATTGACCAGCATGTTCCTGTTCGGTGCCAACCAGCCTTCGCGTGTGCCTAACTACCGTCGCGAGCTTCACGATTCGAGCGGTCTGTCGATTCAGGCAGCCAACGGTGAGTGGCTGTGGCGTCCGCTGAACAACCCTAAACACCTGTCCATCAGCAGCTTCTCGGTCGAGAACCCGCGTGGTTTCGGTCTGTTGCAGCGTGGCCGTGACTTCAGCCAGTACGAAGACCTCGACGACCGCTACGACAAGCGCCCAAGCGCCTGGATCGAGCCGAAAGGTGACTGGGGCAAAGGTACGGTCGAGCTGGTCGAAATTCCGACTGCCGACGAAACCAACGACAACATCGTTGCCTACTGGAAGCCTGAGACCCTGGCCAAGCCGGGCGGGCCGATGGACTTCAACTACCGCATCCACTGGACCATGCAGGAAAACTCGATTCACTCCCCGGATCTGGGTTGGGTCAAGCAGACTCAGCGCTCCATCGGTGACGTGCGTCAGTCCAACCTGATTCGTCAGCCGGATGGCAGCCTCGCATTCCTGGTCGATTTTGTCGGTCCGGTGCTGGCTGCACTGCCTGAAGACAAGACCATTCGCAGCCAGGTGACCACCGACGACAACGTCGAGCTGGTCGAAAACAACCTGCGCTACAACCCGGTCACCAAAGGCTATCGCCTGACCCTGCGGGTGAAGGTCAAGGACTCCGGCAAGCCGACTGAAATGCGCGCTTACCTGCTGCGCGAGATTCCGGCCGAACCGGGCAAGGAGCCTGCACTGCTGGTTGCCGACAAGGCAGAAGACAAGAAAGTCGCTGCCAAGGAAGCGGCTGCCAAGGAAGCCGCCAAACCTGCGGCAACCAAGGACACGGACCAGGTAGAAATTGCCAAGGCCGATGCGCCGAAGGTCGAAGCTGCCAAGCCTGAAGCTGCGAAAGGTGAGGCATCCAAGCCTGACGCTGCCAAAGGTGACGTCGCCAAAACCGACGCCGCCAAGGCTGACGTAGCCAAGGACAAGGACGGTAAAGAAATCCAGCAGCCTGAAACCGAGGCCGCGCCCACCCATCCGGAACCGGCCAAGACGTTGCAAGTCATGACCGAGACCTGGAGCTATCAGTTGCCGAGCGATGAGTAATTCTCTACCGGTGCCAGTGTCTCTGAACGAGTACCTGGCGCATTTACCGATGAGCGACGAGCAGCGGGCCGAACTGGCCGGCTGCAAATCCTTCGCCGAGTTGCACGAACGCCTTTCGGCGCAGCCATTCACCGACACTGCCGAGGCCGCACAGGCTTCGGTAGGCCGTCGCCTGACGCTGTCCACAGCCGACGAATTGCAGGACGCCGAGATGCTCGGTGTCGATGCAAGCGGTCGCCTGTGCCTGAAGGCCACTCCACCAATCCGTCGCACCAAGGTCGTTCCCGAGCCGTGGCGCACCAACATTCTGGTGCGCGGCTGGCGTCGGCTGACCGGCAAGACCAATCCGCCGAAGCCTGAGCACGACGATCTGCCACGCGACCTGCCCAAGTCGCGCTGGCGCACGGTCGGCTCGATCCGTCGTTATATCCTGCTGGTTCTCATGCTGGGTCAGACGATCGTGGCTGGCTGGTACATGAAAGGCATCCTGCCGTATCAGGGCTGGTCGCTGGTTTCGCTGGACGAAATCACGCGCCAGACCTTCGTGCAGACTGCGTTGCAGGTCATGCCTTACGCCTTGCAGACCAGCATCCTGTTGCTGTTCGGGATTCTGTTCTGCTGGGTATCGGCGGGTTTCTGGACCGCGCTGATGGGCTTCCTGGAATTGCTGACTGGTCGCGACAAGTACCGCATCTCCGGTGCCAGCGCAGGTAACGAGCCGATTGAAGTCGGCGCGCGTACTGCTCTGGTCATGCCGATCTGCAACGAAGACGTGCCTCGCGTGTTCGCCGGTCTGCGTGCGACCTTCGAGTCGGTGGCGGCCACGGGTGACCTGGATCGCTTCGACTTCTTCGTCCTCAGCGATACCAACGACACCGATATCGCCGTTGCCGAGCAGCAGGCCTGGCTTGACGTGTGCCGTGAAGCCGGTGGTTTCGGCAAGATTTTCTATCGTCGTCGTCGCCGTCGCGTCAAACGCAAAAGCGGCAACCTCGATGACTTCTGCCGTCGCTGGGGTGGTGAATACCGCTACATGGTCGTGCTCGACGCCGACAGCGTCATGAGCGGCGAGTGTCTGACCAGTCTGGTTCGCCTGATGGAAGCCACGCCGGACGCCGGTATCATCCAGACCGCGCCACGTGCCTCGGGCATGGACACGCTGTATGCGCGCATGCAGCAGTTCGCCACACGTGTCTATGGTCCGCTGTTCACTGCCGGTCTGCACTTCTGGCAGCTGGGTGAATCCCACTACTGGGGTCACAACGCGATCATCCGCATGAAGCCTTTTATCGAGCACTGCGCACTGGCGCCGTTGCCGGGTAAGGGGGCCTTCGCCGGTGCGATCCTGTCTCACGACTTCGTCGAAGCTGCGCTTATGCGCCGTGCCGGCTGGGGCGTCTGGATTGCCTACGATCTGCCGGGCAGCTACGAAGAGTTGCCACCCAACCTGCTCGACGAACTCAAGCGTGACCGCCGCTGGTGCCACGGCAACCTGATGAACTTCAGGCTGTTCCTGGTCAAGGGCATGCACCCGGTTCACCGTGCGGTGTTCCTGACAGGCGTGATGTCTTACCTGTCGGCGCCGTTGTGGTTCTTCTTCCTGGTGCTGTCCACTGCCTTGCTGGCCGTGAACACGCTGATGGAGCCGACCTACTTCCTTGAACCGCGTCAGCTGTATCCGCTGTGGCCACAATGGCACCCGGAAAAAGCCGTTGCGCTGTTCTCGACCACCATCGTCCTGTTGTTCCTGCCCAAACTGCTCAGCGTCATTCTGATCTGGGCCAAGGGCGCGAAGGGCTATGGCGGCAAGTTCAAGGTCACCATCTCGATGCTGTTGGAAATGCTGTTCTCGGTGCTGCTGGCGCCGGTTCGCATGCTGTTCCACACCCGCTTCGTACTGGCCGCTTTCCTGGGCTGGGCAGCGACCTGGAACTCCCCACAGCGCGACGATGACTCCACGCCATGGATCGAAGCGGTCAAACGTCACGGTCCTCAGACGCTGCTGGGCGCTTGCTGGGCCGCTCTGGTGTTCTCGCTGAACCCGAGCTTCCTCTGGTGGCTGGCACCGATTGTGGTGTCGTTGATGCTGTCGATTCCGGTGTCGGTGATTTCCAGCCGTACCGGTCTGGGTCTCAAGGCGCGCGACGAGAAGTTCTTCCTGATCCCGGAAGAGTTCGAGCCGCCGCAGGAACTGATCTCTACCGATCAGTACACCCACGAGAACCGTTGGCATGCGCTGAAGGAAGGCTTTATTCGCGCCGTGGTTGATCCACAGCAGAATGCCTTGGCCTGTGCACTGGCAACGTCGCGTCACAAGCAGGCCAGGCCGATCGAAGTGGTCCGTATGGAGCGCGTCGAGCATGCACTGAAGGTTGGTCCGGACAAGCTTGGCAATCATGAGCGCCTGATGTTGCTGAGCGATCCGGTTGCCCTGGGGCGTCTGCATGAGCTGGTCTGGAGTGGTGGCCATGAAGAATGGCTGGCAGCGTGGAGAGCTTCCATTGCAGCTGACCCTCATGCGCCGTTGCTGCCATTGCAGCCACTGAAACCTGAGGTACAGCCGGTTCTGGCCTGATCGCCACCCGGTTTGAAAAAGCCCCTGAAGTGCTGCTTCAGGGGCTTTTTTATGCGCCCGGCTCACGACCGCGCAAGTGACGCGGAGCGTCACAGGCTGGATACCCACGCGGATCACTCTGCGTTATACACAAGTCGCGATAAGCGTTTGGAGCGGGCACGGTTACGACCG
>NZ_JARVSO010000027.1:0-102434 GCF_030209155.1 Pseudomonas sp. fls2-241-TYG-175 | reverse complement strand
CCAGCATCTGGCATTAGCTTAGTGCTTTGAATGTGGGGTTTATGGAGCGGTTACGGTAGACCTGGGATTGTCTTTGTATGGCATGGGGAGGCTGGTCGTGAAGCCGGAAGCTTGGAAGCTATTTGAATATGTACGAGCAGACAAAATCAGAGCATATGAGGCCACATCTGCAAAAATAGTTATTATTGAACGAATGGTTGATGGACTCACTGCGGAGAGCATGTACAACGAATGGACGAACCATGACAGATAGCATTTCCATCTACGCCATCGTTATTGCACTCGGAATCATCTTCTATCTGCCCGCATTGTGGGCACGTCACGCATGGTCTGGAAAGAGTTTCACGATAGCAAGGTTCTGGGGTACCAACCTATACAACATATTTTTTGGCTACTTACACATGCGTTTCATTGAGAAAAACGACCTTCCTTTTTATGGCTATCAAGACAGTTCAGTTCTGGGATGGTTCTCAATCGTGATGATCCTGGCTCATGCGTGCGCCCACACCGTTACTTGGGATATAAAATCTTGGCGTTCATAGCCGTAACACTATTGCTGCTCGCCCCTTCAGTTTGGGCAAGATATGCTTTCTCAGCTAAAAACTTCTCGACACCCAAACTGGTGCTTACATTGACCTATAACATATTCTGCGGCCATCTGTATTTGAAATACGCGAAATATGGAACATTGCCTTTCGACATAACCCTGAGAAGCATAGAGCTAAGATGGCTGGCGCTATTCATCCCGTTAGCGTTCGCGCTTCTGTTACCTACTCCACGAATAAAGACCGGCATCGGACAGAATTAACGAAAACTTACAACAGCCTCTCTTTTCACGGGATGACGATCAATGAATGAAACAGCCATATACGCTATATTCCTGGCTTGCGGGGTAGCGTTTTACCTGCCTGCACTGTGCACGCGGTATGCATGGTCAGGAGAAAACTTCACGCCTACCAAATATTGGATAAACATGATTTACAATATATTCTTTGTCTATCAGCACATGCGCGTCATCGACAAGAACAGCCTCCCTTTTTACGGAGAGCAAGACAGCTCGATTATAATATTATTTTCACTGGCAATGATTGTGGCTCATGCCTGCGCCCACACCGTCACATGGGATATCAAACCTTGGTACTCAAGAAAAAATCGAAACCATTAGACTTTCAAAATGAAATCGCCCATACCGGAGTTTCCTGAATGACGCAACTCATCGAGTATACGGCCTTCATCATATTTTCAACGACGCTTTTCATGATCACGCTCTGGATACAGCGTGCTTTTTCAGACACTAACTATTCCGACTTAAAGTTTGCCCTATCTATTTACTACAAGATCATACCTATCTTCATACATACCTATATTCAGGCAACGCAATCAGTATATTTTTACGGTCAGCTGGAAATTTACGTTCCCGGCTGGCTGACGGTAGTCATTATCAGCGCTCACCTGTTCTGTATACCGGTACCCCACGTACCCTTCCGGTGGTTCCTGAAACGAAAAGTCGACCCCCGAATTCGAGTTTACAAATAGCGGTCACCACCTGAAAGGTGGTGAGACACGTCCTTGCCATCAAGCTACCGACTAAACCGCTCCGCCAGACTGTGCAGGTACTCCGCCATGCCTTCCAGCTCGCTGCTGATCTGCGAACCCTGTTGAGCCTGGCCTGCGCTCTGATCGCAGAGTTGGGCGATGCGGGTGATTTGCTGGCTGATGTTTTCTGCTACGTGGCTTTGTTCTTCGGAGGCGGATGCCATTTGTTGGCTCATGCCGGTGATGCGGGTGACGGACTGGCTGATGCCGTCGAGCGCCTTTTGCACGGCTTCGACGCTGGCGACGCTTTCCTGTGAGATCTGCTCGCCCTTGCTGGCGGTCTGCACGGCGCGGGAGGCGCCGTCGCGCAGGGTGGTGATGATCTGCTGGATCTGTTCGGTCGAGGACTGGGTGCGTGAGGCCAGCGAACGGACTTCGTCGGCGACCACGGCAAAGCCACGGCCCTGCTCGCCCGCACGTGCTGCCTCGATGGCGGCGTTGAGCGCCAGCAGGTTGGTCTGCTGGGCGATGGAGGTAATGACGTCCACCACACTGCCGATGGACTGTGTCGCATCGGCAAGGTCACCGACGGCCTGACCGATCTCGGTCACGGAGTTGGCCATGTGACGGATCGCCAGCAGGCTTTCATCCGCCAAACCACGCCCCTGCTGGGCGAGTTTGTCGGCTTCTTCGGCGGCGTGGGCGGTGTTCTGTACGTTGTGGGTGACTTCCTGAATGGTCGCTGCCATCTGGTTGATGGCCGTGGCGGACTGGTCTGCTTCGCTGCGTTGCTGGTCGAGCGATTCAGCCTGCCGAACCGACAACTGCGCCGATTGCCCGGCGTGCTGCTTGACGCTCTCGCCGGTGTCGACAAGGCGAGTCAAGGCGGCCTGCAATCGAGCCTCTGCGCTGAGCATTGCCAGATCGAGCTGGCCTTGCGGGCCTCGGTTGTCGCTGTAGGTCAGCGCAACCAGCGCACTGGTGAATGCCTTGGGGTGCTCTTCCAGCGTTTTGCGCAGGCTGTTGCGATGGCGGATTTCGAGAAAGCTGCCCAGTGCGAGCAGCACGACGAGAATCATGACGAACGAGGCCTGATCGTCCAGCAGGTACACGCCAGCCATCAACGCCAGCGCACAGAGGATCATCGGCAGTTGGCGGACGAGGTGATAAGCAGCGGCGCTGACTTTGGAGACTGCCGACTTGCCAGCCCGCAGGCGCGCATACAGTGCTTCTGCGCGGCGCACCTGGTCGCGGGTCGGCAGGGAGCGGACAGATTCGTAACCCACGATGCGGCCGTTTTCGTACACCGCAGTGACGTAGGCGCTGACCCAGTAATAGTCGCCCTGCTTGGAGCGGTTCTTGACCACGCCCATCCAGGGTTTGCCCTGTTTGATGGTTTCCCACATGTGGGCAAATACCGACGCAGGCATGTCGGGGTGGCGCACAAGGTTGTGCGGCTGCCCGATCAGTTCTTCACGCGTGAAACCACTGAGCGACACGAACGCATCGTTGCAGTAGGTGATGTGACTGTTGAGGTCTGTAGTGGAAATGAGACGCTCAGACGCTGGAAAGGTCCGTTCTGTCTGGGTAACGGGCAAGTTGACACGCATTGAACATCCACTCCCTGGTAAATGCGAAATATCCTGGGGCACGCCTTGAAGGTGTAGCACACACCCACCAAGTCACAACCGATCGTGCAGCGTCCCTATATCGTCCGGCAGGGCGAGGTCTTGAGTCGATGGGCGGTTTGGCGCGCTTTACTTGGTGGCCTCGTTCTCTGCACCATGCCGCCTTTGAATCGATTACTCGTGTACTGAAGGCTCCCATGGCGCGCAAGACTCAACCTCCCCTGCAGGCTTTCATTGGCGCGATACGCAGGCTGGGCAAGGCCGTAGCGACGATTGTCAGTCGCCGTAAGCCGGACGCTGGCAATGAAAAACGGGACGAGCCTGTTGTGGAGGCTGCGCCACTCGACGTCAGCGAACAGGCTGTCGACACGAAGGCAAGGCCTCGCAAGCGGAAGTCCAAACCGACAACGCCAAAACCCGAAACAAAACCCGCCACGCCCAACTGCCCACACTGCAAAAAGCCCATGGTCATCAAAGTGGCGCGCACCGGAAAGAACGCGGGAGAGTTCTGGGGATGCGTGGCGTACCCGAAATGCCGCGGGATTCGGCCGATTTTTCGGAAGGAATGAGGATTCGCGCGCCTACGATCCTGAATCCGCATCGCGGTCTTGATATGACGCAGAGCTTCACGGGGCTGCATGCCTACGCAGAACACTTATCGTTATGCACAAATCGACCTGAAGGAATGCGGTATCTGAAAGTGGGAGCGGACTTGTCCGCGAATACTGCGTTTCAGACGCTACATCTTCATCGGATGTACCAGCTTTCGCGGACGAGTCCGCTTGTATGGTAGGACTTGAAGGGAGGAGGAGGGACTCAGTTCGCTTCTGACTGTTTACGCAGTACAGACCTGTGGGAGATTTCACCCCTCCTCCTTTCACCCAAGCGCCGATAAAGAATGCTTATGGCTCGCGACCTACGATAGAAACAAGCCTGCGCCTCTGGGTGGTCCCTTCAAGTTCTCAAACCTTATCCCGGAGATTGCGCCATGGCAATGCTGGTTGCCCAGACTAAACCTGTCGTCGGAGTAGACGTCGCCAAAAATGAGCTGGTGATCTATCAGGACCAGTCCGACCGACTTGAAGCAATTCCCAACAACAAGGCATCTATCAGCAAGTGGTTGCGTACCTTGGCTGGAACGGTGTCAATCGCTGTCGAAGCCACTAATACCTATCACGCCCTGTTCGCCGACATGGCTTACGAGGCCGGCTGCACCATCTACATGATCGATGGCTACCAACTGAGCCATTACCGAAAAGGCGTCAATGTACGCGCCAAGACGGATGCGCTGGACGCTCGTTTGCTTGCCCGATATTTGAAGAAAGAGGCCGACGAGCTGCACCCCTGGGTACCGCCGTGCCCGCTTTATCGTCAGTTGCTGAGCCTGTTTCGTCGTCGTGCGGCGTTGGTCCAGGCGCGTACCGGACTGGTTCAGAGCTGGTCCAACGAGCCCCTGTTGAAAACAGCGTTCGCGGCGCAGATCAATTCGATGAAGCGCCTTGAAGCGCTGGTCGAGAAGAAGATCAAGGATGTCCTGCAGCGAGCCGAGTTGATGGGACAGGTCAGCCGTTGCATGAAAGTAGAAGGTATCGGCTTTCTGACGGCGGCCCGGCTGGTCACTACTTTTCAGCGAGGCGAATTCAGCAACGCCAACGCCTTCATTGCCTTTTTAGGCCTGGACCTCAGGGTGTCCAAATCCGGACAAAGTGACGGGCCGCGCCGCCTGACCAAGCGTGGCGATCCGGAAGCCCGTCGGCTGCTTCATAACGCGGCCATGTCTGGCAGCCGTACAGCCGCATGGAAGCCGTTTTATGAAGAGCAGAGAAAGCGTGGCTTCAGCACCACTCAAGCCTTGGTCATGCTGGCAAGGAAGATGGCCCGAGTCGTATTCGCCCTGTTAAAAACCCAGAGCGAATATCGGTCAAAGGCGGCTTGAGGGGTTTCCCAAAACCATAGAATCTCCCACGGCCGAAATTGTGCTCGCCCCAGATACTCATCGCGACTTTTGTACCGCTCGTTCCCACACTCTGCGTGGTAACGCCTCTCAGGCCGCTCCGCGTCCGGTCTTGAACTCACTTGGGCCCTCCCAGTTTCAGCAACAGCTATTCCCACCTCAGGGCACTTTTTCCTGTCTGCCTGCTCGTATCCCTCAGGCACAATGCTGTCCATCCAAAATCAGGCAATCAGGGAGTTCCTATGCCGTCGTTCAGTTTCAAGGCAATCGTGGTGTGCATGGCGTTGGTCGGCACGCTGGGGATGGTCAACGCTCAGGCGGCGTCCAAGACGCAGGCTGCTGCGCCAGCAGCGGCGACAACCCAGAAGGCTTCGCTGCTCGGCGGCAAACTGGCGTTCACGCTGCCTGGGGGTTTCGTGCAGGGCGACATGCCCGAGATCGACGAGAAAGCCAAGGCTCAAGGCGTGACAGGCTCGCTGTACACCAACGCCGCTGAGAAGCGTGTGGTCATCGCGACAGAGACACCACTGCCGTCGGGCGTTGAGGTCGGTGACAACGACAACGTGGTGCTGGACGGTCTGGTCGCAGGCACCATGGCTCAGCAGGGCGCGGGCTACAAAGACTTCAAGAAACTGGGCGAGAAGAAGATCGTCAAGAAGAACGGTCTCGGCATTCGTCAGGTGGACACCTCGGCCACCATGAGCGACACCAAGGTGTTGAGCACAACGATCATGGCGGCCTCGGGCAAACGTGCAGCGGTTCTGAATGTGGTCTCCAACGCCAAAGACCCCAAGCAGCACGCCGCACTGGTGAAAGCCGTCATCGGCCAATAACCCGTAGCCCCGTCAGTCCACCCGCAAGGCGCCTGACAGCAACGCCACCAGACCCTGCACCTTGGGCAGCGATTCACGGCTGCGCGGCCAGGCCAGGTGCAGGGCCAGGCCGTCAGTGGCCAGATGAGGAAGGATTTCCACCAGTTCGCCGCGCTGCAGCTGGTCCTTGATCAGCCAGGTCGCCAGTTGCGCGATGCCGCAGGCCGACGTCACGGCAGCGACCTGAGCTTCCCCGTTGCCCACCACGATACGGGCTTCCACCGCCCGTGTTTCAGGCTCACCCTGCGCGTCAACGAACAGCCAAGGACTGACAGTGCCATCGCCCCGACCAAACAGGATGCACGCATGGTCGACCAGATCCTCGAAAGTACGCGGCATGCCGTGGCGTTGCAGATAAGCAGGCGCGGCGCAGAAAATCACCCGTTCGGTCCCCAGGCAGCGATGCGCAAGTCCTGCCGGCCAGATCGACGGGCCACCGATACGCACCGCGAGGTCGATGCCCTCCTCCAGAATGTCGACGAAGCGGTCGGTGAACGTGACATGCGGGCGCAGTTTGGGATGACTTTCGGCAAACGCCAGAATCTGCGGCAGTACGTGCAGTCGGCCAAAGGTGGCGGGCAGGTCGATACGCAACTGACCGGCCGGTTCAGAGCACTGCGCGGCCAGGGCAGTTTCCGCTTCTTCCAGTTCGGCCAACATGCGCGTGCAGACAGCATGGTAGGTCGCGCCCTCCTCGGTCAGCGCCAGGCTTCGGGTAGTGCGCTCGAACAGACGCATGCCCAAGCGGCTTTCCAGACGCGCCACACTCTTACTGACGGCCGAGTTGGTCAGGCTCAGACGCTCGGCGGCGGCCGTGAAGCTGCCTGCGTTGGCGACCGCTACAAACGTTTCAATGCCTTTAAGACGATCCGTAGAAAGCATGGACGCTGACCATTGCTGAATTTAATTCCTTAATGTACGGAAAATTCGCCACAGATAGGAAATGGTTTCTGAAATATGCTGGCACGCTATTTTCTATAGGGTTTGTGTCATGTCGTCTCAAGAAACCACATCCGCCGCCGCGAGCGAACGCTCGACCGGGGCCGGTCTGTCCATCGCCATTCTGGCCTTGGCCGGATTTGTGATCGTCACCACTGAATTTCTCATCATCGGTCTGCTGCCCGCACTGGCCAGGGATCTGGGCATTTCGATCTCCAACGCCGGGCTGTTGGTCACCCTGTTCGCCTTCACGGTTATGCTGTTCGGCCCACCGCTGACGGCGATGCTCTCGCACCTGGATCGCAAGCGGACGTTCATCGTGATCCTGCTGATCTTCGCCGCCTCCAATGCACTGGCGGCAGTGTCGAGCAACATCTGGGTGCTGGCGCTGGCGCGCTTCATTCCGGCATTGGCGCTACCGGTTTTCTGGGGCACGGCCAGTGAGACCGCAGGCTTGATGGCCGGTCCCAAACAGGCGGGCAAGGCCGTTGCTCAGGTGTATCTGGGCATCTCGGCGGCCATGCTGTTCGGCATTCCGCTGGGCACGGTGTTTGCCGACGCTGTGGGCTGGCGCGGCGCGTTCTGGGCACTGACGGCACTGTCTGTGCTGATGGCGGTGCTGCTTGCCTTCTCGATGCCAAAGATGGCGCCCACCGAGAAAGTCGGGCTGGCTCAACAGGCCAGAATCCTGCGCGACCCGCATTTCATCGCAAACCTGCTGCTGTCGATTCTGTTGTTCACCGCGATGTTCGGCGCTTACACCTACCTGGCTGACACGCTTGAGCGAATCGCCGGGATCGAGTCGGCGCAGGTGGGCTGGTGGCTGATGGGCTTTGGTGCAGTCGGCCTGATCGGCAACGCACTGGGCGGCCGCTTCGTGGATCGTAGCCCGCTGGGTGCGACCATCGCTTTTGCGCTGTTACTGGCGCTGGGCATGACGGCAAGTGTGCCGGCCGCAGGATCACTGCCGTTGCTGGCCGTGGTGTTGGCGGTATGGGGCATTGCGCACACCGCCCTGTTCCCCATCTGCCAGATCCGGGTCATGAAAGCCGCACCGCAGGCTCAGGCGCTCGCTGGCACATTGAACGTGTCGGCCGCCAATGCGGGCATCGGGTTGGGGTCGATCATTGGTGGCGTCACCATTGAATACCTGGGCCTTGGAGCCGTTGGCTATGTCGCTGCCGTTGTTGCCGTGCTGGCCATCGCGCTTGCCTGGCTGACGATGGCACGCAAGGCCCGAACGTCCGGGTCAGCCGTTCCGGCGTAACCCATGTGCCTTGGGGCCGTTTGTCGAGCACGTCGGCAAGCGGCCCCACTGGCTTGGCCGTTCTTTTGAAGGTCTCAGCTGCGCTTCTCCATCCAAATCGTCTTCGATGCGACCGTTAATGGCAGCAGCACGCGTTGATGTGCATGAATAATGGCAAAATGCTCTTCCCATGGCATTTGTGACACGCCAAACTCTACCCTTTCGGTCAAGGATGAAGGTTTCTGACCGGTTCAATCAGATTCCGGTAAGCGTTATGAACCGATTTCAAGGCAAAGGACTGGCATTCGCCAAGCGAATCTATGCGCCACGAACGGTCGGCGTCAGCGTGGGCTTTCTCACCGTCGCAGCCTCCCTGTTTCACCTGAATGCCGCGCCATGGCTTTGGGCATTGGCATTTTTCAATGCGCTGATATGGCCCCACGTTGCCTACTACCTGGCCAGAACATCCAGGCAGCCCTACCAGGCGGAACGGCGCAACCTGCTGACCGACTCGTTCTGCGGAGGCTTCTGGATCGGTGCAATGGGGTTCAGTGTGCTGCCCGCGATCACTGTGGTCGCGATGATGGCCATGCACAACATCGCAGCGGCCGGCCCACGCCTCATGTTAAGGGGCTTCGTCGCCCAAGCGGCAGGCATCATGGTTTCACTGCTGGTGCTGGATCCGGTGATCAATCTGGAAAGCACCCCGATGCAGATGTATGCCTGCCTTCCGGTGCTGGTGATCTACCCGATCTTCATCGGCTGGATGAGTCATCAGGTCACGCTCAAGCTGCGTGAACACAGAAACATACTGCACAGGCTCAGCCGCACCGACAGCCTGACCGGCCTGCTCAACCATGGCGCCTGGAAGGAACTGCTTGATCTCGAGTTCGCAAAAAGCCGAAGCCTGAATCAGGAATGCGTGGTCGCGCTATTCGATATCGATTTCTTCAAGACGATCAACGACACCTACGGCCATCTGGTGGGCGACACGGTGCTGCAGAGCATCAGCCAGGCGATGGTGGACAACCTGCGCAAGAACGACGTGACGGGACGCTGCGGCGGCGATGAGTTCTGCGTGATCCTGCCGGGTGCCAACACGGCGCAAGCCCGCAAAGTGCTTGAAAAGCTGCGGCTGGCCATCGATGAACTCACCTACTCCCTGCACGAAGATTTGAAAGTCAGCCTCAGCATCGGCGTTGCGGCTTATAACCACGGCCTGAATGACACATCGGCCTGGCTTCACGAAGCCGACAAAGCCCTCTACCTCGCCAAGAGCACAGGCCGCAATCGTGTGGTCATTGCGGATGACATTAGCGCCGACTGTCAGGACATGGCCGACTGTCAGGACATGAGCGTTCAGACGTAACGAGTCAGCGCTTGTCTCCGAACAAAAGCGCAAACAGCGACTTGAAGCTTGTGACGTTCATCGCTTTGAACAATGCCGCCCGCATGTCGTCACGCAGGGATTCGACGGTGACAGGCTTGGGTTTGTTGGTTTTCTTCGCGGCCGACTGACTGCCCTGATCATTTTGGACGTTGTCTTTATCATCGCCATATTTTTCTTTGGAGAGCGTTCTGACATAGTTGTTTTTAAGGTACTCGCGCTTGGCAAACCTGGGCGTCAAGGGCTGCGACTCATCTTTCCCATTGGAAAATCGATTGATGACCTGTTCCATGAAATCAAAATCGTTGTGGTAAATAGCGCCGTAATCCTTGTCGGTTATAAAGCGAATGAAACCGTGGTCCAGACGCGTCGTTTTCAGCGCACCACTTTCCAGTATTCGTTGGGCAGAGGCAGCATCTTTATCGGTAAAGCGGTGATAGACCTTGTGTCCTTCGCGATTATAATCTAGCCCCGTATTGCCACGTGCGCTTATTCTGCCATCGTCTTTTTCACGATAAAACGCGAGTCTGGACCCTAACTCATCAACGTACGCCAAATCGGCACCCTGTTCCCGCGCCCACTCATACACTTCGCCCAACAACTGTCTGTCATCACGTGTTAAGAACTCGACTCTTGAACGCGATGTTCCACACTCCGCTTTCCCGAGTACAGGGACAGCACGATTTGGGTCGGTTATATGAAACAGACGTTGCCGCAGAAGTGCTTCTCCACTGATGGACACCGTTGGCATTGGTGGTGTCGGCTTTTCATTGGTTGGCATACTGAAAGCTTTTTCACCCGAACGAGCGGTAAATTTATCAGCCCGATCAACGGCAGTGAAACCGGCGTCACGTGATATTTGCATGTAAAGCTCCAAAAAATTAAGCCCCTGATAACCATTTATCAGGGGCTTGTCTTCAATAGCTCAAATGAAAGGTCACCTTATCAGCGCCCAACGGTCTTATTACCGAATCGCCACCCTCTGCCAAGTGCCGAACCATAACACTTGTCGAGTAGTTGAAACCGTACATATTAAACTTTTCTGTACTGTCTGCCCCGCCAGGAGTCGCAGCTATACAAGACGTGTCCTTGTTTCCGTCTACCTTATAGCATACCTCCACCTCTTCATTGTGAGCCGCCGGAAACGAGGTCAAATCCCAAGACACCTTTTGCAACTTAGATCTTGTTGCAGCCATGAACGGATAGTCTGAGAATCTCAGACTGTGCATGCTAATAGACACATAGTTTGGACTCAGCATTAGTCTAGGGGCGCTAACCTTAGTCACATCAAAATCTTTCGCCATACCAATCGCCGGAACAAAAAGCAG
The DNA here is from genome assembly GCF_030209155.1 of Pseudomonas sp. fls2-241-TYG-175. NCBI lineage: Bacteria > Pseudomonadati > Pseudomonadota > Gammaproteobacteria > Pseudomonadales > Pseudomonadaceae > Pseudomonas > Pseudomonas sp. fls2-241-TYG-175. Next base: position 91,544 of record NZ_JARVSO010000027.1, on the reverse strand, counting down.
TAAAAAACTTAAAACCTTTATCATATAAAATCCTTTTCATAGCGCACACGCATGCGCGCATGCTTTTTTTAAAAAACCAAATACAACAATCTGAAAAATCAAAATCAATCACTGAAGACCGATAGCATCCTCCTCCGTAGATCTTCAGCTAAATCTAACTTAAACATTGCGATTAAAATCCATACATATTTACCGCAAAGCGATCGGCACACCAACAGCAAACACCTCGTATACAAACTGGAAATCACCCGGTTAACAGTGTCCGAAACGAGATTCCTCTCCTGCTACGTCAACCTTGGCGGATCAGCGCTTGCCTCCGAATAAAAGCGCGAACAGCGACTTGAAGCTTGTGACGTTCATCGCTTTGAACAATGCCGCCCGCATGTCGTCACGCAGGGATTCGACGGTGACAGGCTTGGGTTTGGTGGTTTTTTTCGCGGCCGACTGAGTGCCCTGATCATTTTGGACGTTGTCTTTATCATCGCCATATTTTTCTTTGGAGAGCGTTCTGACATAGTTGTTTTTAAGGTACTCGTGCCTTGCAAACCTGGGCGTCAAGGGCTGCGACTCATCTTTTCGATTGGAAAATCGATTGATGACCTGTTCCATGAAATCAAAATCGTTGTGGTTGATAGCACCGTAATCCTTGTCGGTGATAAAGCGAACGAAACCGTGGTCCAGACGCGTCGTTTTCAATGCGTCACCTTCCAGGATCCGTTTAGCGGAAGCCGCATCCTTATCGGTAAAGCTGAGATAGAGCTTATGCCCTTCGCCGTCATAGCTGTGCCCCGTATTTTCGCGCATCATTATTCTACCGTTGTCTGATTCGCGGTATGACGCGAGTCTAAACCCCAAGTCATCAACATACTTCAGATCAGCACCCTGTTCCTGCACCCACGCGTACACGTCCCCCAGCAATTGCCTGTCGTTACCCGTTAAAAAATCGACTCTAGAACCCAATGCCCCACGTTCCATCTGTACAAATACAGGCAAAGCACGATTCGGGTCGGTTATATGAAATAATCTTTGCCGTAAAAGCGCTTCGCCGCTGATAGAAACGGTTGGACGTTGGACGGGCGGTTTTTCGTGAATGCCTGCTGAAATGACTGCGCCTGCCGACTGGCTGTTTTGAGCGTTCCTTTTATCAAGTTGCATGATGGCGATTCGTGATTCGATACCCTGACTGACAACTCTCATTAATGGCTCCCTTGCTCACTCTTTGGTACTTGCGGGCGAATAAAAAAACACAACGCGTTAAACCGACATCAGCTGACAGCGCGCTGAAGTTCAGGCAAATGATCCAGCAGCCACTGCGGTTCACGGGTTTCTAAAATCACGCTGATCGGTTGTTTCAGTTCCAGTTTGCCGTAGAGCGATTCCTCATGATCCAGATGCGCTTGTTGAGCACTGCGGTAGTCCAGCGGGTAAATGCTTTTCTCGATAGGCAGCAGGCGGTCGAAATGCTCCAGCAGGCCGTGAAAGACAATGCGTCGCTCGACCGTGTTTCGCGTGGTGGCGATGAGGCTGGCGAAGTACCCGCTGTCACTCTGCTTGAGTGCTTCGGCTGCGGCGTAGCGTTCAACCAGCGTGTAAAGCCCGGTGTCGTCGAACACGACGCAACACAGATGTTCCCGGGGCTTGCGGTAGAACGGATTATCGGACGGTGGACGACGGCAGAACTCGCCCAGCGCGAACATCACTGCCTGCTCGGCAAGCGACTTGCGCTTTCTGTCATGCAGGCGCTCCAGGTCCTGGAACACCGGAGCTTGCCGTGCCTGCTCCCGAACCTGCCGGGAGAGTCCGGCAAACTGGCCCGCAGGCCCGAGCAGCGCGGCCTGTTGTTGGGCAAGGGCGGCTCGTGAAAGGAGCGACTGGCGCGCGGCCAGTTGCTGGAAGTCCGTCATCGGGTTGATATAAGTACGGTGCGTATCCGGCCGCAATGACTGATCGGAAAGCGAATCCTGCCGAACAAGACAAACAGTCATGTGTTGCTCCTTTTATTGTTTATTGTGCAGTGACGCCAAGCAGTGATGTTCAGCGTATTGATCGGCCCTTGATAAAACTCGACCCCGGCGTATTCTCTGACGCGGCAGCCAAGACCACAGTGCCAGCAGTAAGACCACAAGCCTGCTCCTGCTACCCCGCAAGAACAGACACGCGTTAAAACACTTATCTCGATAACGCCTATTCTGGCGAAGTCATCTCGATAAACAATCCGACAGATGTAGGGGGCTGCGAGGTTTGCCGGGAGTCAGCAGAAAAGACATACAGCGCGCCATGAGTTCAGCACGCGTTCTGGCCTGATTCTTTCGAAGCAGTGAAGACACATGATCACGCACGGTATAGCCGCTGATGCAGAGCTGCTGTGCAATTTCCTTGTTGGTACATCCTTGAAGCAAAAGCGCCAGGACTTCCTGTTCTCGAAGAGTCGCCCACATGGTATTCCCTCTTGTTGTCACTATGCCCACGAATGAACTTGTAGGGTGTTTCCTACAACTGCCATCCACGACCTCAAGAGCAAATCGGCTTTGATGCCGTTTTGTTTAGCGTTATTTTTTATATCGGAAATTACAGGAAAGCTCCTACAGAAAACTCGGAAACGCTTTAACAATTAACCAAATAAATACTACAAGCACTATTGACCACGAACCTACGAACCTACGAACCTAATATCAGGTTAAAAGCAGGCGCGAGATGAACTTGCGAATTAATAATTACGATCAATTTTTACAGCTGAGTCAGCCACGTCAGGCAATACATTCTTGAAGCCCTGTATTGCCTGAATTCATCCGTTCCAGCGGGGGGAGACAGGTTGTCGATGAACTCGAACCGACCGATGGATACAAGCCGAGCTGCTAACTGGCCCGGCCCATCACCACATCATCGACCTGCACGCCCCTGCGCAGGCCAAACACCACGGCCGTTAGCAGACCGGTCATGCCCATCACGACGGCGTAAAGAACGCAGACCCAGACGTTCCAGGGCATCAGTGCGATCAGCAGCAGCGGCGTGGTACTGGCCCAGAACGCATAGGCGATGTTGTACGTGAAGGAGATGCCCGACACGCGGATGTTGGCCGGGAACAGCCCCACCATGACCGAAGGCACCACGCCGACGATTCCGCAGGCCAGACCCGCGATGGCGTAGGCGACGCTGAGCGGCAGCCACTGCTCGATCAGGCTGGCGTACAGCACGCCGATGCCCAGCGGCAACAACAGACTGTAAAGCATGACGCCGCGCCAGGCGCCGATCCGGTCGACCAGCATGCCGGCCAGCACGCAGCCGATGTTCAAAAACACGATACCGGCGGCGCTCAGGGCAAACGTCTGGCTGGCCGAGATGCCGAAGCGCTGCTGCATGACTGTTGGTGTGATGACCACCAGTACGACCACGGCCGAGGTGAGCACGAAGGTCAGCAAGGCGGCGGGCAGCAGCGAGGCACGGTGGTCTTTCAGGACCTGTTTCAGCGGCAGGCCTTGCAGCCCCTCGCGCTGGGCATGCAGGGCCATGAACACCGGCGTTTCGCTCAACCAGCGACGCAGCCAGACGCCCACCACGCCGAACACACCGCCGAGCAGAAACGGAATGCGCCAGGCCCAGTCGAGAATCTCTGCCGGGCTGTAGACACGGGCCAGCCAGGTCGCGGTCAGCGCTCCCAGCAAGTAGCCGAAGGTCAGACCGGCCTGCAGCACGCCCAGGGCGTAACCGCGATGGCCATTCGGGGCGTGCTCTGCGACGAATACCCAGGCGCTCGGCACTTCGCCGCCGACCGCAGCGCCCTGGAGAATGCGCAGGGCCAACAGCACCAACGGTGCCCAATAGCCGATCTGGGCGTAGGTGGGCATGATGCCGATCAACAGACAGGGCAAGGCCATCATCAGGATGCTGAGGCTGAACACGCGTTTGCGTCCCAGACGGTCGGCAAAATGCGCCATCAGAATTCCGCCCAGCGGACGTGCCAGATAGCCGGTCACGAAGATGCCGAAGCTCTGCAACAGACGTAGCCACTCGGGCATTTCAGGCGGGAAGAACAGTTGGCTGAGGGTCAGCGCGAAGAATACGAAGATGATGAAATCGTAGATTTCCAGCGCCCCGCCCAGCGCTGCAAGACCCAGAGTCTTGTAGTCACCACGGCTGAAAGGCGCTTGAGGTGGTCGAACGATGGCCGTCATGAAGCCCCCGATACATGGCTGAAAAGCGCGTCCCGCGCTCGCTGGGCGCGAAGAATAGCAAAGCTTGGATCAGGCTGTGGGGTTTGGAGACGGTGTACTTATCGCGGGCAGACTGGTCCCTGCCTGCTGCGCTGCCCTTCGAATGTGACGCAGAGCGTCACAGATGGCACAGATTGCGGACTCAGTGAGCCGAGCGCATGACGTGGAAAACGCTGGAGCTTGGACACACATCTGCGCGACATTCGAGAACGGACGCGGAGCGTCCTGAGCGGCATTCCCACGCGGAGCGTAGGAACGATCAGCGTGATCTCAAGCACGCCGATCATGCCCATGCTTGTGCTCAGCGTTATACCCGAGTCTTGCTGCGACCGCCTCCCACAGGTTTTTCAGATCACTGATCGTTCCCATGCTCCAGCGTGGGAATGCCGCTCAGGACGCTCTGCGTCCGCTTCGGCAGTCAACTCAGAAATTGACTGAAGCCGAGAGTCTGGCGGTTCTGGGGGCGCCCATGAACAGGTAGTCGTCGCCCAGGTATTCGCCAGCGTCGCGCCAGTAGCGTTTTTTGAACAGGTTGTCGACGGTCAGGCGCAGGACCGTGTCGTATCCGCCGATTTTCGTGCTGTAGCGGCTACCGACGTTGAACAGCGCGTAGTCATTGACCTGCACCGAGCCTTCGCGGTCGGCCATTTTGCTGGCGCTGTACTGCACGCCACCGAGTAACGCCAGGCCGCGAATCGGCAGGCTGTAGTCGGCCTGCAGGCTTCCACGGTATTTGGGCACGTTGAGCGCCTGATGGCCTTCGTAAGCCTCGGTGCCGCTGCCTTCGACCCGTGCCCGAATCGCTGCGGCGCTGGCGGAAATCTGCAGACGCTCAGTCACCCAGCCGCTGGCACCCAGCTCAAGACCCGTGTTCTTCTGCTCGCCCTGCTGCACGTAGGTAAAGGTGCCGTCATCATTGGGCCTTGAATACTGATAAGCCTGACGCGCCTGGAACAGCGCGGCCGTGAAGCTCATGCGCTGCCAGTCGTACTTGATCCCGGCTTCCAGTTGTCGCGACACGGTAGGTGCGAGAATTTCGCTGGCGTTGGTGGTGAACCATGCCGCCGTCCCACCCAGCGAAAGCCCTTTGCTGTAGCTGGTGTAGAGCGACAGGTTGTCCACCGGCTTGTAGATCAGCGCAGCCTGGGGCAGAAACACCCAGCGTTCAGTGTGGCGCGCATCGCTGCCGTCCTCGGCGTACGCCTGCTCGTCGAGACGCACCTGACGCCCGCCCAGCACTGTCTGCCACTGCTCGTTGAAGCTGATCCGGTCGGTGACGAACAGCCCGTACTGGCGGCTGTCGAGACGACGCTCGGTGTGCGGCAATGGCAGGTCGGAGGGCGAAACCGCTTCAGGCGCCTCATTGATGTTGCCGGAGCCGACAAACTCGTTGAAGGTGCCTCGCGTGTCGACCGTACGACGGTAGGCGCTGGTGCCGAAGGTCAGCTCGTGACCGAGCGAGCCGGTAGTGAAAACGCCGGACATGGCCGCCTCGACTTCATCATTGCGCCGTGTGTCGTCAGGGCTGCGGAAGTCATAGATGTCATACCCACCTTCGGCACTGAAATGATTGGGCACCGCTTCTGCCGCGCAACTGGCCGAACCGTAGCAGCCCCAGGCGAACGCGCTGTAGTCGTCGATCACCACACGACTGCGAGAAGCGCTGAGGCTGCCCTTCCAACTCTCATTGAAGCGATACTCGAAGCGGCCGTTCATGTTCAGGGAGTCGATCCCGACGGGATTGGACCAGTTCTGATAACCCAGCAGCTTGCGCGGCGAAGCACCGTGTGGCAGGGTCGTGCCGCCGACCAATTGGTAGCCGGGTACAGAACGCTGTTCTTTGGTCTGGTACTCGACGTCCAGCTGCAGCAAGGCGCGGTCGCTGATGTTCCAGTCGAACGCCAGGGATGCGAAATCCCGCTGGCCATCGGCATGCTCGACGTAGGAGCGAATGTCTTCATGCGCCAGATTGGCACGCAGGCCGAACTGTTGCTCGCTGCCAAACCAGCCGCCCACATCAGTGGCAATGTAGCGCTCGCCATGCTCGTTGGTGGACACCGTGACCGAGCGCACGTCCTCCGCGCGCTTGGTCTGGTAATTGATCACACCACCCGGCTCCGACACGCCACTCTGCAGGCCCGACAAGCCCTTGAGCAATTCGACCTGCTGCTTGTTTTCCAGCGCCACATTCTGCTCGCCGGTGATGCTGCGGCCATTGATGCGATAACTGTTGGCTGCGTTGAGCGAGAAACCGCGCACCACGAAGTTTTCGTAGTAGCCGACCGGGGCATAGCTTTCGCCGACAGAGGCATCGTTGCGCAACACCTCACTGAGCAGTCTGGCCTGGCGATCCTCGATCAGCGCGGCAGTAAACACCGATACCGATGCGGGCGTGTCGAGCAACGTCGCCTGGTCGTAACCTGCAATGGAGGCCAGCGCCGCTTTATAGTCGCCGACACTTTCTTCGCGGGTGCCCGAGACATTAACGGCTTCCAGATTGACCGGCTCGACCGCCAGCACCGGCGAAGCGACGGCCATGCCCAAAGGCAGCAAGCGAGACGCAAGACGCGCGGCAGGTCGATAGGACGTACTCATTGTCGGACTCCAGAAGATCAGGCGCCTGGACAGACGCGAAGCACCTTCCGGCAGGGGGCAACCTTTTACGTTCACCGCCGGTTTTTTTCAACCTTTGCGTGCACGTCATTCTGTAGACGAATCGAGTGAGCACACTTTACTCACCTCGCTGATTCGCAATAACCGGACACAACGGTTTATTAAGCGTGAATTAAGTCAGCGTGGATAATCTGAATTCAACAAAGCCGCTGAACGATTCAGCGAGCCAGCAATCCATTACAACAGATCAATCAGAAGGACTACCTTTATGAAACTTATCTCTGCCCTCTTCGCTGCTGCTGCCCTGACTGTTGCTGCCGGTGCCGCCCACGCTGATGTTCGTCCTGATCAAATTGCCGGCCTGCAGAAATCCGGTGCAATCGGTGACTTGGAACAGTTCAACAAGCAAGCACAAGCCAAGCACCCAGGCTTTGAGATTCACGACACCGAACTCGATAAGGATGTTGGCGGCAACTACATCTACCAGATCGAACTCAAGGACGCCAAGGGCGTTGAGTGGAACTACGACGTGAACGCCAAGACCGGCGCCGTTGTACGTGACGAACAGGATCGTTAATCCTGCTGTCGGGCGCTGAGCCATTCACCGCCTGACAACCGATCAAAAAAATTCCCACCTTGCGTGGGAATTTTTTTGTGCGTTATATAAGGGACGGCTTATTCGGCCAACCCGACTTTCAACAACTGCCCCTTGCTGTCATCCGTCAGCAGATACAAGTAGCCATCCGGCCCCTGACGCACATCGCGAATGCGTTGTTTCATGTCTTTCAACAGACGTTCTTCCTGAACGATCTTGTCGCCTTCAAACTTCAAGCGAATCAACTCTTCAGTGGCCAGCGCGCCGATGAACAGGTTGTGGTCCCACTTCTTGAAGCGACCATCGTCGTAAAAAGCCATGCCGCTGAGGCCCGGTGAAACTTCCCAGACCTGAAACGGCACTTTGGTGCCTTCGACAAACTTGCCCTGGGCTTCCGGAATTGGCTCACCCGAGTAGTTGATGCCGTGCGTCGCGATCGGCCAGCCGTAGTTCTGGCCACGCTCGATGATGTTCACTTCGTCGCCACCCTTGGGACCGTGTTCGTTGGTCCACAAGGTGCCAGACCATGGGTTCAGCGCAGCACCCTGCTGATTGCGATGGCCGTAGGACCAGATTTCCGGACGCACGTTTTTCTGGCCAACGAACGGGTTGTCCTTGGGCACGTTACCGTCAGGGAAGATACGCACGATCTTGCCCTGCAGCTTGTCCAGGTCCTGCGCCGTTGCGCGTTCGTTGTTCTCGCCCAGCGCGATGAACAGGTAACCGTCGCGGTCAAACACCATGCGCGAACCAAAGTGATTGCCGACCGACAGCTTGGGCTCCTGACGGAAAATCACTTCAAAATCTTCAAGTTTGGTCATGTCCGCCGACAACCGCCCGCGCCCTGCGGCAGTGCCTGCGGTGTCGCCTTCGGCGGCTGTCTTGCCGCTGCCTTCGGAGTACGTCAGGTAGACCATGCGGTCCTTGGCGAAGTCAGGCGAAAGCACCACGTCCAGCAGACCGCCCTGCTTTCTGGCCCAGACTTGCGGCACGCCTGAGATCGGCGCGGACAGCTTGCCGTCCGCAGAAACCAGGCGCAGATTGCCCGAGCGTTCGGTCACCAGAATGCCTTTCCTGTCCGGCAGAAACGCCAGTGCCCACGGGTAGTTCAAGCCCTCGGCGACCGGCGTTACGGTCACGGTGCCGAGGTCACTTTTATAATTCTCGGTGGGAGCAGCACCCGCAGACAGCGGCAGGCTCAACACGGCAGTGGCACACAGTGTCGCAAACAGGGTTTTTCTGAACATGGGCGATTCCTTATGCATTGATTGGATGTCCTGCCTCAAGGCCTGGACGTGACGTCACTGATTGCGCCGTGAATCAGGGTTCTGCGTGGATGGCCGCTGGGGTGTCTGACGGTTTGGATAGCCATTGCCGATGCCGCCGTTTTCCAGCGTGGGCTTGCGCACCGGCGGCGCGATGTTGGGCGCACGTGAAGGTGGGACACTCGATTCGGTGCCCTGGCGGCTGTTGGGATTGGCGCGGTGGATCGGGCTGTTGTAAGGGTTGCTGCTGGCGCCGTTGTTCAGCGTGCTGTTGGGCAGGTTCTGTGCCTGTACAGCGCCTACTGTGGATAACACGCACAGCGCGCCCCACATCAGTTTGCGCACGAAACTGTTCATCACTTACCTCTTATGGGTTTGCGTCGAGAACGGTGAAGACTCAGGCCTTTGATGGCAATCAAGGCTTCAGGTTCGGCCCGGCAGTGGTGATGAGCAAGTAAAGCAACGCAGGAGTTTGTAACAAGGATGGTCAGTGCGGCACGAAAACGTATCCGCACATGACCTGGCGGCGCTTATTGGGCGCTCGCCATGGACGACGATGACGCCGAGACCAGCGGCATGCTGAACGTGAATGTCGTGCCGCGCTCGCGTGTCGAACACACCTCGAGCGTGCCGCCATGCGCGAGAGCGATCTGGCTGGCGATATACAGACCCAGACCAAGCCCGGCCTGCGGTTCGTCCGTCACGGGACGTGAGTAAGGCTGAAACAGCTGAGCCAGAACCGGCTCGGGAATGGGCGCACCCTGATTGGTTACGCTGAGCAGAAACGATCCACCATCGACCAGCGCCACGACATCGACTGGGCTTTGCGCATCGCCGTGGCTGATCGCGTTGGACACCAGATTGGACAGCAGCTGCGCAATCCGCTCGTGGTCGCAGCGGATGTGTTCCAGCAGGCCGATGCGGGAACGAATCAGTCTTTTGGGGTGCACACGTTGAATCTCGGAAACCACATGTTCAAGTGTGGCATCCAGGCCCTGCGCATCATGAATACTCAGCGGAATGCCGTGCCCCAGACGCCCCCTTGCAAAGTCGAGCACATCGTCCACCAGTTGCGAGGCTCGCTTGCCGGAAGTCAGGATGTGATGGACGATCTGCTGCGCCTTGTCGTCCAGCGGGCGGCGCAGCAGCAACTCGGCACTGGCGTTGATGGCGAACAGCGGATTGCGCAGGTCATGCCCGAGCACGGCGATAAACTGTTCGCGCAACTCCGAGACTTCACGCTCGGCCAGCAGATCGGCCTGCACCTGCTGCATGTTGTCCTCGGCTTCAATCTGCAACGCCAGCAGCCGGGCGAATGACTCCATCATGGCCAGTATTGGTGTGCCGGTCAGAGTGGCGGGCTTGGGGTCCAGCGCGCAGATGGTGCCGAAGAACGAGCCGTCGGCAAGAAAGATCGGGACAGAGATGTAGCTTTCGAAGTTGTACAGGCGCGGTGTGTGGTGGGCGCAGAACTTCGCGTCTTCTGCCACGTGATCAATCACTACAGGCTGGTGTGAAGAACTGATTTCATGGCAGATGGTGCTCGTCAATTCAAGCTCGCCGCCCGCCTCCAGACCGAAGTCAAGGTTGTCCAGAACGGCGCAGGCGGTCCAGGACGTTTGTGTGACGCGCGCAACGGCTGCAAACCCGAGACCAGTCGATTCGGTCACGACTTGCAGAATGGCGGGAACAGCGCTGATCCGACCGATTGTGGCTACATCATTTGCAATGGATTGCCGCATGTCAGACCTGTAACGAAGCTTTGATGTGCTGTGCATGACGAAACATTTTAGACGCGCAGACCGTTTTGTATATCAATGTCTGCGCAACCTTAACGTTTAGTTCCGCGCCTGTACCGTTCTTCCAGACGGGACGCGCTGCACATGAAAATATTCAATTCATATGAATATTGCTATCTATCCATTTGAATGGATTTTGGCGAGGTAGGCAATATTCTCCACACAACAAAACTCAAGCTGCGGGGCGTGGAAGTGTCGCCGTGAAGGTGGTGCCCTCTTCAACCGATGACCGAACACTGATATCACCCAGATGCGCCCGCACAATCTCACGGACGATGAACAGACCCAGTCCGACGGTTCGGGTTTCATCACTGTCGCTGACCAAACGCACGGCCGGTTCATACAGGCTATCGACCTTCTCCATTGGAATCGGCTCGCCACGGTTGTGCACCGATACCTTGATCACGTTCGCCTCGAATGCCGAAGTGATGACGATCTCGCTGTCCGGTGTGCCATAGGTGACCGCGTTGCTGACCAGGTTACCGACCAGTTGCAGGAGGCGGTCCGGGTCAGCGATGCAAGCGCCCTCTCCTCCCATGCGATGAATCAGCGTATTTGCGGTGAAGGTGAGTCGCAATTCCTCGACGCCCCTGGCCACCGTGGCGTGCAGATCGATCGGCTGCATTGAGAGATTGATGCCCTGGCCTACGCGGGCCTGCGTGAAGTCCAGCAGATCGACAATCATGCGCTCGGCGCGGTCGGTGGAATGATGGATCTGGCCGAGGAAACGCTGCTGGCGAGGCTCCAGCAGACTGCGCTCCAGCAAGCCGGCCGCCATCTTGATCGCGGCCAATGGGTTGCGCAGGTCATGGCTGACGATGCCCACCATCTGTTCGGCAAAAATCGCACGGATTTCCGCCTCGGCATGTGCCAGGCGCAGGCGGTTGCGGGCCGAGGTCAACTCACTCTGAACTGACATCTGATGCTGCAGCAGTTCCTCGGCCATCTTGCGCGCCGCCAGCAGTTCGCGTTCGTACTTGTTGCGTTCCTCAGCGAGAAACACCGCCAGTTCATGCAACACACCGGCCGGATACTCGCGGCGTACCGCGTTGAGCATCAGGGGAATGGAACGTCCGTCGGCGTGAATCATCTCGACTTTGACTTCGGCAATCGAGCCCTGCGTTTGCAGCAGAGGCGCCCAGTGAGTCTGCAGAAAGACCCTGCCTGCCATGTTCAGCAGGTCCTGGAAACGACGGCCCAGCACCGCTTCACGCTCAAGCCCCAGCCACCGACAGAACGTCTGGTTGACTCGTTCGATGGTGCCGTTGGGCTGCGTGATCAGCAGTCCGCAAGGCGCGTGTTCGTAAAGCGCTTCGGTTGCGGGCAGGCCTGCTTCTTCAATGACCATGCGTGGCGTTTCCAAAGGAATCGAGGAACAGGTTCATGGCATCGATACACGCCTGCGGCGCGCTCATGTGCGGGTAATGCCCCACGTTGTGGATCATGTGCAGGGTGCTGTCCGCGATCACGCGATGCAGGTATTCGCCGACCTGAACCGGCACGACCAGATCGTCGCTGCTTTGCAGGATGAGCGTTTTGGCGTTGAACAGAGCGACATCGGCGCGATGGTCGGAAAGAAACGTAACGCGGGCAAACTGCTTGGCGATGTCGGCGTTGGTTCGACAGAAACTGTTGGCCAGTTCTTCGCCCAGCTCCGGTCGGTCGGACGCCCCCATCAATGTGGGTGCCATGGTGCTGGACCAGCCCAGGTAATTGCTTTCCAGGGTTTCCAACAGCGAATCCACATCAGTGCGCGTGAAGCCGCCGACGTAATCGCCGTCGTTCAGATAATGCGGAGACGGGCCGATCATCACGTGGCCCGCAAAACGGCCAGGCGACTGGAGCTCGGCAAGCACGGCGACCATGCAACTGACCGAATGGCCAACGTGAATGATCGGACCGGAACCGCCAAACTCATCGACCAGTTCCAGCAGGTCCGTGGCGTAACCCTTGAGCGTCGCGTACTTGTGCGAGTAGTAGGCGGAGGTGTCTGACTGTCCGCTACCGACCAGATCGAAGAGCACAACCCTGTAATGCTCTGCGAAATGAGGCGACATGAAGCGCCACATGTTCTGATCGCAACCAAAACCGTGGGCAAAAATCAGCGTGGTCGGTCCTTCGCCCATGACTTTGACATTGTTACGCTGTTGGACCGACATAACGGGCTCCAGAAAACGGCCGCGCATCCTTCACGGCGCGCGTACAGCCAATACGATATGACGAGATTATCATCGTTACAGGCAATCTAGTGGCACAAACCAAATTTATGATGAACGATGGGAAAGATAGCGCTGAGAAAGTCTGGGCCAGAGCGGAGCAGTTTCTTCACTTTGCTTCATCTGCGTGATTCGTCGAGGGGCGAAAACGGTCGTGGGAGCGGACCGGGCGGCGTTCCGTTTGTCCGCGAAAGCAGGTGACGCCGACGAAGATGCAGCGTCTGAAACATGGTATTCGCGGACAAGTCCGCTCCCACTTTCGGATACCGCATTCATTCAGGTCGATTTGTGTATAACGATGAGCGCAGAGCGATGGGCACGATCGGTGTGCTTGAAACCAATGATCGTTCCTACGCTCTGCGTGGGAATGCCTCCCAGGACGCTCCGCGTCCGCTCTCGAATCTGACGCCAAGCTCTGCAGGGACTTCCAGGTTTGGATTACGCGGGCATCAGCTTCTTACTCGCCGATATCCTCGTTCCACAGTTCAGGTCTGTGGCCGATGAAGCGGTGCATCATGTGTTCGCAGGTCTCGTCGTTGAGCACTTCGATTTCCACGCCGCGCGAGCGCAGCAGTTCTTCTTCGCCCATGAACGTGCGGTTTTCGCCGACGATCACCTTGCGAATGCCGTACAACAGAATCGCGCCGCTGCACATGGCGCAGGGTGAAAGTGTGGTGTACAGCACAGCCTCGCGGTAGACGCTGGCGGGCTGGCGTCCGGCATTTTCCAGAGCGTCCATTTCGCCATGCTTGATGGCGCTGCTTTCCTGCACCCTGCGGTTATGGCCGCGACCGATGATCTTGCCGTCGTGAACAATCACCGAGCCGATAGGGATACCGCCCTCTTCGAGACTTTGCATGGCCTCGTCTATTGCAGCCTGCATGAACGGATCCATATCCATGATGTTGCCTCGCTTTCGTTGAGTGTCACTGTTTCAAAATATTCTGGGCATTGCCCAGTGCCCTGCTGACGTAACGCTCCAACAATGCCGATGAGCTGGCTTTCATTTCGGCGCTGACCTGCGTGTTTCTGGCCCTGAATTTGTTCACCACCGAAGACGAGCCGTCGCCCTGACTGAGCGAACGCAATTCTTCGGCCGAAAAAGAATGCGCATACGCCGTCGCCAGATGGCGGTCCCATTCAGCCTGGTAGTCCGGTTGCAGACGTCGCAGCTCGCGCTGCACCAGTTCCTGCGCCTCCGTCTTGCCGACCGTTTCAACGATGCTGGCAAAGGTCGTCGTCCGCGATGCGACCTGATAACCCAGCCACGCCAGACCGTCCCCCAGCTTTCGCTCCTGCACGAAGGTCAGGGCCGTGTCGTCCACTTCATCGGCAGCCACCTGCCTTGAAACGTCAAGCAACAGACAGGCCAGTAATGCCAGACCGGTCCTGAGCGCAACCTGCAATCCCTGCCGGCTCTCAGTCATTCGTCCCTCCCACGCTTGAATCGGTGCAGTGTGGGACGTTAACAGCTCATATCGCCCTTGCCACAACCGACGTCGCATACCGCTCACCTGTGCCGCTCTCAGCAATGTCCGTCACGCCATTGCGCCAGTGTGAGGCGGTAAATGCGCACGCCCAGTCGGTGGTACTGGCTGTGGATGTAGTCGCTGAAACCGGTTTTCTGCAAAACCCTGACCGACGCAGTGTTCTGCGGCTGAACAATGGCAATGACCGAGGGAAGCTGCAGGGTTTCGAATCCGTGTCGCAAGGTCGCAAGCGCTGCCTCGCTGGCCAGCCCGCGCCCCCAATATGACGGCGCGAGTCGATAGCCGATCTCCACCTCCATCACGTCATCGACCTGCTCGGCGTTCAAACCGCAGAACCCGATCAACCGGTTCGTCTCGACCTCGATGACAGCCTGCGGAGCAAAGCCATCGGCACTGTACGCGTGCATACAGTTACGCACGAATTCGCCCGTGGCCCGCTCACTGAGCACACCGCGTACGGAATAGCGCATGACCTGCGGGTCGCCGAGTATCCCTGCCAGCGCAGGCACGTCGGCGACCTCGAAGTCGCGCAACACCAGTCGGTCGGTCTGCGTCGTGTTCATCGCTCAGTTACAGCGCACTGCTGACCTTGGCAGCCACATCATCGGGCAGCCAGGCCTTCCAGACTTCAGGGTGCTGCTTGAGAAATGCCTGAGCGGCGACCTTCGGATCGGTGCGTTTTTCGCTCATGTCTGCCAGGGTCTTGTTGAGCAGATCAATGGGCAGATCCACCTTCTTGAAGAACGTCACCAGCTCCGGGTGTTTCTCGTTGAATGGTGCTGACACGCCGATGGACAGCTTGGCCGCCAGCGATGCGGAGCCCTGGGGATTGGCGTTACTGGCATCGGTCAGGGTTTTCCAGGCGTCGGCGTTGAACGGCGGCTCTTCCAGCTTGATCAGCTTGTACTTGCCCAGCAATGGCGTAGGTGACCAGTAGTAGAACAGCACGGGTTTGCCACGGCGAATGGACGAGCCGATCTCGGCGTCCAGTGCGGCCCCGGAGCCGGTACGGAAATTGACGAAGCTGTCATCCAGCTTGTACGCCTTGAGCTTCTGAGTGTTGACGATTTCCGAGGTCCAGCCGCTTGGGCTGTTGAGGAAGCGTCCCTTGTCCGGCGACTCAGGGTCCTTGAACACGTCCTTGTAGCGGGCCAGGTCCTGAACGGTTTTCAGCTCGGGAGCCAGCGGTTTGATGCCCTTGGCAGGGTCGCCCTTGATGACGTATTCAGGCACCCACCAGCCTTCGGTCGCGCCTTTGACGATGTCGCCCAGCCCGAACACCTTGCCGTCGGCTTCAGCCTTGACCCACACCGGGCTGCGGCCGGTCCACTCTTCGGCGATGACCTGAATGTCGTTTTTGGCCAGTGCGGTTTCCAGGCTGACGGTACTGCCGGGCAGCGTGTCGGTCGAGTAGCCGTAACCCTTCTCGACCACGGTGCGCAGCACCTCGGTGATCAGGCTGCCACTTTCCCAGGTCAGCGCGCCGAATTTGATTGGCTCTGCCTTGTCGGCCGCCAGCACAGGCTGTCCGAGCAGCCCGAATGCCAGCAGCGAGCCGCCCAGAAGTTTTGTTATGGATTTCATGATCACCTCAAGGTGCGGGTGTGAACTGGATGTCTGAAAGCTATCGACACCGACTGGATACGATTAGTTGTAGCCGTCTGCGCAAGCATGCGGGAAGGTTACCCGCCGGGCTGTATGATTCGCCCCTTTGATTGCGCACCTGTGAGCGGTTACTCATGCCTGATACCCATTTCACGCCCTTGCCCGATGAGTGTCGGCCGTTGCTGGGGAAGTTCTATCGCCAGCATCAGTCCTCGATGCGCGCCGCCAGCAAGGGTCAGGCCTGGGTGGCGAAACGGCAGGAGATCATCGGCGCACTGTGCCTCACGCCGGTCGAGAACGGACATTGGCTGACAAGCCTGTTCGTGGCACCGGAAGAACGCGGACAAAGCGTGGCGAAGCGATTGATCGAGGCCGCAGTACAACCGCTGACCGGACCGGTCTGGCTGTTCTGTCATCCGGATTTGCCCGGGTTCTATCAGCCTCTGGGATTCGAAGAGGCGCAGCGCTTGCCGCAGTCGCTGGGCGAGCGTTTCATGCGTTACAGCCGCAGCAAGGCGCTGATCGCCTTGTGCCGCAACGCATGACGGCAACGGTCAATCGTCGGTGTTGGGGTCCATGTCGGGGAACATCACATCCATGAAGCCGAACTTGCTGAAATCTGTGATGCGCGAAGGGTAAAGACGGCCGATCAGGTGGTCGCATTCATGCTGCACGACGCGTGCATGAAAACCGAAAGCGTCGCGCTGGATCGGTTGTCCGTCCGGGTCGAAGCCTTCGTAGCGGATGCTCTGAAAGCGATTGACCATGCCACGAAGGCCCGGCACCGACAGGCAGCCTTCCCAGCCCTCTTCCACGGCCGGGTACAGCGGCGTGATGACCGGGTTGATCAGGATCGTCTGCGGAACCGCCTCGGCCTGTGGGTAACGCTCGCTGCGCTCGAAGCCGAAGATCACCAGCTGCAGGTCAACGCCGATCTGCGGGGCAGCAAGGCCCACGCCGCCGACGCTTTCCATGGTTTCGAACATGTCGGCGATGAGGGTCTTGAGTTCGTCACTGCCGAACATCGTCTGCGGTACGGGCGGAGCGATGCGAAGCAGGCGCTCGTCGCCCATTTTCAGGATCTTGTGAATCACGAAGTCAGTCCTTTCAAGGATTCAGCCCTATCGCTGCGTGGACATGCGATTGTCCGAATCAGGTTCATCAGCCTTGGGCAGCGGCACGGAATGATCGCGACCCAGGCCGGAAACGTGCTGTTTGCCAACACCCTCGCCACCGCCGTCGCCCGCTTCTTTCTCGCCCTCTTCCTTGCCTTCGGCAGACATGTGCTCGATGACCGCATTCATTTCCGCACCCAGTAGCAACACTGCAGCGGAGATGTAGAAATACAGCAACAGCACGATGATCGCACCAATGCTGCCGTACATGGCGTTGTAGTCAGCAAAGGTCTTGACGTAGAAACCGAACGCCAGCGACGCGACGATCCATACCACCACCGCCAACACCGAGCCTGGGGTAATGAAGCGGAATTCCTGTTTGACGTCAGGCATGACGTAATAAATCAGCGCCACGGCGACCATCAGCAGCAGAATGATTGCGGGCCAGCGCAGGATGGTCCACAGCGTCACGATGAACTCTTCCATGCCGATCTGCGCGGCAATCCAGTTCATCACCTGCGGACCCAGCACCATGAACGCAGCCGCAGCGAGCAGCATCCCGGCGATGCCGACGGTGTAGAAGATCGAAAGTGGGAAGCGCTTCCAGATCGGGCGTCCCTCGACCACATCGTAGGCAGCGTTCATGGCGCTCATCATCAGACGCACGCCCGCCGAAGCGGTCCAGAGCGCGATAAAGATACCGATGGACAGCAGGCCGCCCTTGGATTGTTGAAGTTGGTCGATCACCGGGTTGACCTGCTCCAGTGCCTGCGGCGGCAAGACCAGCTCCGACTGCAGGCGCAGCCATGAAAAGAAGTCCGGCAAATGCAGGAAGCCGATCAGCGCGATCAGGAAAAGCAGGAACGGGAACAGAGAAAACAGCATCTGGTAGGCCAGTGCCGACGCGTAGGTGGACATCTCGTCGTCGAGAAACTCGTTGACGGTGCGTACCAGCACTTTGCCAACCGACAGTTGGCGCAAATGGGGGAAAATCATGGCGTTTCCTCTCGCTCCCTTACTGGAACACCTTACATCGTCAAGACCGGACATCGCTGCAATTATCTGCCAATTCAATGACAAGCATGCGCAGCGACCGATGTCACATTGACTTGACGGGCCGTAAAAGGTTTCAGTTGCGCAGAGCAGAATGCATAACGGTCATCCTGGGATGACCGTTATCTGCATCGTATTCCTCCCGGACTGCACGCCGGAAGAGATCAGCTTACGCCTTGTCGACGCCCTTCTTGATGGCATCCTTGGCTTCGCCCTTGGCCTGCTGGCCTTCGCCCTTGATTTCCTGCGCCTTGCCTTCAGCCCTCAGCTTGGTGTTGTCAGTCGCCTTGCCAACAGCCTGCTTGACGTTACCAGCTGCTTCATTGGCCATGCCTTTGATTTTATCGCCAGTGCTGCTCATGGGTGTATCTCCTGGGTCTGAAGACCGCATTGGAATCGGATGTCGTACTCGACATAAGGATTGACCGGCGGTTTTCGCCAAGAGTTTCAAGTATTTTTCGTGCTCCGGTGGCCGTTCGTCCGCCGCCCCGTTTACCTGCATTTC
Source organism: Pseudomonas sp. fls2-241-TYG-175 (assembly GCF_030209155.1). Classification (NCBI taxonomy): domain Bacteria; kingdom Pseudomonadati; phylum Pseudomonadota; class Gammaproteobacteria; order Pseudomonadales; family Pseudomonadaceae; genus Pseudomonas; species Pseudomonas sp. fls2-241-TYG-175. The sequence goes on along the minus strand of NZ_JARVSO010000027.1, from coordinate 73,077 downwards.
TGCTGTTCGCCGCGAGCGCGAGGCAGAGTTTGTGCGAGAATGCGCCGCACAGTTGCCAGGCACGGTCCGGCGCGCTGAACAAACCGATTCACAGGAACGTTATGAAACTCGATAAAAAGCTGGCCATCGCACGCAGGAACCAGGATCTGGGCGGCGCTGTGCTCGGCGTCAACAACACCCATTTCGCCGTGCTCGACCACAAGCGCAATATCTGGTGGTTCGACCTGCCCGTCCCGCGTCTGCAGGTTGGTCAATACGAGTGGCTGCACTTGCTGATGTACACGCCTGAAACAGATCAGCTGCTGCACTTGAAAGTGACCACCGTGTTCATGCGTGACCACATCGAAGGCCTTGAAGTGCGCAATGCCGATAAGCGCAAGCCCACCGTCAGCCTGGAACTGAGTGCCGACAAGGACTCCTGGCTCAAGGACATGCGCCCCAAGGGCAGTAACCTGAGCTTTGCGGGCTTTCTACAGGACTGATCACGCCGCGAACGCTGGACTGTGGGAGGCCCCACCACGTCTTCGACGTAGCGCTATCGCGCAGCAAACTTAGTGGGAGCGGACTTGTCCGCGAATGCAGTATTTCAGCCACTGCATATGCGTCGGATGTACTGGCCTTTTCGCGGACAAGTCCGCTCCCACAAAATCGAGTTCCTTCAGTGGGTTACAGGTTGTTTGATAAGAGGCGGCTCGCCGGCGATTCAGTCGGCTCGGTTTGTCAGCCAAACCGACGCGCCGCCAGATACCCCGCAGTCCCCGCCAGTGCCGACACCACGGTGCCCCACGCCAGATCCACCAATGCCAGTTGCGCAGGCCAGCCCTGCAGCGTGGCCCAGTTGGTCAGGTCGTAGGTGCCGTAGGCAATCAGCCCCAGCAGACCGCTGTACAGCGTCGCCCGCCCCAAACGTTGTTCCCTGAGCGCAGGCATCACCCCGAATATCACCACACCCGCGCCATACAGCAAATAGAACGCCACCGCAGGCCCGATAACCGGGGTTTGCAGCATCAAGGGTCCCAGCCACTCGCGGTACGTAGGGCCCATCAGCACCCCCAGCCAGATTCCATCCAGCACCAGAAACGCCAACAGCGTGCCGACGTAAGCCGTGACGATCGTTTTCAAAGGCATGTTCATGGGGCGTCCTTGAGGATTTCGACGGCAGAAAGCCCTCGTATGAGGGTATGACCTTTGATAATCGCAAAATGATCCTCCAGACGGCAGGACTTTTAAGGAGTTACGGGAGTCAGTGTTAATTAGCGTTATGGAGTTTGGCGAATGAACACTGCGGGTCCTTTTAAAATCGATGTATGGAGCGACTACGTCTGTCCCTTCTGTTATCTGCAACTGTCGGTGCTTGAACAGCTTCAGCACAGCTTTGGCGAGCGGCTTGAATTCAACTGGCACGCCTTCGAACTGCGCCCCGACCCTATCGCCATGCTTGACCCCGATGCCGATTACTTGCGTGCCACCTGGTCACGCTCCGTGCTGCCCATGGCCGACAAACGTCAGGTCGTGATGAGGATGCCCACGGTTCAACCCCGTAGCCGCAAGGTGCTTCAGGCAGCGGCTTTCGCCAGAACGGCGGGACGTTTTGCCGATTTCCACAAAGGTGCGTTCAAGGCGTTTTTCGAGGACGGGCTGGACATTGGCGAGACGCCGACACTGCTGGAGCTGGGCCATACCCTCGGTCTGGACAGGCAGGCACTGGAAGATGCGCTCATCGCCAGCGAATACGAAAAAATAGTGCTCGATGATCAGGCGCTGGCGCAGAAATTGGGGTTGAGGGCAGTACCGGTCGTACTGCTGCGGCGCAGTGAAGAAACCCTTGAGCAGGCCAGGGTGTTCAACGGCACGTTGCCGTTCAACCGTTTGAAGCAGGAAATCGACAGGCTGTCCGTCCGGGCCTGACCTGCGCTGCATCAAGGCAGTGCGGTCAGCCCCTGATCACTGTCAGACCAGATCGATACGATCGGCGTGGATCACGATCTGACCCTGCTTGTACAACGCACCGATGGCTTTCTTGAAGTTGCCTTTGCTGACGCCGAACAAACCACTGATGACCTGCGGGTCGCTCTTGTCGCTGACCGGCAAGGTACCGTTATTGTCACGCAGCTTGGCCAGGATCTTCGAGTTCAGACTGCTCGCCGCTTCGGCACCCACCGGTTGCAGACTCAGGCTGATGTTGCCGTCTGCACGGATCTCCTTGATGAAACCCTTTTCCTGCTTGCCGGCGCGCATGAACTTGAACACTTCGTTCTTGTGGATCAGGCCCCAGTGCTTGTTGTTGATGATCGCCTTGAAGCCCATGTCAGTGGCTTCGGCCACCAGCAGGTCAACTTCCTGACCGACGCTGTAGTTGGCAGGCGTCTTGTCCAGATAGCGATCCAGACGCGCCGTGGCGGTGATGCGGCGGGTGTGCTTGTCGAGGTAGACATGCACCACGCAATAGTCACCGGCCTGCAGCGTGCGCTTCTCTTCCGAATACGGCAGCAGCAGGTCCTTGGGCAGACCCCAGTCCAGGAACACACCGATGCTGTTGACTTCGACCACTTTGAGGCTCGCGAACTCGCCCACTTGCACCTTGGGCTTTTCAGTGGTGGCGATCAGCTTGTCTTCGCTGTCCAGATAGATGAAAACGTTGAGCCAGTCTTCATCTTCGCTGGGGACATCCTTTGGGATGTATCGATTGGGCAGAAGGATTTCACCATCCTGCGCACCGTCCAGGTACAGACCGAAGTTAGTGTGCTTGACCACTTGCAAGCTGTTGTAGCGCCCGATTAAAGCCATGTGCAGATACCCTCATTACGTGGGGCGTATTCTACCCGACTTTGCGCCGACGTTCGCGCTGCGAGGCAGGGCGCCGACACTGTGGGCAGGCAAATGAGATTCCGGACGGGAACGTGGCTCTCCACTCGTCAGTTGGATGCACCGATCTGGCGCACATGATATCGGGTAGCCAGCAAACAAGGTCATGAACTTCATCAGGGAAAACAGTCGCTTGGCGGTTCTATAAACAGAAAACAGTTGTTTTGACGCGAGTATCCCTTCTTTTTGGCTGCCAGATTCGCCAAGCAATGACCGAGGGTTTCCTGTACGATGGCTGGCCGTATTACGTTTATGAAGGTAAATGGCAGCCATGCGTATCAAAGCATCCCACTCGAAAGCCAAGCCCGCACCAGCCGTTGAAACGAGCGACTCGATCAACGCACAGATTGCGGCTTTCCTGAAGTCCGGCGGCGAAATCCAGCAAATCGCCAAAGGCGTGAGTGGCCAGACTTTCACACCGTCCAAGCAGATCAACCTCGGCAAGAAGTAACACCCCCGCCTTGCTCGTCGATCTCTATGCGCCTTGACCTTCAGGGCGCTAGATTGACTATCCTTCGCTGGATATTCCTCCTGTCACGCTGCTACTCTCTTGTCTGATATCACTATGACCACGAGCTGGATCCTGCTCGGGTAGTTGTCTCATTTGCGGAATGCTCGAATGAAGAACTGGATGCTTTTCGGCGCTCTTTTGTACCTGGGTGGCTGCGCATCGCATCACTGCGAGAACGGTCCCAATGACAGTCAGCTCACCGACAGCCCCTGCCGGGCCGGTCACCTGCTGTATCAGAACGACATGCTGCAGGCCAAGCTGCTGATCAGCGAAGACAACCGTGAAAACTACGAACTGGCCGAAGCCATGCTGCGCCGTGCCGCGCTGGATGACGCGTCGGGCGAAGCCGAGTTCTATCAGGCCGTTCTGCTGATACGCCAGCAGGCTGACCACAAACAGATCATCGATCTGCTGCAGACTGCCGCCGCACACAAGCACCCGCTGGCCATCGCCCTGCTCTCCCAGCAACTGAGCATCAGCGATCCGAAACGCTCGGAGCATTACCGCAATGAGTACGCCGAACTGGATGTGGCCAAGAGCGGCTACCCCTCTTTTGAACAGGCACTGGTGGTGATTCGCGGGCTGGTCATTCCCTCTGCACAGGCGACTGCGTCCAACTGACACACGACGAATCGACGAACGGCGCCCTGCGCCACGATTTCGACGGTATCCTTGCGAGGCTCTAGCACGCGGCTTGTGTCGGGCTTCCGGGCCATTTCTCGATACGCCATTCCTGACCACACTCCTCGACACACTAAGGAGTGAGCCATGCTCAGCCATCGCTTACATGCGTTGACCTTCAGCGCCCTGTTCATCAGTCAGTCCATATCTGCCCAGGTTCTGGAGCGGGATCTGGGTGATTTCGACCTGAAACTGGCTACGACCCCCACGCGCAGCATGGCGCAGGGCCTGGTCACACCCAGTGGCGGCTCAGGCTCGTTTCATGGCGGCATGGACCTGACTCACGACAGCGGTTTCTATTTCGGTCAGTGGGCACCCAACATGGGCTTCACGCCCGACAGCGCGCTGGAAGTCGATTCCTACATGGGCTTCAAGAAACCTTTCGACAATACGCTGGGCTACGAGCTGGGCATGATTCGCTACAGCTATCCGGACACCAGCCAGATCGACAGCCACGAGTTCTATGCCGGATTGCGGATGCTCGACAGTCGGGTGGGGGCCGCCTTCAGCAACGATGTGGGTTCGCGTGACAGCACGGTGTTCATCGATCTGGGTGCCATCGAGCGGCTCGGCATCGGCGTGCGCATGCAGTACGCCAACCATCAGTTCGACACGCCGCAGACCTCTGACGACGGCGGACAGATCAGCGGCTTCAATGACTGGTCCCTGAATCTCTCGCGTCCCTGGCTGGGCATCGACATGAACCTGATCTACAGCGGGTCGAGCCTCAGCGGCGGCGATTGCAGCGTGTACAGCGGCCACAATGCGCGTTGCGACGGCACCTTCACCCTCAAGGCCGTGCGTTCGTTTTTCTGATACCGCATCCCGGTTGAACCCCTTGGCGCTACACTCCTCTACTGCACAGCATCCATGCAGGTCAGTGCCCCCGAGGAGCGTTCATGCAGTCTCTGTTCAAAGCCTTCATTACGATGTTGATGGCCGTGTCGCTGCTTGCCGGGTGCAATCAGGTAGGTCTGGCGTATCGCAATCTCGATGTGATCATTCCATGGACGCTCAGCGACTATCTGGACATGAACTCCGCTCAGAAAGACTGGCTCAACGTGCGCCTCAAGCAGCACCTGAGCTGGCATTGCAGCACCCAGCTGCCGGAGTACCTGACCTGGCTGGACAAGCTGGAAGAGATGGTGAAAAACGATCAGGTCACCTACGAGGGTCTGGAAGCACGCACCCGTGAGGCCAAGGACGCCATCGCCAAGATTTCTCGCGAGATCACACCGTCGGCCGTCGAGCTGCTGAGCCGCTTCGATGACAAGCAGGTCGAGGAAATGCAGAACGCCTTTGCCAAGGACCAGCGCAAGCGCGAGAACAAATACCTGGATCAGCCTCTGGAACGCCAGATCGCCGAGCGCGCCGACCGTATGGAAAAGCGTCTGACACCGTGGATCGGCAAACTCAACCAGCCTCAGAAAGACCGCATTCAGGTGTGGTCCGCTTCATTGGGTGAACAGAACAAGGCGTGGATCGAAAACCGCACGCACTGGCAGAACCTGTTTCTGACCACTGTGCAGCAGCGCCAGTCCAGCGACTTCCCGCAGCGCATTGCCGCGTTGTTGCAGGATCGTGAGACGTTCTGGACCCCGGAATACCGCAAGGCATACGACCAGACCGAGAAGGCGGCGATCTCGCTGATTGTCGACATCACCGCACAAAGCACCCAGGAGCAGCGGGACCGCCTGCTGAGCCGGATCGCTGACATGCGCAAGGATTTCACCGATCTGAACTGCCTGAAAGCGGCGGGTGCAGCCCAATAGTCTTCGCGGGCGAGGCACAAAAACGCGCTGCACGCTGGCAGCGCGTACAGTCAACGGGGATCAGGCAACCTGAGCCTTGGACGCCACTTCATCGAACGTGGCCGGATCCAGCCCATCCTCTTGTTTATCCAAGACCTCACGCGGGTGGTCGTTGCCGGGGATACTGCTGTCGATCAGTGCCAGCAGGCTTGAACCACGCGGGGTGAGGATGAGCTTCGAACGCCCACTGTCTTCTTCTGGCGGGCGCGACTGAATAAAGCCACGGTTGGTCAGCAGCTCCTTGAGCTGTGCAGCTTCGGCCTGAAGGCTTCCAGAGTCGGCGACCGCCTCGCCTTCCGAGGCTTTAGCCGTGGTGTATTCCTGCGAGTCAAACGAACCGCCGCTGTTCTGCACGTCATGAAGCAGACGTTCGATAAGGTCCCAGTTGTAATTCATTGTAAAACCCTCCGTCCTGCATGGATGAACGGCTCGTGACATCCGGTCACAAGCGCCTGTCTCAACGTTGTGACAGGCGGGGTGTGCAGCCGTTCAGCCGAGGGTGCCAGGTGGCAGGAGGGAACGCGCAAGAAATGATCAGCTTACGCAGGTCTTACGGAGTGTACGCCGGGACGCGGAGCGTCCTGAGAGGCATTCCCACGCAGAGCGTGAGGAACGATCGGTGTGAGACTGATCGTGCCCACGCTCCGCGTGGACATGCATCCTGGGACGCTCCGCGTCCCATTGGGTCAGTACACTCAGGTCTTAAGTTCCGTACGCCAGGACCCGCTCAGGCTTATTCCGCCGCAGGCGCCGGGGTGGTGCGTTTTTTCAGGGGTGCCATGCCGTCCTGGCTGACCAGATCGGACTTGGGACGGTTGGCGGTCTTGCGCTTGGTCGGGCCTTTGGCGGCGACTTTTTTCTTGTCGCCCTTGGCGTCGGTCTTTTTCTTCTTCACGCCAACAGCCTTGCCCGACGCCTTGACCTTCTTCGGTCCGCCGTAGGTGCCTTTGACTTCCTTGATGACGCGGCGCTCGAAGCTCTGCTTGAGGTAGCGCTCAATGCTCGACATCAGGTTCCAGTCGCCATGGCAGATCAGCGAGATCGCCAAGCCTTCGCTGCCGGCACGACCGGTGCGGCCCACGCGGTGCACGTAGTCGTCGCCGCTGCGTGGCATGTCGAAGTTGATGACCATGTCCAGGCCTTCAACGTCCAGACCACGGGCCGCAACGTCAGTTGCGACCATGACCTTGGCACCGCCCTGCTTCAGACGGTCGATCGCCGCCTTGCGGTCTTTCTGGTCCTTGTCGCCATGCAGCACGAACGCCTTGTACTCCAGCGCCACCAGACGGCCATACAGACGGTCAGCCATGGCCTTGGTGTTGGTGAAGATGATTGCCTTCTGATAGGTCTCGTTGGTCAGCAACCAGTTCAGAACCTGCTCTTTGTGCACGTTATGGTCAGCCATGACGATCTGGTGACGTGTGCCGGAAGCCAGTTCGCTGACGTTGTTCAGCTGCAGGTGCTGCGGATCCTTCAGAACCTTGCCAATCATCTCGCGCAGGCCCGCACCGCCGGTGGTGGCGGAGAACAGCATGGTTTGCTCGCGACCGGCACATTCGCCAGCCAGACGCTCGACGTCTTCGGAGAAACCCATGTCCAGCATGCGGTCGGCCTCGTCCAGCACCAGCACTTCAACGTGCTTGAGGTCCAGATTGCCCGCGTTGAGTTGTTCAAGCAGACGGCCCGGCGTGCCGATCAGAATGTCCGGCACCTTGCGCAGCATCGCGGCCTGAGCCTTGAAGTCTTCACCACCCGTGACCAGACCCGCCTTGACGAAGGTGAACTGCGAGAAGCGTTCAACTTCCTTCAAGGTCTGCTGGGCCAGCTCGCGGGTCGGCAGCAGGATCACAGCGCGGATGTCCACGCGAACCTTGGCCGGGCCGATCAGGCGATTGAGGATCGGCAGGACGAAAGCCGCTGTCTTGCCGCTACCGGTTTGCGCAGTCACCCGCAGGTCGCGCCCTTGCAGTGCCAGCGGAATGGCCGCTGCCTGCACAGGCGTAGGCTCGACAAATTTAAGCTCGGCCACAGCTTTAAGCAGGCGTTCGTGCAGGGCGAATTCGGAAAACACGGGTGTTACCTCGACGAAAAACAAAAATACAGCTGCATAGCGTAACGGTTTCGAGCGCCGGGGCCGAGTTTCTTTACCACCAACGGCTGATTTTGTTTGGCGACGAGGGCATCAAACGTTGGCGTCGAACCTGAACAAACGCTGGCGGCACAAGGCATTCCGGCGATTTCCGGACGCGGGTCACAGTTTCCCCCGCGACCTTCAGATTCCGTTAAGAAACCGCTCGGATACTCCCCTTCACTCGCTGACTGGGACCTCATCAATGCCTGATATCGATTGGAACATCTGCCTGCCACTGAGCTTCGGCAGTCCTGACGCTGCACCACTGACCCTTTGCCACGCGCCGGTCGACGCCCCTCGGCGCAACGGGTTCGAAGCCTTCATTCAGGCCCGGTTCCAGAAAGCCCACGGCGCGAACATCAAGCAGTTCATGCCTGAGCTGTTCGGGCTGAGCGATGGCAGTGGAACGCTCTGTGCGGTCGCAGGTGCCAGACTGGCGACAACCGGGACACTGTTTCTGGAGCGGTATCTGGACGAGCCGATCGAGCATCAGGTGCACAGGGCCGCAGGCCGTCCGGTGGAGCGACAGGCCATTGTCGAAGTCGGCAATCTGGCAGCCAGCAACCTGGGCAGTGCACGGTTGAGCATCATCACCGTTACCTGGTTGCTGGCCATGTGCGGGCTGGAATGGGTGACGTTCACCGGCAACAGCGCGCTGGTCAACAGCTTCAACCGGCTGGGCCTGTGCCCGGTCACACTCGGCCCGGCCGATCCGTTGCGGCTGGGTGAAGAACGGCACGCGTGGGGCAACTACTACCAGACCCAGCCCAGCGTCCACGTCGGCGACATCGGCGCAGGCTTCCGCCATTTGAGCAACACGGGGGTGTTCGAACGATTTGGCTTGCCATTGGCGCTGGAGGAACATTGCCATGTCGCATGAACGTGAACTGTTTTGGCAGCGCCTGGAAAGTTTTGCCCACGAGCAGCCTCACCGGATTGCGCTCAAAGGCGACGCTGTGGAGGTGAGTTACGCGTTACTGATCGTCGAGATCGACCAGCGTCGACAACAGTTGCGACAGGCAGGCACCCGAGTGGTGGCGCTGATGCTGGACAACAGCCCCGACGCATTGCTGTGGGATCTGGCGATTCTGTTCGAAGGTTTGGGCTGCGTAACCCTGCCGCCGTTCTTCAGTGTCAGCCAGCAATTGCACTGTCTGGAGCAAAGCCGGGCGGATCTGGTCGTCGCCGAGCCTGCGTATCACGCACATCTTCAGGCTGCGCACTACGAAGTCAGCGCGGAAAACGGTCCGCTGTTCTGGCGTCGCACATTCACCACGCACTCCCTCATGCCGTCGGGCACCGCCAAGCTCACGTTCACCTCAGGCACAACAGGGACGCCCAAAGGCGTGTGCCTGAGTGCCGACAGCGTGCTGACCGTTGCCCGCGAGCTGTACGAAGCCAGTCGCCCGCTTCGACCGGAGAACTACCTGACCCTGCTGCCGCTGGCGATTCTGCTGGAAAACATTGGCTGCTATGCGGCGCTGTACGCAGGGGGCAGCCTCAGTCTGCCGAGCCAGCAGACTCTCGGCATCCAAGGCGCCAGCGGCGTCGACACCCGGCGTCTGCTGACCTGCCTGAATCAGCAACGCGCCGACAGCATGATTCTGGTCCCGCAACTGCTGCTGTTGCTGGTCACCGCCTGCGAAATGGCTGCGTTCGACGCCTCAATGCTGCGCTTCGTGGCAGTGGGCGGCGCACGCGTCAGTCAGGAATTGCTGGTTCGCGCCCAGGCGGCAGGCATTCCGGTCTACGAGGGTTACGGACTGTCGGAGTGCGCGTCGGTAGTGGCGTTGAACCGGCCCGGCGCGCAACGTGTCGGCAGCGTGGGCAAACCGCTGCCTCATGTTCATGTTCGCCTGGCTGAAGATGGCGAGGTGCTGATCGGCAACGTTCCAATGCTGGGTTATCTGGGTGAAACGCCGCCCTCCGACGTCTGGTGGCCGACGGGCGATCTGGGCGAGTTCGATGCCGACGGCTATCTGTACCTGAAAGGCCGAAAGAAGCACCAGTTCGTCACCAGCTTCGGGCGCAACGTCAACCCGGAATGGGTCGAGGCCGAACTCACCCAGAGCGGGCACATCGCCCAGGCATTCGTCTACGGCGAGGCCATGGCGCACAACCATGCACTGCTCTGGCCGCAACGCCCCGAGATGACCGACCTTCAACTTGCCGAGGCCGTCGCCCAGGCCAATCAACGCTTGCCCGATTACGCCCAAGTGAGCGACTGGACCCGCCTGCCGCAACCATTCAGCTCGGCCAACGGGCTGGCTACTGCCAATGGCCGACCACGCCGCGACGCCATTCTCGATCACTACCGCTCCCTGTTCATTTCGTCGAACCCAGCCGAAGGTATTTCATCATGAGTTTCTTCCAGACCCTGCAGGACGCCACGCAGCAGGAGCGCGAAACGCTGTTCAACCTGCCGATCATCCGCCAGGCATTGAAGGGCCAGGTCAGCCTGGAGAGCTACCGGGCCTTTCTGTCCCAGGCCTACTACCACGTGCGCCACACCGTGCCGCTGATGATGGCCTGCGGCGCCCGGCTGCCCTCCCGACTCGAATGGTTGCGTGCAGCGGTGTGCGAGTACATCGAGGATGAATACGGCCACGAACGCTGGATTCTCGACGACTTGCGCGCCTGCGGTGGCAATGCGGACGCCGTGCGTGACGGATCGCCCGCCACGCCCATCGAGCTGATGGTCGCTTACCTCTACGACCTGATCGCACGCGGCAATCCGGTCGGACTGTTCGGCATGGTCAACGTACTGGAAGGCACCAGCATCGCGCTGGCCACCCATGCCGCCGACAGCATCCGCGAACATCTGGAACTGCCCGCCGCTGCGTTCAGCTACCTGAGCTCGCATGGCAGTCTGGACGTCGGCCACATGGAGACCTTTCGCACGCTGATGGACCGCCTCGACGATTCACAGGATCAGGCGGCCGTGATTCACACCTCGAAGATCGTCTATCGCCTTTACACCGACATGTTCCGCGAGTTGCCGGGCGTGCTGGCACACGAACACAAGGAAAGCGCTTATGCGACTGTCTGATACCCGCGTCGTGCTGACCGGTGCCAGTGGCGGAATCGGCCTGGCGATTGCCGAGGCGCTGTGCAGCCATGGCGCGCAGGTGCTGGCGGTGTCGCGCAACGGGCAGCCGTTGCGCTCGCTGCTTGCCGCGTACCCCGACAACCTGCACTGGGTCGAAGCCGATCTGTGCAGCGAAGAAGGCCGCAAACAGGTGGTGGCAAGGGCGCAGGCAACGGCAGGCGTGAACCTGCTGATCAATGCGGCAGGCGCCAATCACTTTGCGATGCTGGAGCAGCTTTCGACCGACGACATCAACGCTATGCTGATGATCAACCTGCACGCACCGATTCTGCTGACCCGCGCGATGTTGCCGCTGCTCAGGAGCGCCGGGCAGGCCATGGTGGTGAATGTCGGCTCGACCTACGGTTCCATCGGCCACGCGGGTTATGCGACCTATTGCGCGAGCAAGTTCGCCCTGCGCGGGTTCTCTGAAGCGCTGCGCCGCGAGCTCGCAGACACACATGTCGGCGTCCTGTACGTTGCGCCAAGGGCCACGCGCACCACGATGAACAGCCCGGCGGCGCAGGCATTGAACGAGGCGCTGAAATCCGGTGTCGATGATCCGGCGTACGTGGCGCAAGCGGTGGTGCATGCCATTGCCGGTGACCGGCGAGACCTGTATCTGGGCTGGCCGGAGCGCTTTTTTGTGCGCCTCAACAGCCTTTTGCCCATGTTGGTCGACCGCAGCCTGCGTAAACACCTACCCTTGATTCGTCGTCTGAGCAGTACTCACCCGGAAGAGAAACAGACCTTATGAAAAGAATCGTGTTGGCCTTTGTCGGCCTGATCAGCCTGCCCGTGTGGGCAGCACTGGATGCACCTGACCAGAAACGCCTGGATACCATTCAGCAGGACTGGAGGCGCATTCAGTACGACCTGCCCAAGGATCAACGTGTCGCGGCGTTCGAAAAGCTGGCGACCCAGTCCACCGCTTTCGTCAAAGACCGCCCGACCGCAGCCGAGGCCTGGATCTGGTCCGGGATCGTCAACAGCAGTTGGGCCAGCGCCCAGGGTCCGGGGCTGGGCGCACTGGAAAAAGCCAAGCTGGCCAAGGCCGATCTGGAAAAGGCGCTGAGCATTGATCCTACCGCCCTGCAGGGCTCGGCCTACACCAGCCTTGCTGTGCTTTACGATCGCGTGCCGGGCTGGCCTCTGGCTTTCGGTGATTCGGACAAGGCCGGCGAATTGTTGCAGAAGGCGCTGAAAATCAACCCGGACGGCATCGACCCGCTCTACTTCTGGGGCGATCACCAGTACCGTCAGGGCAAGTACGCCGAAGCCCGCGATGCCTTGAACAAAGCCTTGAAAGCGCCACCCCGCCCAGGACGTGAGCTGGCAGACGCTTCACGCAGAAAAGACATCCAGACCCTGTTGGTCGATGTAAACAAGAAGCTCGACTGACGGAGCGACCATGCGCCTGCTGCTTATCGAAGACGACGCCGCCCTGGGCGAAGGTATCCATCAGGCATTGAGCCGTGAAGGCTATACCGTCGACTGGATTCGTGACGGCAGCAGCGCGCTGCATGCACTGCTCAGTGAAACATTTGACCTCGCAATTCTCGACCTCGGCCTGCCGAGGCTGGACGGTTTCGAGGTGTTGCGGCGGCTGCGTCACAGCGGCTCTGCGGTGCCGGTTATGATTCTGACCGCACGCGATTCCACCGAAGACCGCATCACCGGGCTGGACACCGGCGCTGACGATTACCTGGTCAAGCCTTTCGACGTCTCGGAACTCAAGGCCCGTCTACGCGCCCTGCTGCGTCGCAGTGCCGGACGCGCCAAGGTGCTGATCGAGCATGCAGGCATCAGTCTGGACCCCGGTACCCAGCAGGTCAGCTATCACCACGAACCGGTGGCCCTCACGCCCAAGGAATACCAGTTGCTGTACGAACTGCTCTCGCCACCGGGCCGGGTCATGACCCGCGAGCGATTGATGCAGTTGCTTTACGGCTGGAACGAAGGGGCCGAGAGCAACACTCTTGAAGTGCATATCCATCACTTGCGCAAGAAGTTCTCCAGCGACCTGATCCGCACAATCCGTGGCGTCGGTTATCTGGTGGAGGAACGTTCTTGAAGTCGATCCGCCGCCGTACCCTGACGCTCATCATCGGCCTGCTGCTGGCAGGTCTGCTGGTCCTGACGTTGTTCAACGTGCATGACAGCAATCACGAAATCGCCGAGATCTACGACGCGCAACTGGCGCAGAACGCGCGATTGCTGGAAGGCATCATGCGCATGCCGCTGGAGCGCAAGGAACACGCCCAACTCTACGAAGCCTTCAATCTGGCGCTGGCCCAGGCCGAACCGCGCATCGACGGCCATCCTTACGAAAGCAAGATCGCCTTTCAGGTCTGGGACAAGGACGGCCGCTCACTGGTGCGCACCGCCAGCGCTCCGACCTTTACCCACCCGCCGGACAGGGCCGGTTTCAGCGACTTTCCCGACCTGAACCAACACCACTGGCGAGCCTTCGTGCTCAATGATGCCCATAACGGTCTGCGCATCTGGGTGGGTGAGCGTGACGACGTGCGCTCGGACCTGGTCAACCGGATCGTTCGTCACACCGTGCTGCCCAACCTGATCGGCAGCCTGCTGCTGGTGCTTGCCATCTGGCTGGCCATCGGCTGGGGCCTTCGGCCATTGGCGAACTTTGCCCGTACGCTCAGGGGTCGTCATGCCGGGTCGCTGCAACCCCTTGATCTGGCACCGTTGCCGAGTGAACTGGAACCCATGCAAGCGGCGTTGAACCGGATGCTGGGGCAAATTCAGGAGCTGCTCAAACGCGAGCGCCGCTTCATCGCCGACGCTGCTCACGAGATGCGTACGCCGCTCGCGGTGCTCAGGGTGCATGCGCAGAATGTGCTGGAAGCGCACAACGAAGAACAGCGCAAAGAATCGCTGGGCTATCTGATCATCGGCGTTGATCGCACCACGCGGCTGGTCAATCAGTTGCTGACCATCGCGCGGCTGGAGCCTGAGTCTTCAAGGGCAGGCAGATCTCCCGTTGAACTGGTGAGTGCGGTGCGCGACAGCCTGGTTCAGTTGACCCCGTGGGTGCTGAACAAGGGTCTGGAATTGTCTTTCGACTGCAGCGAAGCCGCGCGCGAGGTGAACGTGGATTTCTCCGCCCTCGACATCGCACTGCACAACCTCATCACCAATGCCGTCAACTTCTCGCCCGCAGGCGGGCAGATTACGGTGGGCCTGTCGTTTACAGCCCATCACTTTGAATTGACGGTCGACGATCAGGGTCCCGGCATTGATGAGCAGGAACGTGAGCGCTTGTTCGAACCCTTCTACAGCCGTGGCAGCGATCAGGGCGTGGGGCTTGGGCTGGCTATCGTGCAGAAGGTTGCGCTGTTGCTGGATGGCGGCGTCAACCTGCAGAACCGGACGGTTGGCGGGCTCAGAGCCAGTCTGAAAGCGCCGTTGGGTTGAGACGCCTCATTGACCCCTGGAAACGACCGGTGATTCCCGCTGCGAACCCAACCGACTGATCCACAGTGACACCAGAATCAGCACACCGCCAATCAACAACCGGCTCAACGGCTCGTGCTGGTTCCAGATCAGCAGGTTGATCAGCAGACCGACCGGCACGTGCAAGACGTTGAACACCGCCAGCGTCGCACCGGAAACCATGCAGGCGCCCTTGTTCCACCAGTACATGCCCAGCGCAGTCGAACACAGTCCAAGGAACAGCAGCACGCTCCATTGGGTCGGGTCTTCAGGCAAACGTTGCGGGTTGCCGAACGCCAGGAATGCAGGCAGCACCACGGCCAGCGCGCCGAGATAGAAATAGCCGAAGCGGCGATAGTGCGGCAGGTCGCTGGGGTAGCGCACTACTAAACGCCGGTACAGCACCTGCCCGGCGGCGTAGGTGAAGTTGGCCAGTTGCAGCAGCAGGAAGCCGCCGAGGAAGTTGCCGTCCAGACCGTCGTAGCGGATGACGCCAGCCCCCAGCACGGCAACCAGCGCGGCCAGCAAGGCCCATGGATTGAAGCGCCGGTTCAAGGCGTCTTCGATCAGCGTCACGTGCAGGGGCGTGAGGATGGTGAACAGCAACACTTCCGGCACCGTCAGCACCTTGAAGCTCAGGTACAGGCAGACGTACGTGATGCCGAACTGCAGCGCACCGATGAGCAGCATGCCACGCATGAACGCCGGTTCGACCTGACGCCAGCGGGTCAGCGGAATGAATACCAGCCCCGCCAGCACGACGCGGATCAGCACCGCGAAATAACTGTCGACATGGCCTGCCAGATAGACACCGATCAGGCTGAAGGAAAACGCCTGGATCAGCGTCACGAAAAGTAGATAGCCCATGCTCGCCCCTTTTTTGAAGGGCGCGACCATAGCCGGTTGCGGACGGGGCTGTCCACAGCGGAGAACGGCAGGTCGAGGCGCTACCACAGTCCGTTAGTTGCAGTAAGACTTTTATATGACGATGAGGGCCGGGCGTAGGCCGATTACTGAGCAACGCTCATATCCACATGCAAGGCCAGCCGGGTAATGAACGACGACGAGTGACCTATGCTTGGCGCCACCCGTTATTCACGCTTCAGTCGTTACAGGCCTGCACCCCATGCCCCGAAAAATACTGCGTACTCGCTGCTCTGAGAAACTGCTGTCTGCTCTGCTGTGTATCAGCGCGCTACCTGCGCTGATGCCGCATCCGGCCCATGCCCAGACAAGCCAAAACACCACCCGAGAACACCCCATGCGCATTGCAATGCTCGCCAATGGCAAGACCCTGACGTTCCAGCTTGAAGACAATCAGACGTCAAGAGACTTCGTTGCCCTCTTGCCCCTCGACCTGGCGTTGGAGGATTACGCCTCGACCGAGAAGATCAGCACGCTGTCACGCAAGCTGACCACCGAAGGCGCACCGTCCGGCTACACGCCTGCCGCAAAGGACTTCGCCTATTACGCGCCCTGGGGCAACATCGCGATCTTCCACAAGGGCTTCAAGTATTCGCCAGGGCTGATCAAGCTTGGCACGCTCGAATCGGATCTGGACCTGATCCGCCAGCCGGGGCCGTTGAACGTCAGGTTCGAACTGATCAAGGACTGAACGCAAAAAGCCCTGCTTCTCGGCAGGGCTTTTTCTGTGCATCGAGCCTGTTACTTCAGATTCTTCTTGAAAAACTCGGTCAGCTTGTCGAACGGGATCAGCTTGACCCGATCGTACAGATCCACGTGACCGGCACCCGGCACAATCACCAGTTGCTTGGGTTCACCGGCCAGCTTGTACGCCTCTTCGCTGAACTCGAGCGAGTGCGCCTCTGAGCCTGCGATGAACAGCATCGGACGCGGCGAGATCGAGGCAATGTCATTGAACGGGTAGAAGTTCATGAACTTGACGTTGCTGGTCAGCGTCGGGTGTGTGGTCAGCTTGGGCGACTGGCCTTCAGGCGTGAACTCGCCACGCGGCGTGCGGTAGAAGTCGTAGAACTCACGCTCGATCGGGTGCGATTTTTCAGTGATCTCGTGCACCGTACCGCTTGTGTACCTGGTCTCGCCGCCTGCAAATTCCACGTCGCGCTGAGCCGCCGCTTCGGCAATGATTTTCTTTCTCTGCTCCAGCGTCTGCGAGTGCTTGAGCCCGTTACGGTTGGCAGCGCCCATGTCATACATGCTGACAGTGGCAATGGCTTTCATGCGCGGGTCGATCTTCGCCGCGCTGATCACAAAACTGCCGCTGCCACAGATGCCCAGGACGCCGATACGGTTCTTGTCGACGAAGGTCTGGGTGCCGAGGAAATCCACTGCCGCGCTGAAGTCTTCGGCGTAGATGTCCGGTGATACGGCATTGCGTGGCCGGCCTTCACTTTCGCCCCAGAAGGACAAGTCCAGAGACAGCGTCACAAAACCCTGTTCGGCCAGCTTCTGTGCATACAGATTGGAACTCTGCTCTTTCACCGCGCCCATCGGATGACCGACGATAATCGCCGGGGCCTTGTTGTCGGGGTCCCAGCCTTTGGGAATGAACAGATTTCCGGCCACTCTCATTTTGTACTGGTTGTTGAACGTGACCCTCTGCTGAATGAGCTTATCGCTCTTGTAGAAGTTGTCTGCACCGTTGGACATGTCTGCTCCCACTGCCGAATATGAGCCCACTAAAAGCCCAAGCATTAATAGAAATCTCTTCATCGCGGTCTTCCTGAATCGAGTGATCAACAAAAGTTTTTTATTGCTTCATTCACTGAATCGAGCGTGGCGCATCGCGGCATGGGCAAAGACTGCCGAACCGAGCAACACCACGGCGCCAAACACAAAGGGGCTCCACCAACCCAGGTGGTCGAACAACTCACCGCCCAAGCCGGCACCCACGGTGATCGCCATCTGAATGGTCGCGACCATCAGCCCGCCACCGGCTTCAGCGTCGTCGGGCAGCGTGCGGCTGAGCCACAGGCCCCAGGCCACCGGCGCAGGCGTGGCCACCAGCCCCCATACACCGAGCACGACGGCAACGGCCACAGGCGAATGCCCCAGCGCAATCAACACAGCAGCCAGCACGGCCATCGCCAGCGGGATTGCGATCAGGTAGGCATAGATGCGTTTTTGCAGCAGTCCTCCGATCATCCAGGTCCCTGCCAGACCGCAGAGGCCCAGCAGCAGCAACATCAGCGACAACGTGGTCACACTCACGCCGGTGATGCTTTCGAGAAACGGCCGCAAGTAGGTGAAGACCGCGAACTGGCCCATGAACAGCAACATGATCGCGAGCATGCCGATGGCCACCTGCGAATTGCGCAGCAACTTGAAAGGATTGGTCGCCCGGGTGTTCTGCGGGCTGCTCATCGCCGGGAGGCTCAACCATTGCCAGGCGAAGGCCAGCACTGCGAGCGGGATCACCAGGAAGAACGCGCCACGCCAACCGATGTACTGACCCAGAAAACTGCCCAGCGGCGCGGCGACGGTTGCGGCCAACGCATTACCGCCATTGATCAGCGCCAGCCCCTTGGCGACCGAATCCTTCGGCACCAGACGCATGACTGTGGCCGTCGACATCGACCAGAAGCCACCGATGGAGACACCCAGCAAGGCACGACCGGTCATGAACACCACACCGTTGGGCGCGAACGTCACCGTCATGCCCGATAACAGCAGCAGGAAACTGAAACTCAGCAACACCTTTTTGCGATCAAAGCGCCCGGTCAGCGGCGTATTGAGCAAACTGGTGAGTACCGCGAAGAAACCGGAAATGGAAATCGCCTGGCCCGCCTGCCCCTGGCTGATGCCAAGGTCCCGCGCGATGGGTGTCAGCAGGCTGACCGGCATGAACTCCGAGGCAATCAGCACGACCACGCACAGCGCCATCGAAAAGACCGCGCCCCACGCGGGCGGATGGGCCGCAGCCGCGTTGTGCTCTATGGTTGATTCAAATGTTTTCATGTACCCCTGACCTGCTTGAACGATGCCGTCACGACGCTGAGCCTGACGACTGTAAAAATGTGAAGCACAGGTTAGGGCAAAGGTATTAGGATGATTAGGCGCCGCAATTTCCATGCGATTGTGAGAGAAACTCAGCAATGAGCACACCCAGACTGAATGACCTGCAAGCCTTCCTCGCCGTCGCGCGGGATCAGAGTTTTACCAAGGCCGCCGTAAAGCTTGGTGTCACGGCGTCAGCCTTGAGCCATACCATTCGTGGGCTTGAAGAAAAAATGGGCGTGCGCCTGCTGGCTCGCACCACGCGTAACGTGGCGCCGACCGAAGCGGGCGAAAAACTGATGAACACCATCGGGCCGCTGCTGGATCAGATCGCAACGGAAGTGGCAGTACTGGGCGAGATGCGCGACAAACCGGCCGGCACGATCCGCGTGACCTGCTCCGATGACGCCGCCGAAAACATCATCCGCCCGATGCTGGCGGGTTTTCTGGCGCAATACCCCGACATTCAGGTCGAGGTCTGCATCGATTACGGCTTCACCAACATCGTCAGCGAGCGTTTCGATGCGGGAATACGTCTGGGCGAATCGATCAGCAAGGACATGATCGCCGTGCGCCTCGGCCCGGACTGGCGTCTGTCCGTTGTCGGCACACCCGAGTACTTCGAAAAGCATACTGCGCCGCTGCTGCCTCAGGACCTGACGCAACACACCTGCATCAACATCCGCCACTCACCGAATGGCAACTGTTATGCGTGGGAATTCGAAAAGGACGGTCGCAAGCTGAACACGCGGGTCAACGGCCAGTTCACCTCCAACAGCATGATCCACGTGATGAACGCGGTGCTCGACGGCGTCGGCCTGGCCTATGTGCCGGACTTTCTCGCCAAGCCGCATCTGGCCAGCGGACGCCTCAAGGAAGTGCTCACCGACTGGAGTCCGTACTTCGAAGGTTTTCACCTGTATTACCCCAATCGCCGCCAGGCATCCCCCGCATTCACGGCGTTTGTGGAGGCGATCAGGTATCGGGGTTGACGCGTTAACCGGCGCTGGCCTTGATGGCTTCAGCGACCTTGTCGAGTGATCCCTTCGCGGGCTCGGCAAGCAGCTTCAGCTCAGTAGTCTTGCCACGCGCCACCACCTGCATGCTCTTGGGCGCACCTTTCGCGTCGCCCAGAATGCGGTAAGTGGTGTCGCCGCGCACAAAGCTCAGGGCATGAGTTGCCGCGTCGTATTCAAAGCGTTCGGTGTCCGCCTGTGGATAAAGCAGCCCGACCTGATTCTTCGCATCTACTGCAGCGTAGAAAACCGACCCGCCAGCCCCTGAGCGGAACAGGACGACGCGCTTGCCGGACGGTGCCAGCTTGAACGACAGCAGAATCTCACGCTGATCATCCTCATCCCATACAAGGCTGGTGGTGCGTACCATCTTGCCATTCTTGTTCACGCCGACCGTCTCCGTCGGCAGACCCGAGCCGCCCGTATGATCGATGACCGTCTCGGTCTCCAGAAACGGCTCTCCGTTACGAATGCTGTACGTCGCCATCTGGTGCCAGCAGCAGCCGCTCTTGGTCATGGTGCTGATTTCGCGTTTTTTCTCGTCTACGCCGAACATTCCGCAGTTGCTTTGCGCAAGCTGGGTGAATGAATCACTGTGCTTGAAACCATTCGCTGTGCCGAGGAACACCTGAAACGACGGCCCGTGATAGCAGCTGTTCTGGCCGTCCATCAAGGCCAGGTCCTTGATGCCGTCGAAGTTGAAATCCTTGTAGATCAGCACGCTCTGCTCGCCATACGGGAGCTCTTGCACGTTGGCTTTGACCTTACCGGTCTTCGCATCGGTGTCCAGCACCAGCTCATCGGACTGCACGCGGATCAGCGGCTTGTCGCTGTCCTTGCCGTAGACGTTGATCACACCGGGCCGAAAGGTCTCGTCCGTCGCTGCAACTTCCACCGTGGCGCGGTACTGGTCGGAAAAGTCCTGCAAGGCGTAGGTCTTGCGGGCAGCCTTGTCGAACGCCGCCGCGTCCATCTCGCCATAAGTCTTCTGCGTCTCGGCAGCGCTGGCCAGTGTCGACAGCATCAGCCCGGACAACATCGCCAACGCCCACAGCGCACGCGATGAACCGGCGAGTTGAGGTTTCGATATCAGCATGAGGTGCATCCTGTTTGATAATGCCGCGAGTCTACTTGAGATTTTTTTGATGGTTAGCGTCATATCGCGGGGGTGATGTTTCTTCATTTGCCGACCCCTGCCCGCCCGACCTCCGTTAATGCTTTAATCGCGGCCCCTCTTCGTTCACGGTATCTGAAAGTGTATGGACATTGAATCGCTCTGGCTCAGAACCCAGGAACTCTGGGGCATGCTCGATCACCATCCTTGGGTGCGTACCGGTCTGGCGCTGTTCCTGCTGCTGACCACCGCGCTGGTACTCGGCCGCGTGGCGCGCTTTCTGATTCTCTATGCGATGAAGATGCTGGGCCGACAGCCTGCCCTGCACTGGCTCAACGACTTCCGCCACAACAAGGTTTTCCATCGACTGGCGCAGATCGTGCCGTCGGTGGTCATCCAGTTCGGCCTGAACCTTGTCCCCGGCCTGAGCGCAACCGGCAAAGGCGTGATCGCCAACATCGCCCTGGCCTTCACCATCCTGTTCATGACCCTGACCATCGGCACACTGCTCAATGCCCTGCTGGACATCTACGCCCGCACCGAACACGCCCGCACCCGCTCCATCAAGGGCTACGTGCAACTGGCGAAAATGATCCTCTACATCTTCGCCGCCATCATCATTGTCGCCACCCTGATTGACCGTTCACCGTTGTTGCTGCTGTCCGGCCTGGGCGCCATGTCGGCGGTCATTCTGTTGGTCTACAAGGACACTCTGCTGTCCTTCGTGGCCAGCGTGCAACTGACCAGCAACGACATGCTGCGCGTCGGCGACTGGATCGAGATGCCGCAGGTCGGTGCCGATGGCGACGTGGTCGACATCACCCTGCACACGGTCAAGGTGCAGAACTTCGACAAGACCATCGTCTCCATCCCGACCTGGCGCTTGATGTCCGAGTCGTTCCGCAACTGGCGCGGCATGCAGCAGTCAGGTGGCCGACGCATCAAACGCAGCCTGTTCATCGACGCCAGTGCCGTGCGCTTTGTGCGCGACGATGAAGAACAACGGCTGATGCAGGTGCACCTGCTGACCGACTACATCGGCCGTAAACAGGCCGAGCTGCGCGCCTGGAACCAGGCCCAGGGCAATGTTGCCGAACTCTCATCCAACCGCCGCCGCATGACCAACATCGGCACCTTCCGCGCCTACGCCCTCGCCTATCTGAAAAGCCACGCCGAGATAAACCCCGGCATGACCTGCATGGTCCGGCAACTGGAAGCCACATCACAGGGTATTCCACTGGAGATCTACTGCTTCACACGCACGACGGTGTGGGTGGATTACGAGCGGATTCAGGGGGATATTTTTGATTATTTGATCGCGGTGATGCCGGAGTTTGGCTTGGGGCTTTATCAGCAGCCGAGTGGTGCGGATATGCGGGTGGCGTTGGGCGGGGGTGGTGAGTAGGCGGTCGCAGGCAGTTGGGCAAACGAGTGGCAGGATGGCAACGTACTGAACTACAACCCCACCGACAAGTCAGGATTATCTGTCTCCCCTCTCCCGTGCCGAGGCCTCTGTCATGCCTGCTTACCTTCTCGACTACCAATTCAAAGACGAACCCCGCACCCACTCGCTGGAACTCGACCAGCCTGAACTCCAGGCCCACGAAGCGGCGCTCCA
Organism: Pseudomonas sp. fls2-241-TYG-175; assembly: GCF_030209155.1. Taxonomy (NCBI): domain Bacteria; kingdom Pseudomonadati; phylum Pseudomonadota; class Gammaproteobacteria; order Pseudomonadales; family Pseudomonadaceae; genus Pseudomonas; species Pseudomonas sp. fls2-241-TYG-175. The sequence goes on along the minus strand of NZ_JARVSO010000027.1, from coordinate 50,808 downwards.
CCTTCTTGAGCTGCACTTCGGCGACGCCGAAAACAGCCTGATGATGCCCAACGCCGACGCGACGCCGGATGAGGTTCTGGCCAAGGCCGAGCTGCTGGGGCTGACGCATATCCGTGTCAGCCGACAACCTGCTCAATGAACGGAGCTGGCGCATGAACCCGACCACCCCTGACGGACGCTACTTTGTCGTCAAAGAACAACTGTGGCGCTGCTCGAATCCCTCACTTACCGAAGAGGAACGTCAGCGCTTGGTGAACGAACTGATGGATGCGCGTCGGACAGTGAAATCAGCGAAGGTCACTCAAGACTCTGCCCAGCTCAAGCAGGCCAGAGCAAATGTTGATACGGCCAAGGTGGCGCTGGGGGAACGCGGACCGGTCTGGTGGCAAGATGGCGCACCGGACTACAACCGGCATAAAGTAGATAACACGCCTTATGCAGAATGGTATCGGTCGATCAAATCCTGAGCTTCAGGCCGCTGGGTTAACGCTCTCTTACGTCAAATCATGCAACCCCTTCCCCAGCGCAGGCCTCACCTCAAACCCGGAAAACACCACCTCCAGCCCGCCCCGTTCCGGGCTGCAGCACATTGGGCCTACCAAACACTCGCCCACTGGAAACGGTGCCAGTCGCAGCAATGGCCAGCGCACGCCATCCACGGAGTGCTGGATCCGCATCACGCCTTCGGCCACTGTCACACGCAGCCACAGGCCGGATGTCGATTCTTCGAATGAACCGGTCGCCCAGTCCGACTGGCCACGGGTCAGTACGCTGCCCAGCATGAGCGCGCCGTCGCTGACTTCGACGCCGGTTTTCATCCAGTTGCGCTCGTCGATTCGGACCATCAGCCCGGCCTGGTCGTATAGCGTCTTGAAGTTGCCCTGCACGTGGACTTGAGCGGTGAACGCGCCGATGACGGGTACGCCAAGGAAATGGCCGCTGTCGCGACAAAAGCCGTAGTGGGTTTCCCGCCAGAAGTCGGTGGCAGGATCAGTGGTTACGCTCAGTCTTTCATCACGTACCTGCCACTGTGCCGGCTCGTTATACCAATGCCCCTTCTCGAACATGACTGGCTCCTTTCTGATGTGAGATGAGGAATGTGACAGTTCAACAGCAGCCTTGACAGACGGGCATGCCAAAAAAGACGATGCATCACCCTTCAAGAAGCGGAATGCGTTCATGAGCGAGAAGAAGACACTCCTGCTGACTGGCGCCAGCCGCGGTATCGGCCATGCCACGGTCAAGCATTTCAACGCAGCGGGATGGCAAGTGTTTACGGCCTCCCGACAGAACTGGGTGGCTGAATGCCCGTGGGCGGAAGGCCTGCTCAATCATATCCACCTTGACCTGGAAGACATCGATAGCGTCGTTGCGAACATGGCGGCTATCAAGGAAAAGCTGGGTGGTCGCCTGGATGCGCTGGTCAACAATGCGGGCGTTTCGCCAAAAGGTCCCGAGGGCGCGCGCATGGGGGTACTGGAGTCCGATTACAGCACCTGGATAAAGGTCTTCAACGTCAACCTGTTTTCCACGGCGCTACTGGCACGCGGTCTGTTCGACGAACTCAAGGCCGCCAAGGGCAGCATCATCAACGTCACCTCGATCGCGGGTTCCAAAGTGCATCCCTTTGCGGGCGTGGCGTATTCCACCTCCAAAGCCGCGCTCTCGGCCCTGACGAGAGAGATGGCGTATGACTTCGGGCCGCACGGGGTGAGGGTCAACGCGATAGCACCGGGCGAGATCGACACGTCCATCCTGTCGCCGGGCACGGCCGAAATCGTCGAACGTCTGGTGCCCATGCACCGACTGGGCAAACCCGAGGAAGTCGCGTCCCTGATCTACTTCCTCTGCACCAGTGGCGCGTCCTACGTGAACGGCGCGGAGATTCACGTCAATGGCGGGCAGCACGTCTGATCCCGCTTTTCTAAGCCTGATGACTGATCACGCCACCTGAGCCAGTTTCGCAAGCGCCTGGTTCATCCCCTTCTCCACAAAATCACCGCCCATGTTCAGGCCTTCGGCATGAATGAAGGTGACGTCATGAATCCCCACGAACGCCAGCACTTGGCGTACGTAGGGTTCCTGGTGATCCAGCGCACTGCCGGTGTAAATGCCGCCGCGAGCGGTGAGGACGAAAGCGCGCTTGCCGGTCAGCAGGCCTTGCGGGCCGGTTTCGGTGTATTTGAAGGTCACACCGGCGCGCAGGACGTGGTCGAACCAGGCCTTGAGCGTGCTGGGGATGGCGAAGTTGTACATCGGCGCACCCAGCACCAGCACGTCGGCGGCAATCAGTTCATCGGTAAGGGTATTGGAGCGTTCCAGCGCGGCCTGTTCGGTCTCGCTGCGCTGATCGGCGGGCTTCATCCAGCCGCCCAGCAGCGTGGCGTCCAGGTGCGGCACGGGATTGACGGCCAGGTCGCGGACCGTGACTTGATCATTCGGGTGCGCAGACTGCCACTGGCTGAGGAACTGCTGCGTCAACTGACGCGAAACCGAATCCTGCTGGCGGGCGCTGCTTTCGATGACAAGTAGGCGGGACATGGCTGAAGCTCCATTGAACAAGATAAGTATTCGACGGAGCCGAGGTTAAAGGTGACGTTATCGATGAAAAAGCGCAAAAAACTGCTTCAACCCATCTATAAATTTGTTTTATGCACGACGGCGCTCTACTCTCACCCTGCTCACGCGGGCTGGCAATCGAGCTTGATGCGCAGCTTGATAATGCTGCGCGTGAACTTGGCCGTCACCTCCACGCGCTTGCCTGCGCCAATCTGAACGCGTCGCGTACGGGGTGCCTCGGGACCGTTGACGAATACGACTGCGCACTTGGCGTCTACATCGCCGAAGTTGCTCACCGAGATGGAACCGATGTCCTGGTCGACGTCGTGGGTAACGTAATCGATCTTCACGCCCTGGTACTGCTTTTCCACTTCAATGGGATAGGCAAAGGCCGTCAGTGGCAGCAGGGCCAGCAACACACAACACACTCGTTTCATTGGGCAGTCTCCGGAACGGGGTTGTCAGAGTAGAACAACGGACAACAAAGAAAAGAGGAATTACAGCATGAAAGCGCCCCGCGTGACGCTCGACCAATGGCGCACCCTGCAGGCAGTGGTCGATCACGGCGGTTTTGCCCAGGCCGCCGAAGCCCTGCATCGCTCGCAATCGTCAGTCAGCTACACCGTGGCCCGCATGCAGGATCAACTGGGCGTTCCTCTGCTGCGTATCGATGGTCGCAAGGCCGTGCTGACCGAAGCGGGCGGCGTGCTATTGCGGCGCTCACGTCAGTTGGTCAAACAGGCCAGTCAATTGGAAGACCTCGCCCATCACATGGAACAGGGCTGGGAGGCCGAGGTGCGGCTGGTGATCGATGCCGCCTACCCGTCGGCACGTCTGGTACGCGCGCTGACCGCGTTCATTCCGCAAAGCCGAGGCTGCCGGATTCGGTTGCGTGAAGAGGTGCTGTCAGGCGTCGAGGAAGTGCTGCTCGAAGGCGTGGCAGACCTGGCCATCAGTGGTCTGAGCATTCCCGGCTATCTAGGCGCAGAAATGAGCACCGTCGAATTCGTCGCCGTTGCCCATCCCGAGCATGCCTTGCATCAGGCCAACCGCGAGCTGACGTTTCAGGATCTGGAAAGCCAGCTGCAGGTGGTGATCCGTGACTCGGGCCGTCAGCAACCCCGCGATGTCGGCTGGCTCGGTGCGGAGCAGCGCTGGACGGTCAGCAGTCTCGCCACGGCGGCAACCTTTGTCAGCAGCGGACTGGGCTTTGCCTGGCTGCCACGCCACCTGATCGAACGTGAACTCAAGGACGGCGTGCTGAAGGTATTGCCGCTGGATCGGGGTGGCAGTCGCAACCCGTCGTTCTATCTTTACTCCAGCAAAGACAAACCGCTGGGCCCGGCGACACAGATTCTGATCGACCTGATTCGCACGTTCGACACAGCGCCGCTGACCGCGGCATTTGCGGCACCCTTGCAAGCCTGACACGGAGTAGGCACATGGCGTTCTTCGAGCATGACGACTGTTCACTGCACTACGAAGAGTACGGTCAGGGCGATCCGGTCCTGCTGTTGCACGGCCTGGGCTCGAGTTGTCAGGACTGGGAATACCAGATCCCGACACTGGCCACGCAGTACCGCGTCATCGTCATGGACATGCGCGGCCACGGCCGCTCCGACAAGCCCCACGAACGCTACAGCATCCAGGGCATGAGCGACGACGTTGAAGCGTTGATCGAACACCTGCGGCTGGGGCCGGTGCATGTGGTCGGCCTGTCGATGGGCGGGATGATCGGTTTCCAGCTGGCAGTCGATCATCCGCATCTGCTCAAGAGCCTGTGTATCGTCAACAGCGCGCCACAGGTCAAGATCAGAGGCCCGGGTGATGTCTGGCAATGGGCGCGGCGCTGGACGCTGTCGCGTCTGGTCAGCATGGAAGCGATGGGCAAGGCGCTTGGCAAGCTGCTGTTCCCCAAAACGGAACAGGCAGAACTGCGACGCAAGATGGCCGAACGCTGGGGCCGTAACGACAAACGCGCCTATCTCGCCAGCTTCGATGCCATTGTCGGCTGGGGCGTGGAGCACAAGCTGGAGCGCATCACCTGCCCGACCCTGATCATTGCCGCCGATCACGACTACACTCCGGTGTCGCTCAAGGAAGCGTACGTCAAACGCATTGCGAATGCCCGGCTGGTGGTCATCAAGGATTCGCGCCACGCCACTCCGCTGGACCAGCCCGGGCAGTTCAATCGCACGCTGCTGGAATTCATCGGTGCCAGCAAGGTCTGAGAAACCACACGCAGGTCATCGCACGCGGGCGATCCTTTCGATCACTCTGGGTCGATCACGCTGGGCAAAAAAAGCCAAACGTGGTTACCTTGCCAGCCACAGTCGATATCTCAATTGAATGAAGGACCTGTTGCTCTATGTTGAAAAAAATCGCTCTTGCCGCCTGCTCCGTACTGTTCGCCGCCAACCTGATGGCAGCGCCGGACAAGCCGACTCACGTGGTGCTCAACACCAGTTTCGGCGACATCGAGATTGAACTTGCAGACGCCAAGGCACCGATCAGCACCCAGAACTTCCTGGGCTACGTCGACAGCGGCTTCTACAGCAACACCATTTTTCACCGTGTGATTCCGGGCTTCATGGTTCAGGGCGGCGGCTTTACTCAGCAAATGAATCAGAAGCCGACCAAGGACCCGATCAAGAACGAAGCCCAGAACGGGCTGCATAACGTGCGTGGCACCATTGCCATGGCACGGACTTCAAACGTGAACTCGGCCACCAGTCAGTTCTTCATCAACACCAATGACAATGCCATGCTCGACAACGGCACGCGTGACTACGGCTACGCGGTGTTCGGCAAGGTTGTCAAAGGCATGGATGTGGTCGACCAGATCGTCAACGTCCAGACCGGCAACCAGAAAGGCATGCAGAACGTGCCAAACGACCCGATCCTGATCAAGTCCGCCAAGCGCGTCGACTGACAGGAATCTGCACCGCGTGAGGCCCTGGGCTGCACGCGGTCCGGACGGGAGCGCTTCTATTTATCAAGGGAGAACCCACGCCAAGTGGGTGTGATAGCCAATGCTTTATCGTCGTTTTGAAAAGCTGATCGATATCTTCAAAGACGCCCCCACCGCCGCCCCGCCCAATACCGTTTTCGCGTTTTACATCTACTACCTGCGTCAGGTCTGGCCGACGTTCACGGCCCTGCTGGTGGTGGGTCTGATCGGCGCACTGATCGAAGTGGCGCTGTTCAGTTACCTCAGCCGCATCATCGACCTGGCCCAGACCACCGAGCCCAGGGACTTCTTCAGTCTTCACGGCCCGGAACTGATCTGGATGGTGGTGGTGACCCTGCTGCTGCGCCCGATCTTCGTCGGCCTGCACGACCTGCTGGTGCACCAGACCATCAGCCCCGGCATGACCAACCTGATTCGCTGGCAGAACCACAGCTACGTGCTCAAGCAGAGCGTTAACTTCTTCCAGAACGATTTCGCCGGGCGTATCGCCCAGCGCATCATGCAGACCGGCAACTCGCTGCGTGACTCGGCGGTGCAATCGGTGGATGCGCTCTGGCATGTGTTGATCTATGCGATCAGCGCGATGGTGCTGTTCGCCGAAGCCGACTGGCGGCTGATGATCCCGCTGGGCAGCTGGATTCTCGCGTTCATTCTGGCGCTGATGTACTTCGTGCCCAGGGTCAAACAGCGCTCGGTGGACTCGTCGGACGCACGCTCCAAACTCATGGGCCGGATTGTCGACGGTTACACCAACATCACCACCCTCAAGCTGTTCGCCCACACCAACTTCGAGCAGCAATACGCTCGCGAGGCCATGCGCGATCACACGGTGAAAAGTCAGTTGGCCGGTCGCGTCGTGACCTCGATGGACACCACCATCACCACGATGAACGGCATCCTGATCGTCACCACCACAGGCCTTGCGCTGTGGCTGTGGACCCAGTCGATGATTTCGGTAGGCGCCATCGCACTGGCCACCGGCCTGGTGATTCGGATCGTCAACATGTCCGGCTGGATCATGTGGGTGGTCAACGGCATCTTCGAGAACATCGGCACCGTGCAGGATGGCCTGGAAAGCATCTCGCAACCGGTCTCGATCAACGACAAGCCAACCGCGCAGCCACTGAAGATTGCCAATGGCGGCGTGAAATTCGATGGCGTCGATTTCCACTACGGCAATGGCAACGGGATCATTCACAACCTGAATCTGGACATCAGACCGGGTGAGAAGATTGGCCTGATCGGGCCTTCCGGCGCGGGCAAGTCAACGCTGGTGAACCTGTTGCTGCGCATGTACGACGTGCAGGGCGGCAGAATCCTGATCGACGGGCAGGACGTGGCCGATGTCACTCAGGAAAGCCTGCGTGCACAGATCGGCATGATCACCCAGGATACGTCGCTTCTGCACCGCTCGATCCGCGACAATCTGCTGTATGGCAATCCGGGCGCGACGGATGAGCAATTGTGGGAAGCCATCCGCAAGGCGCGTGCCGATGAGTTCATCCCGTTGCTGTCGGACTCCGAAGGCCGCACCGGTTTTGACGCTCATGTGGGCGAGCGTGGGGTCAAGCTGTCCGGTGGTCAGCGCCAGCGCATCGCGATCACTCGCGTGCTGCTCAAGGATGCGCCGATTCTGATCATGGACGAAGCCACCTCGGCGCTGGATTCGGAAGTCGAAGCGGCGATTCAGGAAAGCCTGGAAACCCTGATGGAAGGCAAGACCGTCATCGCCATCGCCCATCGCCTCTCGACCATCGCACGCATGGACCGGCTGGTAGTGCTGGAAAAAGGCCAGATCGCAGAGACCGGCACCCACGCCGAACTGCTGGCCCATGGCGGGCTGTATGCACGCCTGTGGCAGCACCAGACGGGTGGATTTGTGGGGGTGGATTGATTCTGCGCTGAATGTGACGCGGCACAGACTGAGGACTCAGTGAGCCGAGCGCATGACGTGGATAACGCTAGAGCTTGTCCACGCATCTGCGCCACATTCGAGAGCGGACGCGGAGCGTCCTGAGCGGCATTCCCACGCGGAGCGTAGGAACGATCAGCGTGATCTCAAGCAAGCCGATCATGCCCATGCTTGTGCTCCGAGTTATACCCGAGTCTTGCTGCGACCACGGACTGTGGGAGGCGGCTTGCCGGCGATGCTTTTTCTGAAGCGACCTGTCAGTGACTGAACTGACGCCATCGCCGGCAAGCCGCCTCCCACGGGGACTCAAACCTGCCGATAAGGCAACGCGGCCCGCGCTTCCTCGGCATACGCCATCACGCCCACCCGCTCCTGCTCCAGAAAATCGCTCACGGCGTCTTTCAGGCCGGGGTGCATCAGGTAGTGCCATGACCGGGTGATCTGCGGTTCGAAGCCGCGGATCAGTTTGTGCTCGCCTTGGGCACCTGCATCGAAGCGTTGCAGTCCGTTGGCAATCGCGTAGTCCATCCCTTGATAGAAACAGGTCTCGAAGTGCAGGCGGTCGAACTCGGCCAGACAGCCCCAATAACGCCCATAAAAGCTGTCGCCGCCGATCAGACTGAAGGCCATGGCCACCGGGCGTGAGCCCTGCAGCGCCAGCACCACGCGGATCGACTCGGGCATGCGCTCGGCCAGCAGGCTGAAGAATTCGCGCGTCAGGTACGGCGCCTGCCCACGTATCTCATAGGTATTGGAATAGCAGGCGTACACGAAGTCCCACAGAATCTCGGTCATCTGCGAACCTTCAAGCCATTCGAAGGCGATGCCCTGACCTGCAACTTGCTCGCGTTCCTTGCGCATCTGCTTGCGTTTGCGCGAACTCAGCGCGTCCAGAAAATCCTGAAAATCCCGATAGCCACGGTTGTGCCAATGGAACTGGCAGCCGATGCGCGACAGCCAGCCCGCCTGGGTTTCAAGCACCGCGTCGGCGGCTGGATCGGTGAAGTTGATGTGCGCGCTCGACAGACCTTCGCTCTGCAAATACGCCGGCAGCTCGCTCACCAGCTCCGAGGCGCCCTGCGGGGTCGCAGACAGAATGCGCGAGCCGCCCACCGGACTGAACGGCACCGCCACCAGCAGCTTGGGGTAGTACGCGATACCGGCGCGGCGGCAGGCGTCGGCCCACGCGTGGTCGAACACGTATTCGCCGTAGGAATGCCATTTTCGATAGGCCGGAAGCGCAGCCACCAGTTGTTCGTTTTCGTAATGCAGCACGTGTTCGGGACGCCACCCGGAGCGCGGCCCGAGGCTCCCGCTGTCCTCCAGCGAGGTCAGAAAGGCGTGGCGCAGAAACGGCTGATTGCCCGGTACAAGCGCATCCCATTGGGCAGGCGCGACGGTACTCAGGGTGTCGACGACGTGAACCGGCATGCAGGTTCCCTCGGAGGTAAACGTGCGACGAGTATCACTCATTGAGGGGGAATGTAAACGACCGCGAATCGACGGCCGCTCTACATCAGGCCTTTCAACCCACAGACCGGCACCCTGTCCGTCAGGATGCCGACCGCCGATGCAATCAGCGTTTGCGCAGGATCACGCTGCCAATCGAATAACCCGCACCGAACGAACTCAACACGCCCAGCGCACCTTTGGGCAGGTCGTCCTGATAGGTGTGGAACGCGATGATCGAACCGGCCGAACTGGTGTTGGCGTAGGTATCGAGAATCACGGGGGCTTCTTCGACCGTTGCGTCGCGGCCCAGCAGTTTCTTGACGATCAGGTGGTTCATGCTCAGGTTGGCCTGATGCAGCCAGAAGCGCTGTACGTCACTGACGTTCAGGCCGTTGTCGTCCAGATGCGCGCCGACCAGTTCCGCCACCATCGGGCAGACCTCGCGGAACACTTTGCGGCCTTCCTGCACGAACAGCTTGTCCGGCGCACCCTGACCTTCATCCGACGTGCGGTTGAGGAAGCCGAAGTTGTTGCGGATGTTGTTGGAGAACTTGGTCAGCAGGCGGGTGCTGACGATATCGAACTGGTACGGCGAGGTCGCCAGATCGGCACGCTCCACCACGACTGCGGTTGCGCCGTCACCGAAGATAAAGTGGCTGTCGCGATCACGGAAGTTCAGGTGGGCGGTGCAGATTTCCGGGCTGATGACCAGAATGGCGCGAGCCTGACCCAATTGCACGCTGTTGCACGCTGTCTGAATGCCGAAGGTGGCCGACGAGCAGGCCACGTTCATATCGAAACCATAACCTGCGATACCCAGCGCTTCCTGGATCTCGATGGAGACCGCCGGGTAGGCGCGCTGCAGGTTGGAACAGGCAACGATAACGCCGTCGATGTCTGCGGTGGTCTTGCCCGCTCGTTCCAGCGCCTGTTTTGCCGCTGCGACGCCCATTTCGCACAGAATCGACCACTGATCGTTGGAACGCTCAGGCAGGTTCGGCTTCATGCGCTGCGGGTCGAGGATGCCCTGCTTGTCCATCACGAAGCGGCTCTTGATGCCCGAGGCTTTTTCGATGAACGCAGCGCTGGATTCGCTCAGTGCTTCCAGCTCGCCACGCTCGATGGCCGCAGCGTTCTCGCTGTTGAACTGGTTGACGTAGGCATTGAAGGACTGCACCAGCTCTTCGTTGGAAATGCTGTTGGCCGGGGTGTACAGGCCTGTGCCGCTGATGACGACGTTGTGCACGGTCGTTCCTCTCTTATTGAAGGTCGCAGGGGTTGGCCTGCCAGGGCACGGTAGGCGGCAATCCAGACTTTTCTGGGACCAGCGTACCAATGCATAGATAAAACATGCGCATGACTGAAAGCGCGCAAGGCTCAAGCCGCGTCCATGGCATTGTGAAGACAGACGCGGAGTGTGCCACAGCGCCCGGTTTTGGCGCTATCGGGCCAATGAACATCGGCCCTGAGATCCTTCTCGCCTTGCTGCCTGTGCAGTCCGCTCAGACCGTTTTTCGACGGGGTGCCGGGCTCGGGATCAGCCTTCGACCATCGCCCACTGCTTGCTCAGCCGCTTGTCAGAAACCGGCATTTTAGTGCCCAACTGCTGGGCGAACAGCGACACACGATATTCCTCCATCCACCAACGATAGACCGCAAGTTCAGGATCGCGCTTGCCTTCCTGGCGGTGTTTGTCGGCTCGCGCCTGATATTGCGCCCACAGGCCTGCCAGCTCGATGCTCCAGACCCGGTCCTTCTGCACCTGACCCGGCAGTTTCTCCAGGCGCATCTCGATGGCTTTCAGGTAGCGCGGCATTTCCTTGAGCCACTGCGCGGGTGTTTCGCGCACGAAGCCCGGATACACCAGCTTGCCCAGTTGCGCCTTGATGTCGTTGAGCGCGACCGCCTGCGCCAGGTCGATCTTGCCTTTGAAGCGCTTCTGCAAACCATGCCACAGCTTGAGGATTTCCAGCGTCAGCTTCGCCAGCCGCTCGGCATGCTCGGTCCAGTCGGCGCGTTTGCGTTCGGCCAGTGACAGCAGCCCGGCCCCGTCGCGCGGCAGTTCAGCTTCGCCCTCCAGCACGCAGCTGTCGAGGCTGGCCAGCAGAATGTCTTCGATCAGTGCATCGATGCGGCCCAGCTCGCGGTACAACAGCGCCAGCTCGGTCTGCCCCGGCAGCTTGCTGCGCAGAAACTTCGCAGGCTCGGCCAGTTGTTGCAGCAACAGGCGTTGCAGCGCACGGCGATGCTGATACTCGGCCTCGGCCTGGGTCGAGAAGCGACCTTCCTTGACTGTACCGCCCTCTTCCACCAATGCCGGATACACCGTCATCGACAGACCGGCAATGTTCTGCTGAGTCTTTTGCGCCACCGGCGCGAAGACCTTGGCTTCCACCGGCTGCTGACTTTTCGCGGTCTGCGGAACGGCGAGCGCGGCCTGGCTCGCTTCGGCGAAACGTGCTGTCAGCGCATCAAGGTCGCGACCTTCGCCCAGGAACTTGCCGTCACCATCGACGATTTCCAGGTTCATCTTCAGGTGGCTTTCGAGTTGCTGGGTCGCTTCCGCCCACGCCTCGTCGGTCACTCGCGCCCCGGTCATGCGCAGCAGTTCGCGGCCCAGCGCTTCGGTCAGCGAGCCCTCGCCAAAGGTGATGCGTTGCAGCGCCGCCTTGATGAAGTCCGGCACCGGTACAAAGTTCTTGCGCACCGCCTTGGGCAGACTGCGGACCAGGGCGATGCACTTGGTTTCAAGCAACCCCGGCACCAGCCATTCCAGACGTTCGGCGGGCAGCGACAGCAGCAACGGCGCTGGCACACGCAGGGTCACACCGTCACGGGGATGATTGGGCTCGAAGTGGTAGGTCAGCGACAGGCTCAGTTCGCCCAGTCGCAGGGTATCCGGGTACTGCGCAGCGGTGACTTCGCTGGCCTCGCGGGCTAGTACGTCTTCTTCGCGCATGATCAGCAACTGCGGGTTCTTCTGACTCTCGGTCTTGTACCAGCTGTCGAACGTGGCCGTCTGATGAATCTCGGCCGGGACACGCGCTTCGTAGAATGCATACAGCGTGTCTTCGTCAGCCAGAATGTCGCGGCGCCGGGCCTTGGCTTCCAGCTCGTCCAGCTGCTCCAGAAGGCGAGTGTTGGCGCTCAGGCATTTGGCGCGGGACTGAATATCACCGCGCACCAGACCTTCGCGGATGAACAGCTCACGCGACACCACAGGATCGACAGGACCGAAATGCACGGGGCGGCGACCGACCACGATCAGGCCGAACAGCGTGATCTGTTCGAAGGCCACGACCTGTCCGCGCTTCTTCTCCCAATGCGGCTCGAAGTGGTTTTTCTTGATCAAGTGCCCTGCCAGTGGCTCGATCCAGTCGGCATCGATCTTGGCGACCATGCGTGCATACAGCTTTGTGGTTTCCACCAGTTCGGCGGTCATCAGCCATTGCGGACGCTTTTTGCCCAGCCCGGATGACGGATGAATCCAGAACCGCCGCTGCCGCGCACCGAGGTAGTCGCCTTCGTCGGCTTTCTGGCCGATCTGGCTCAGCAGGCCGGACAGAATCGCCTTGTGGAATTTCGGGTAATCCGCAGGTTCTTTGTTGACCGTCAATTGCAGGTCACGACAGATCAGGCTCAGTTGCCGATGGGAGTCGCGCCACTCGCGCAGCCGCAGGTAATTGAGGAAATTGCGGCGGCACCAATTGCGCAACGGGCTGGCAGTCAGTGCCTGACGCTGCTCTTCGAAACCGCGCCATAGATTGACCAGCCCGGCAAAGTCCGAGTCGGCGTCCTTCCATTGCGCATGCGCCTGATCGGCCGCCTGCTGTCGCTCGGGCGGACGCTCGCGTACGTCCTGCACCGACATGGCGCTGGCCACGATCAACACTTCCTGCAGACTGCCTTGTTTGGCCGCCTCCAGCAGCATGCGTCCCATGCGCGGGTCCACCGGCAAGCGTGCCAATTGACGACCCAACGGGGTCAACTGGTTCTCGCGATTGACCGCCGACAGCTCCTGCAACAGGTTGAAGCCGTCACTGATGGCCTTGCCGTCCGGCGGCTCGATGAACGGAAAGTCAGTGATCTCGCCCAGACGCAGGTGCAGCATCTGCAGGATCACCGCCGCCAGGTTGGTGCGCAGGATCTCGGGGTCGGTGAATTCAGGTCGGGCGTTGAAATCCTCTTCGCTGTACAGGCGCACACACAGGCCCGGCTCGACACGACCGCAACGGCCTTTACGCTGATTGGCGCTGGCCTGGGACACGGCTTCGATCGGCAGACGCTGAACCTTGGCGCGGTAGCTGTAGCGACTGATGCGCGCAGTACCGGTATCGATCACATAGCGGATGCCTGGCACGGTCAGCGAGGTCTCGGCCACGTTGGTGGCCAGCACAACACGACGCCCCGAATGAGACTGGAAAATGCGCTGCTGCTCGGCAGGCGACAGGCGTGCATACAACGGCAGGATTTCGGTGTGCCTGAGTTGGGCCTTGCGCAGCATTTCAGCCGCGTCACGAATCTCGCGCTCGCCGGGCAGGAACACCAGGACGTCGCCCGGACTCTTGCGCTCGCTGCGCTCAAAGTCCGCCAACTCTTCGAGCGTGGCCAGAATCGCCTGATCGACGGTCAGGTCATCCTCGACGCTGTTGCCCTCTTCATCCTGCTCGCTGGTCAGCGGGCGGTACCAGGTGTCGACCGGAAAGGTCCGGCCCGACACTTCGATGATCGGCGCGTCGTTGAAGTGCTCGGAGAAGCGCTGCAGGTCGATGGTCGCCGACGTGATGATAACTTTCAGGTCGGGACGACGCGGCAGCAGGGTTTTCAGGTAACCGAGCAGGAAGTCGATGTTCAGGCTGCGTTCGTGGGCTTCGTCGACGATGATCGTGTCGTAGCGCTCAAGGAAACGGTCGTGCTGGGTTTCGGCCAGCAGGATGCCGTCGGTCATCAGCTTGATCAGGGTGTTGCTGTCGCTTTGATCTTCGAAACGCACCTGATAACCAACCAGCGCACCCAGCGGTGTAGCCAATTCGTCGGCGACCCGGCTGGCGACGCTGCGCGCTGCAATTCGACGCGGCTGCGTGTGGCCAATCAGGCCATGCTGCCCGCGACCGATTTCCAGGCAGATTTTCGGCAACTGAGTGGTTTTGCCTGAGCCGGTTTCACCCGCGATGATCAGCACCTGATGCTTGAGCAGCGCGTCCTTGATTTCGTCGCGCTTGGCGGCGATGGGCAGGTTGTCGTCATAGCGAACGGTCGGCACGCTCTCGCGTCGCGACGTGACCTGCGCACAGGACGCCTGAACCCGCGCCACCCATTGCGCCAGCTTCGCCTCGTCGGGCTTCTTGCGCAGCTCATGCAACTGCCGACGCAGACGATGGCGGTCACCGATCATCGCTTGATCGAGGTTTTTCAGGAGTTGGTCGATGGAAGGCGATTCGTCGGTCATCAGGTGCGCAGAGTCTTTTCTTGAAGGATAAAGGGGTGCGATTGTCGCAGATTGCGGGAAGCAGGACGACTGTCAAGGGCGGATTGGGCTGAGCTGATACAACAACGCCGTGTCAGGGGACACGGCGTTGTCTGTCACACAGGCTCGCGATTACTTCTTGATGCCCAGCTTCTTCAGCTCTTCATCACGCAGTTCACGGCGCAGGATCTTGCCGACGTTGGTGGTCGGCAGTGAATCGCGGAACTCCACGCTGCGCGGGACCTTGTAGCCGGTCAGGTTGGCGCGCATGTGTTCCATGATCTGATCCTTGGTGAGCGTCACGCCCGGTTTGGCGACCACGAACACCTTGATGGCCTCCCCCGACTTCTCGTCAGGGATGCCGATGGCGGCACATTGCAGGACGCCGGGAAGCGTGACCAGTACGTCTTCCAGTTCGTTGGGATAGACGTTGAAACCGGAGATCAGAATCATGTCTTTCTTGCGATCGACAATACGCAGGTAACCGTCAGGCTGAATGATCGCGATGTCGCCAGTCTTGAGCCAGCCATCGGCGTCGATCATTTCATCCGTGGCTTCCTGGCGCTGCCAGTAGCCTTTCATGACCTGAGGTCCCTTGATGCACAATTCGCCGGTTTCACCGAACGCCAACTCATTGCCAGCGTCGTCGATGACCCTGCACAGCGTCGACGGCACAGGGATGCCGATGGTGCCCATCTGGATTTTCTGGATCGGGTTCACTGTTGCCACCGGGCTGGTTTCGGTCATGCCGTAACCTTCGCAGATCGGGCAGTTGGTGACCTGCTTCCAGCGCTCGGCGGCAGCCAGCTGCAGGGCCATGCCACCGGAGAGCGTGACTTTCAGTGCCGAAAAATCAAGGTTGCGGAACGCCTCGTTGTTGCACAGGGCAACGAACAGGGTGTTGAGACCGACAAAGCCGCTGAACTTCCACTTCGACAGTTCCTTGACCATGGCAGGCAGGTCACGCGGGTTGCTGATCAGGACGTTGTGATTGCCGATCAGCATCATCGCCATGCAGTGAAAGGTGAAGGCGTAGATGTGGTAGAGCGGCAACGGCGTAATGAGGATTTCGCTGCCTTCATTGAGGTTGGAAGCCATCAGCGCCCTGCACTGCAGCATGTTGGCGATCAGGTTGCGATGGGTGAGCATCGCGCCCTTGGCCACGCCGGTAGTGCCACCGGTGTACTGCAATACGGCAACGTCGGCTCTGTCGGGCGACACCTCGGCAACCGGCCGACCGTGACCTTTTTTCAGCACGTCATTGAATCTGACCGCATCAGGCAGGTGGTAGGCCGGAACCATTTTCTTGACGTACTTGATGACACTGTTGACCAGCAGGCGCTTGAGCGGTGGCAGCAGGTCGGCCACCTCGGTGACGATGACATGTTTGACCTGGGTCTTGGGCACGACCTTCTCGGCCAGATGCGCCATGTTCGCCAGACAGACCAGAGCCTTGGCGCCCGAGTCGTTGAACTGATGCTCCATCTCCCGTGCGGTGTACAGCGGGTTGGTGTTGACCACGATCAGCCCGGCGCGGATGGCGCCGAAGACAGCAACCGGATACTGCAACACGTTGGGCAACTGAACCGCGATGCGGTCACCCGGCACAAGGTCGGTGTGCTGCTGAATCCAGGCGGCGAATGCGCCCGACAATTCATACAACTCGCCGTAGGTAAGTGTCTTGCCCAGATTGCTGAACGCGGGTTTATCGGCGAAACGCTGGCAGGACTGCTTCAGGACCGCCTGGACGTTGGGATACTCATCAGGATCGACATCAGGGGAGATGCCAGACGGGTATTTATCCTTCCAGAAGTTTTCAATCATTCAGCCGGCTCCATAGCGATCGCGAATTCTTCACATCGCTTTGGGCGATGATTTTTTTGTGTTTTGGAATTGTGCAGTAGACGCTCATTCGCTTCATGACAGGTCAAAAAGCGCGCCGAGAGTAGCAGCTTTGCCAAAAGCCGACTAGAGGCAAACCGGGCCTCTACGGTCATAAAAGTGACCATCCAGAGCCCGCCAGTCACGACCCTGACTTAATTGCGAGAATTACCGAAATCCCTGAAAGCATTGAGCCAGAGCGCTTAGGCAAAGCGTAGTGAGCTTAGCCAAAAAAACAGGCCCCGCTTGCACTTCAGCACAAGCGGGGCCAGCGACGTAAAAAGAGACAATTACTCCACTCAGGCAATATCGCGAAGCTCCCTGCGCAGGATCTTGCCGACCGGAGTCATCGGCAGCGATTCACGCAGCACGATCTGTTTCGGGACCTTGTAGCCGGTGAAGTTCTGTTTGCAGAAACTTCTGAGTTCTTCGACCGTAAGACCCGGCTCGCGCGGGACCACAAACAGTTTCACCGCTTCGCCTGAACGCTCGTCCGGCACTCCGATGCAGGCGCAGCTGGCGACTTTCGGGTGCGACATGACCACGTCTTCGATTTCGTTGGGGTAGACGTTGAAGCCGGACACGATGATCAGGTCTTTCTTGCGGTCCACGATACTGACGAAACCGTCGGCGCCGATCACGGCGATATCACCCGTCTTGAACCATCCCTCTGCATCCAGCGTTTCGGCGGTGGCCTCAGGCAGATTCCAGTAGCCTTTCATGACCTGCGGGCCTTTGATGCACAGCTCGCCGCGCTCGCCGAACGGCAACTCCGCGCCTTCGTCATCAATCACTTTCATGCCGGTACCCGGCACCGGAATGCCCACTGTGCCGAGCCGCGCCAGTGTGCCGTATGGGTTGGCACTGGCCACCGGGGACGTTTCGGTCAGCCCGTAACCCTCGACGATTGTGCACCCTGTCATCTCGGCCCAACGCTCGGCGGTCGCCTTGACCAGCGCGGTGCCGCCAGAGTTGGTGCTCTTCAGTGTGGAGAAATCCAGCTTCCTGAAATCAGGATGATTCATCAGCGCCACGAACAGGGTATTGAGCCCGACCATGGCAGTGAACTTCCACTTGCCAAGCTCCTTGATGAATCCGCCGATATCCCTCGGATTGGTGATCAAAATGTTGTGATTGCCACTAATGACCATGCACATGCAGTGCGCCGTAAATGCATAGATGTGATAAAGCGGCAGCGGCGCGATCATCACTTCCCGGGCCTCGCCGAACATCACGCCACGCTCGGGACAGTGCTGTCGCATGCAGGCGTACACCTGCTGCATATTGGCGACCAGATTGCCGTGAGTCAGCATCGCGCCCTTGGCCATTCCGGTAGTACCGCCCGTGTATTGCAGCACCGCCACGTCATCCAGCCCCACCGCAACAGGTTTGACAGAACCACCACGCCCCATGCGCAGCACGTCCTTGAAGCCTGCGGCCTGGGGCAGGTCATAGGCCGGAACCATTTTCTTGACCCTGGCGACGATGGTATTGATCAACCACCCCTTGGCGGCTGACTGCATGTCGCCCATCTTCACTTCAATCAGGTAACGAAGCTCGGTATCTGGCAGCACTTCCTGCACAAGCTTGCCGAACAGGTTCAGGTAGACCAGCGCCTTGGCACCGGAATCCTTGAACTGATGGCGCATCTCGCGTGCGGTGTACAGCGGATTGGTATTGACCACGATCAGGCCCGCACGCATGGCACCGAACACTGCGATGGGGTACTGCAACAGGTTGGGCATCTGCACGGCGATGCGGTCGCCGGGCACCAAGTCCGTATGGTGTTGCAGGTAACTGGCAAACGCCGCCGAATGACGATCCAGATCAGCGTAGGTCAGCGTGACCCCCATGTTGCTGAAAGCAGGTTTGTCTGCAAATTTTTTACAGGCGCTTTCAAAAACCTCGATGACCGAACGATAGGTGTGCAGATCCAGCTCAGAGTTAACCCCGACAGGGCGCTTGTCGTTCCAGAATTCAGGTTGCATTATTTTTATCCTCTTCCCTGCTCATGGCTGGCCCGTTATTCAGAATCGGGACTGGCCCGACGTTAGCAGCTAACGACCGGAAGGCAAATATGCCAGCTGGCGTCATCAACACTGTGAATCTTTCTGCTATTCAGGATGCAATCACCTTCGGGTTATAAACTGAAACACACATCCTCCGGGCAGCCGCTCCAGATCGGAATACCGCCATGAAGCACGAGACATTCTGGCTTGACGCCAGCGACCACTGCCGGCTTTACGTCAATGCCTGGTTGCCGGAAACGACTCCCTTGGCCGTCGTGATGCTCGCCCACGGCATGGCCGAGCACAGCGGACGCTACGAGCGACTCGGCGCAGCGCTGAATGCAGCGGGTATCGCCCTGTATGCGCATGATCAGCGGGGCCATGGCAGAACCGCCCTGCAGGGTCGGCTCGGGCATTTCGCCAACGAAGATGGCTGGAGCAAGGTCGTGGACGATCTGGCGACCCTCAGCCAGTCGATCGGCCAGCGACACGCGGGAGCGGCCCTGTTTCTGCTGGGTCACAGCATGGGCAGCTACATCGCTCAGACTTATCTGATGCACCACGGCGCCAGCTTGCACGGGGCCATTCTCAGCGGCTCGAACTTTCGTCCGGCATCGTTCTACCGAAATGCAAGGCTGGTCGCCCGATTCGAACGCCTGCGCCAGGGCCGCAAGGGGCGCAGCGCGTTGATCGAGTGGCTGTCGTTCGGCTCGTTCAACAAGGCATTCAAGCCGTCCCGGACCTGTTTCGACTGGCTCAGCCGCGACCCGGACGAGGTGGAAAAGTACATGCAGGACCCGCTCTGTGGCTTCCGCTGCACCAACCAGTTGTGGGCGGATATGCTGGGCGGGCTGCAGAAAATCAGTGAGCCGTCGAACCTGGCGCAGATCGATTCGAACCTTCCTTTGCTGATTATTGGCGGCGAATGTGATCCGGTGAGTGCCGGCAAGCGTCTGAAGGATCTTGCCGATGCATTGGCAGGAGCGGGTCATCAAGTGTTACAACTCAATGTTTACCCGCAGGCGCGGCACGAACTGCTCAATGACATCAATCGCGATGAAGTGATCCAGGACCTGCTCGACTGGCTGAAATACGCCCTCGATCAACCAGGACCGCGTCGCGCGGAGTGATCACGCACCTTTTATCTTTTTCATATTTTGTCCAGGACAGACACATGACTCAAGTCACCAACACGCCTTACGAAGCCCTTGAAGTCGGTCAGAAAGCCAGCTACAGCAAGACAGTCCAGGAACGTGACATCCAGTTGTTCGCGGCCATGTCCGGCGATCACAACCCGGTCCACCTGGACGCCGAATACGCTTCCAAAACCATGTTCAAGGAGCGCATCGCTCACGGCATGTTCAGCGGTGCACTGATCAGCGCGGCAGTGGCGTGTGAGCTGCCAGGCCCGGGCACCATCTACATCGGCCAGCAGATGACCTTTCAGAAGCCGGTAAAACTGGGCGACACCCTGACTGTGCGTCTGGAAATTCTCGAAAAACTGCCGAAATTCCGCGTGCGCATCGCGACCCGCGTGTTCAACCAGAATGATGAGCTGGTCGTGGACGGCGAAGCGGAAATCCTCGCTCCACGCAAACAGCAGACCGTCGAACTGACCGTGCTGCCTGAAATCACTGTTGGCTGAAAGGCGCACGGATTGAGCCAAGGCTCGCTAATGCGGGCACAGGCTTGCTCCGGAGCACGTAAAAAAGGGCGACCGAAGTCGCCCGAAGTGCCTTGCGTGCTCATAGCAAAGGGTGCGCCTTACCAGAGCGGCAGCCCTCCCCGTCAGACAGCTCGAACAGGGTGATGAAGACATTGGCCCCACGCCGTCTTCGCCCCGTCCGATAACCATCAGGCTAGCCGTTGCAGCACGCACGAACGTTGACCTGCATCAACATCCGTTTGATCACTCAACGCTTTTTTGGCTTTTTCTTCGGCTTTTTCTTGCCCGTCAGCGGCATGGCCTGCTCGAAAGCATTTCGCACTTCATTCAGGCGCTTGTCGTTCAGATCATGAACGCGTCTGGCGCGCTCGGCGCCAAGATCGATCAATTTGCCATCGTCGCTCATGGTTGTGCAGTTCCCGGACACGTGGAATCAGCGCCAATAATGCTCAATAGCATCGGTGATGACCAGTCGGAAACGTGAAGTCAGGTGTGAATCAATCGGCAGCGTGCGCAGGCCGCGCCCTCTTGCGGGACGCTCGACCTCAAATCTGGATATCGACCCACAACCCCTGGCGCGGCTCGTCATCGATCAACGGCACGACCGGGACGGTGTTGTCAGCGTTTAACGAGTCTCCGGGAATGACCAGACCCTGGTATTCGCCGCTTTCTTCCTCGCTGTGGCGGCCCTGTTGCTGACGTTGCTGCTCTTCACGCAACAGCAGGGCGCTGCGCTCGGAGTCTTCGTGACGCAGATCGATCGATGTCTCGCTGGAGCTCGGCTGTACAGGCGCCACCGGCGGGATATCGGGGACACGCTTGGCCGGGTCCATCTGGGAGGTCACCGGCACAACACTTAACGGGAGCATGGGTTGCAGCATGGTTTTTCTCCTCTTACCGGGCTTTCGGCCGTCAGCGACGCAACTTGAACAGCCCTGTAATAGACTGCAATAATTTATAAGGCTTTTTTTGACTGGGTTTAATGAAATAAGTGCCATGAAAGGAAAAATTCGCCGATTCGCAGCGAATCCGCAGGTTTTTCAACGCCACCTTTGGCCTTCAGGGCGCGTTCCGTTAACATAGTCGGCTTTTTCACGTCGGGAGACAGGCAGCATGGCGCAGCAGTATCAACCGGGGCAACGCTGGATTAGCGACAGCGAAGCCGAGCTGGGTTTGGGCACCGTTCTGGCACTGGATGGCCGCTTATTGACCGTGCTCTATCCGGCCACTGGCGAAACGCGCCAGTACTCACTGCGTAATGCACCGCTGACCCGCGTGCGTTTCTCTCCGGGCGATGTGATTACTCACTTCGAAAACTGGAAGATGACCGTCCGCGAAGTGGACGATGTCGACGGGCTACTGGTGTATCACGGTTTGAATGCCCGCAACGAAGTGGTCACGCTGCCTGAAACCCAGCTGTCGAACTTCATCCAGTTCCGCCTGGCGACCGACCGTCTGTTCGCTGGCCAGATCGACCAGTTGTCCTGGTTCTCGCTGCGCTACAACACGCTTGAACACACCAGCCGTCAGTTGCAGTCCTCACTCTGGGGGCTGGGCGGCGTGCGCGCTCAACCGATCGCTCACCAGTTGCACATAGCCCGCGAAGTGGCTGACCGCATTGCGCCACGCGTCCTGCTGGCCGACGAAGTGGGCCTGGGCAAGACCATCGAAGCCGGTCTGGTGATTCATCGCCAGTTGCTGTCCGGTCGCTCCAATCGCGTGCTGATTCTGGTGCCGGAAAACCTGCAGCACCAATGGCTGGTCGAAATGCGCCGCCGTTTCAACCTGCAGGTCGCGCTGTTCGACGCCGAACGCTTCATGGAAAGCGATGCCGGCAACCCGTTCGAAGACACCCAACTGGCGCTGGTCGCGCTGGAGTGGCTGGTCTCCGATGAAAAGGCTCAGGACGCGCTGTTTGCAGCGGGCTGGGACCTGATGGTCGTCGATGAAGCACACCACCTGGTCTGGCATGAAGACAAGGCCAGCCGCGAATACTCGCTGGTCGAGCAACTGGCAGAAGTCATCCCCGGCGTACTGCTGCTGACGGCAACCCCGGAACAGCTGGGTCAGGACAGTCACTTTGCCCGCCTGCGCCTGCTGGACCCGAACCGTTTCCACGACCTGAACGCCTTCCGCGCCGAGAGCGAAAACTATCGCCCGGTCGCTCAGGCGGTACAGGAACTGCTCGACAAGGGCGTACTGTCAGCAGAAGCCCAGAAAACCATTCACGGCTTCCTGGGTGCCGAAGGCGAGACCTTGCTGGCTGCCGTCAATGCGGGCGACGACGAAGCCAAGGCCCGTCTGATTCGCGAATTGCTGGACCGTCATGGCACAGGCCGCGTGCTGTTCCGTAATACCCGCGCCGCCGTACAGGGTTTTCCGGAGCGCAAGCTGCACGAATACCCACTGCCCTGCCCGGCCGAATACCTGGAACTGCCGCTGGGCGAGCACGCCGACCTGTATCCGGAAGTCAGCTTCCAGGCTCACTCCGAGGTCAGCGAAGAAGAACGCTGGTGGCGTTTCGACCCTCGCGTCGACTGGCTGATCGACACGCTCAAGATGCTCAAGCGCGTCAAGGTGCTGGTCATCTGCGCCCACGCCGAAACCGCCATGGATCTCGAAGACGCGCTGCGCGTGCGTTCCGGTATTCCGGCCACGGTCTTCCACGAAGGCATGAACATCCTTGAGCGTGACCGCGCTGCTGCCTATTTTGCCGACGAAGAGTTCGGTGCACAGGTGCTGATCTGCTCGGAAATCGGCAGTGAAGGCCGCAACTTCCAGTTCGCCCACCATCTGGTGCTGTTCGATCTGCCGTCGCACCCGGATCTGCTTGAGCAGCGTATCGGCCGTCTGGACCGTATCGGCCAGAAACACACCATCGAACTGCACGTGCCATTCCTGGAAACCAGCCCGCAGGCACGACTGTTCCAGTGGTATCACGAAGCGCTGAACGCGTTCCTCAATACCTGCCCGACCGGTAACGCACTGCAGCATCAGTTCGGCCCGCGTCTGCTGCCGCTGCTGGAAAGCGGTGATGATGACGAATGGCAGGCCCTGATCGATGAGGCCCGCGCCGAGCGCGAGCGTCTGGAAAGCGAACTGCACACAGGTCGCGACCGTCTGCTGGAACTCAACTCCGGCGGCGCGGGCGAAGGCGAGGCGCTGGTCGAAGCGATTCTGGAACAGGATGACCAGTTCAGCCTGCCGATCTACATGGAGACCCTGTTCGACGCGTTCGGTATCGACAGCGAAGACCATTCGGAAAACGCTCTGATCCTCAAGCCGAGCGAGAAGATGCTCGACGCCAGCTTCCCGCTGGGCGACGACGAAGGCGTGACCATCACCTACGACCGCAACCAGGCGCTGTCTCGCGAAGACATGCAGTTCATCACCTGGGAGCACCCGATGGTGCAGGGCGGCATGGATCTGGTGCTGTCCGGTTCGATGGGCAACACCGCCGTGGCGCTGATCAAGAACAAGGCGCTCAAGCCGGGCACTGTGCTGCTGGAGCTGATCTACGTCAGCGAAGTGGTTGCACCGCGCTCGTTGCAACTGGGCCGCTACCTGCCACCGGCCGCACTGCGCTGCCTGCTTGATCCGAACGGCAATGATCTGTCGAGCCGTGTGTCGTTCAACACCCTTAACGATCAGCTCGAAAGCGTGCCACGTGCCAGCGCCAACAAGTTCATTCAGGCCCAGCGCGACGTGCTGACGCCACGGATCAACGCGGGCGAAGAAAAGATCATGCCGAAACACGCCGAGCGCGTGGCTGAAGCGCAACGTCGTCTGGCTGCTGATACCGAAGAGGAACTGGCGCGCCTGACGGCCCTGCAGGCGGTCAACCCGACCGTGCGCGACAGCGAACTGGTCGCCTTGCGCAGCCAGCGTGAACAGGGTCTGGCCATGTTGGAGAAGGCCGCACTGCGCCTGGAAGCGATTCGGGTGCTGGTGGCGGGCTGATCGGCGTCGCTACTTACGCTGGACGCAGAGCGTCCCGAGAGGCATTCCCACGCGGAGCGTGAGGAACGATCAGGGTTTCATGATCGTTTCTACGCTGCGTGGGAATACAGCCCGTGACGCTCCGCGTCACACCACTGCCGGGTCCGACACACCTTCTGCAGGCTCCTCGGCCACCATTCTTGCCTTCATCCGCTCGGCGTCCTTGCTGAAGCAGCGTGATGCCAGATACAAAAACACCAGCGTCATGAGCAATGCTGCCGGAATCAGGTACATGGCATCGTGCAGGCCGATGGCCTTGAAGCTTTCGTTCATTACGTCAGCACCCGCGACCGCCATGGCCGCCTTGGCGAAATGGTCGGACAGCAGACCCACCACCACCGGCCCCGCGCCGCCGCCCAGCAGGTAAAGCCCGGCGAAGAACAATGCCATCGCCGTCGCCCTGAGGCGCGGTTCGACCACGTCCTGAATCGCTGTATAAACGCAGGTATAGAAGTTGTAGGCAAACAACCAGCCCACGCTGAACACCGCGACGAACATTCCGATTTCGATGCGTCCGGCGTGCAAGGCATACCCGGTGGCAATCGTCGCCAACAACATACTGAACGCTGCGAACAACAGCCGTCCGTTGGGCGAGCGCTGATGCAGTTTGTCGGCAATCCAGCCGCCTGCTGTCAGACCGATCAGCCCGGTCACGCCCACAATCACACCTGTCGCAACCGCCGCTTCCTGCAAGGGCAACAGGAAATAGCGTTGCAGCATCGGCACCATGAACGAGTTGCAGGCGTAGGTAGCGAAGTTGAAGGTCAGGCCGCCAAGTACCAACCAGCGAAAGGTTGGGATCGACAACACACGGCGGATCGGCTTCTCGATTTTGACTTCCGACATGCGCACGCTTTCAGCCGCGCCACGCTTGGGTTCCTTGATGAAAAAGATGAACACCGCCAGCACTAGCCCAGGCACCGCAGCAATGAAGAACGGCGCGCGCCAGCTGTCGAACGCCTTGACCATGGCGCCGATGGTGAAGAACGCCAGCAGCAGGCCCAGCGGCAGGCCCAGCATGAAGATGCCCATCGCACGGGACCGTTTATGGGCCGGAAACAGGTCACCGATCAGCGAGTTGGCCGCAGGCGCGTAGCTGGCTTCGCCGATGCCGACGCCCATGCGCACCAACAGAAAGGTCCAGAAACTGCCGACCATTCCATTGACCGCCGTCAGGCCGCTCCACACGGCCAGGCCACAGCCCATGAGCTTCTTGCGCGATCCGTTGTCGGCCATGCGGCCCAGCGGCAGACCGGCGATGGCGTATACCAGCGTGAACGCGGTTCCCAGAAGGCCGAGTTGAAAATCGCTCAGGTGCCATTCCATGCGAATGGGCTCAACGATAATGGCCGGGATGGTGCGGTCGAAGAAGTTGAACAGGTTGGCGAGGAACAACAGGAAAAGTACGCGCCATGCGTTGGCGGCCTGAGTGGGGGTGTCCGTCCGAAGCGTGGTCATGAGCGATCGTCCCTTCTTATTAGTGGTAACAATCTAGAAGGCCAAGGGTGGCCTGTCTGTAAACATTCGTAAACCGCACCCTTGATGAAGAATTCTTATAACTATTCGTTATTGATCGCTTTCAGATTTCTTGGATCTGCGTACTGGCAAACTGACAACAGCTTCTATACTCACTCCGAATCGCCAGGCCTTTAGCCCTGGCGCCCTGGCAGTGAAGATATAGGGCTTGCTATGGAGTGGCTGGGTTTGAACATGTTCGCCGGGGTCCCGGCGGACGGGCAATTGTTGATCGACTGCAGTCATAATCTGTTTCTGGTTGCGCTGGCTTATGGCGTCGCCTGTGCCGCGTGCTTCGCGACACTGGACATCGCCGACCGGGTCATTCAGGTCGAAGCCCTCAAAAACCGACGCATCTGGAAAGCGCTGGGCGCGCTGTGTCTGGCGGGCGGTGTCTGGGCCATGCACTTCATCAGCATGCTGGCTTTTCAGGCACCGCTGACCATCACCTACGATCTGGGCATCACGCTGGCGTCGCTGGTCATCGTGCTGGCAACCGCTCTGGTTGCCATCAAGGCACTGACCCTCCCGACATTGACCCTCAGACGTTGCGTGACGAGCGCGGTGGTCATGGGCATTGGTATCAGCGCCATGCACTACTTGGGCATGGGGGCCATGCGGTCCGACGCCGTGCAGTATTACGAGCCCAAAACCTTTGCACTGTCCGTAGTCGTGGCCATTCTTGCCAGCGTGGCCCTGCTCACCCTGCCCCGCCATTTGCGGCAATACAGCGGCATGTTTCACCAGATGTTTCGTTACGGGCTGAGCGTTTTTCTGGGCGCAGGCCTGCTGACCATGCACCTGATGGGTATGCGCGCGCTGCAACTGGTCATCCCGCAGGGTGCAGAGCTGCACATTCCCAGCACCGCAAACAGCCAGCAACTGGGCCTGACCATTGCCGTGATCACCCTGCTGATCATTGCCGGCAGCATCAGTGCGGCGATGGCCGACAAGAAACTGCAAGGCAAGGAGCATGACCTTCAGCGCGTCAATGCGCTGCTCAGCCAACTGGATCAGGCGCGGGTCTCGCTTCAGCAGGTGGCGCATTACGATCCGCTGACCAACCTGATCAACCGTCGCGGATTCAACCAGATATTCGCTGAAAAGCTGCTTGAACATACGATCGGCCAAGGCATGCTGGCGGTGATGTTCTTGGACATCGACCACTTCAAGCGGATCAATGACAGCCTGGGTCACGATGCAGGTGACGAGTTGCTCAAGGTGATCGCCGAGCGAATCCGCAGTGCCACACGCGTGCAGGATGTGGTGGCAAGGTTTGGCGGTGACGAGTTCTGCATTCTGCTGAGCATCCCCAACTATGAGGAGGCCCGCCACCTGGCCCACCGCGTCATGCACAAGATGAAGGAGACCATCGCGCTGGCCGGAAGACGCATGGTCATGACCACCAGCATTGGTATCGCCGTGTTTCCACGGGACGGTTCAACCTGCGATGAATTGCTCAAGCACGCCGACCTCGCCCTCTACCAATCCAAGGGCAACGGCCGTAACCGGGTCAATTTTTTCAGCCCCGCGCTCAAGACCAAAGCCAGTCTGGAATTGCATCTGGAAGAAGAGTTGCGCAACGCCCTGCGCGAAGAGACTGGCCTTGAGGTGTACTACCAGCCGATTGTCGACCTGCGTACCGGGCACATTGCCAAGCTGGAAGCGCTGGTGCGCTGGAATCATCCGCAGCACGGGCTGCTGGTGCCCGACCGTTTCATCAGTATTGCCGAAGCGAACGGGCTGATTGCCGAACTGGACAACTGGGTACTGCGCCGCGCCTGCCGCGACCTGGGCGCGTTGCGCCTCGACGGCCTGGACAAGCTGATCATCGCGGTGAACTGTTCGGCGCTGAACCTGAGTCGGGACGAGTTGGCCGAAGAAGTCGAACAGGCGCTGACCGAAGCCAATGTCGCCCCGGGTCGCCTGGAACTGGAGGTGACCGAGAACGCGCTGATGGGCAACATCAGCAATACGATCCTGATGCTCAAGCACATCCGCAGCCTGGGCGTCTCGCTATCGATCGACGACTTCGGGACCGGTTACTCGTCGCTCGCCTACCTGAAACGGTTGCCGCTGGACACGCTGAAAATCGACCGATCCTTCATCATCGACATTCCAAAGTCGCCCCAGGACATGGAGATCGTCCAAGCGATCATCGTGATGGCGCACACCCTGCACCTCAAGGTGGTGACCGAAGGTGTGGAGACGCCTGCACAACTGGAGTTTCTGAGTGAGTTCGGCAGTGATTATGTGCAGGGCTATCTGTTCAGCAAACCGCAGCCACTGGAACGGATTCTGCCGCTGGTCAGGGAAATGAACGGTCGAGAACCTGCCAGTCTGTGGCCCGCATCGCTCATGCTGGACGTCAAGGATCGCGATGCGGACATCCCACGGTCACTGGATCTGTTTGACGACCTTCCGGGCGCTGAACATGCACTGGCCACCCGCAGTCCTTCTCGCACACAAAGGTCGCGCTGGTCGGATTGAAAAGGCTGCGTCTGGGTGGCCGATTGCACGGCTGCCGGGTGTAGATTTTCGATACGCTGGAAGGGACGAAGTTACCGTGGCACCCACAAAGGTGCCGTCGTAAGCACCTCTATAACGCACAGATCAGTCAGACGCCCTGTTTTGGATCAACACCCAAGGTGCCACTACCACTGCCCAGAGCAGTGGATCGCTTTCCACAAGCTCCATTGCCTTTGATTCAGACACCTTGCCGACCGTTGTCGCGTCCATCCACGCAGCCACTTTGGCAGCGTCGTTTTCAGCTACTGCCTCGGCAACTTCGATCAGATCCAACGGTGGTTCGACCCACAACAGGGCACCCTTGGCAAAGAATGGTTGCAATTCTTTCCAGCGAATTGAAGCGGTCTCCCCGAGCAGTTTGGCATAGAGGGTGCTAGGTTCTTGCGTCATGGGTTTCACCAGAAAGGAAATCGGCGCAATGATACCGCCGCCTTTCTCGTAGAAAAACCCGGAAGCAAGTGATTGATTGCAGGAAAGCCGCGAAATCCACGACGATCCGGCCGGTCTTCATGACATTGGGGCGGTTGGATTCTGTAACTTTCTTTCGATTAAGCGACACACACCGGTTTACCCCATTGCCCCGTGCTATCCAAGCGATTCACCGGCACTCTAAACTGTTCCGGTACAGTTGGCGGAGCGGGGGAAGATCGGTGTCGAAGCCGGTCCTGTAGCCTTGGCCAGCAGGATTATAAAAACTACAACGCAAGAGTGGAGCATCATGACTAAGGGTACCAAGAAGCTTTCCAAGCTGTTCGCCGCACTGGTTATGGCCGGGGTTGCCAGCCATTCGTTCGCAGCCGACACCATCAAGATCGGCATCGCCGGCCCCAAGACTGGCCCGGTCGCCGAATACGGCACCATGCAGTTCAACGGTGCCAAGATGGCCATCGAGCAGATCAACGCCAAGGGCGGCGTCGATGGCAAGAAACTCGAAGCCGTCGAATACGATGATGCCTGCGACCCGAAACAGGCCGTGGCAGTCGCCAACAAGGTCGTCAACGATGGCGTGAAATACGTGATCGGTCACCTGTGCTCCAGCTCCGCTCAACCCGCTTCCGACGTCTATGAAGACGAAGGCATCATCATGGTGACCCCGGCGGCCACCAGCCCCGACATCACCAGCCGTGGCTACAAACTGGTGTTCCGCACCATCGGTCTGGACAGCGCCCAGGGCCCTGCAGCCGGTAACTACATTGCCGACGTCGCCAAGCCAAAAATCGTTGCTGTCATCCATGACAAGCAGCAATACGGCGAAGGCATCGCCTCTGCAGTGAAAAAGACGCTGGAAGACAAAGGCGTCAAGGTGGCCCTGTTCGAAGGCATCAATGCCGGTGACAAGGACTTCTCCTCGCTGATCGCCAAGCTCAAGCAGGCCAACGTCGACTTCGTCTACTACGGCGGCTACCACCCAGAGCTGGGCCAGATCCTGCGCCAGTCCAAGGAAAAAGGCCTGAACGCCAAATTCATGGGCCCTGAAGGCGTGGGCAACGAGTCCATCTCGCAGATCGCTGGCGAAGCCTCCGAAGGCCTGCTGGTCACCCTCCCGAAATCCTTTGATCAGGACCCTGCCAACCAGGCACTGACCAAGGCATTCCAAGACAAGAAACAGGATCCGAGCGGTCCGTTCGTGTACCCGTCCTACTCCGCCGTTCAGGTCATTGCCGACGGTATCGCCGCCGCCAAGTCCGAAGACACCGACAAGGTGGCTGCTGCCATCCACGCCGGTACGTTCAAGACCCCGATGGGCGAACTGAGCTACGACGAGAAGGGCGACCTGAAGAACTTCCAGTTCGTGGTCTACGAATGGCACTTCGGCAAGCCGAAGACCGAAGCCGCCAAATAAGCAGCTTGCGTTGACAACCGAAGCCCACTGCCACCGCAGTGGGCTTTGTTTTACGAATCATGGCCCGCCTGCCGAGATCCGGTAGAGGCCACCTGAAAATCTTAAAACCGTTACCAGCGGTTCGCTGGCAGCGTCACAGGCAACGCATCGACAGAATGCGTACCCGACGCAGGCCGGAGAAATGCAGATCAGGTTTTTAGGAGCGCGGTAAATGCCCGAGTTATTCCACTACATGCAACAGCTGGTCAATGGCCTGACCATTGGCAGCACGTATGCATTGATCGCCATCGGCTACACGATGGTTTACGGCATCATCGGAATGATCAACTTCGCCCACGGCGAGGTGTACATGATCGGTTCCTATGTTGCTTTCATGGCGCTTGCCGGTCTTGCAATGATGGGTATCGACAGCCTGCCGCTGTTGATGATCGCAGGCTTCGCCGCCTCCATTATCGTGACCAGCGCCTACGGCTACAGCATCGAACGGGTCGCCTACCGTCCGCTGCGCAACAGCAACCGTCTGATTCCTCTGATTTCTGCGATCGGCATGTCGATCTTTCTGCAGAACTCGGTTCAGCTTTCCCAGGGTTCCGGCAACTTTGCCATTCCCAACCTGCTGCCCGGCAGCCTGTCCTTCGGCCCCGGCGGCGCACAGGAAGTGTTGATTTCCTACATGCAGATCGTGGTCTTCGTGGTCACGCTGCTGGCGATGACCGGCCTGACCCTGTTCATTTCCCGCTCGCGAATGGGCCGCGCCTGCCGCGCCTGCGCCGAGGACATGAAAATGGCCAACCTGCTGGGTATCAACACCAACACCATCATTGCCCTGACTTTCGTGGTCGGCGCCGCACTGGCTGCCGTTGCCGCCATGTTGCTGAGCATGCAATACGGCGTGATCAACCCGAGCGCGGGCTTCCTGGTAGGCCTCAAGGCGTTCACTGCCGCGGTCCTGGGCGGCATCGGTTCGATTCCGGGCGCCGTGCTCGGCGGTCTGGTGCTGGGCGTCGCCGAAGCCTTCGGTGCCGACATCTTTGGTGATCAGTACAAGGACGTCGTGGCCTTCGGCCTGTTGGTCCTGGTGCTGCTGTTCCGCCCGACCGGCATTCTGGGTCGTCCGGAGGTTGAGAAAGTATGAGC
This sequence comes from Pseudomonas sp. fls2-241-TYG-175, assembly GCF_030209155.1. NCBI lineage: Bacteria > Pseudomonadati > Pseudomonadota > Gammaproteobacteria > Pseudomonadales > Pseudomonadaceae > Pseudomonas > Pseudomonas sp. fls2-241-TYG-175. Next base: position 19,868 of record NZ_JARVSO010000027.1, on the reverse strand, counting down.
AAGTCCTTCAAACAGGCGCTGTTCAGCGCTGCGCTGGTGTGGGCCGTTGCCTACCCGGTGTTCGGCCTGAAACTGGCCTTTTCCGGCGTGACCCTGCAAGTGCAGAACGCCAGCTCCATGACCCTGACCATTATCGCGATCTGCTCGGTCCTGTTGTTTCTGCGCGTACTGTTCGCCGAGAAAATCAGCGGCCTGCGCCGGGGTGAACGCGCTCCGCTGGTCTCGAAGAAAACCAGCGACTTCATGACCCAACCAAGCACCCAGCGCTGGGGCCTTGCCGCCCTGATCGTTCTGGCCTTCGTCTGGCCGTTCTTCGGTTCGCGCGGTGCAGTGGATATCGCAACGTTGATCCTGATCTACGTGATGCTGGGCCTGGGTTTGAACATCGTGGTTGGCCTCGCCGGCCTGCTGGACCTGGGCTATGTCGGTTTCTACGCAGTCGGTGCCTACGGTTACGCGCTGCTGTCGCACTACTTCGGCCTGAGCTTCTGGGAGTGCCTGCCGCTGGCCGGTCTGCTGGCGGCGCTGTTCGGCTTCCTGCTGGGCTTCCCGGTCCTGCGGCTGAGGGGCGACTATCTGGCCATCGTGACGCTCGGGTTCGGTGAGATCATCCGGATCTTCCTGCGCAACCTGACCGACATCACCGGCGGCCCCAACGGCATCAGCAACATCGAGAAGCCGACCCTGTTCGGCCTGAGCTTCGAACGCCGTGCCGCCGAGGGTGCGCAAACGTTCCACCAGTATTTCGGCCTGGACTACAACCCGATCAGCAAGGTGATCTTTCTGTACCTGATCGCCCTGCTGCTGGCGCTGGCGGCACTGTTCGTCATCAACCGCCTGCTGCGCATGCCGATCGGCCGTGCCTGGGAAGCCTTGCGCGAAGACGAAATCGCCTGCCGTGCCCTGGGTCTGAATCCGACCGTGATCAAGCTCTCAGCCTTTACGCTGGGTGCAGCGTTCGCCGGTTTCGCAGGCAGCTTCTTCGCCGCCCGTCAGGGTCTGGTGACGCCGGAGTCCTTCACCTTCATCGAGTCGGCAATCATTCTGGCCATCGTGGTGCTTGGCGGCATGGGTTCCCAGCTGGGCGTTATTCTCGCCGCCATCGTAATGATCCTGCTGCCTGAACTGATGCGTGAGTTCAGCGATTACCGCATGTTGATGTTCGGTGCCCTGATGGTGCTGATGATGATCTGGCGTCCTCAAGGTTTCCTGCCGATGCAACGACCTGTCATGAAGTTGAAAGCGGAGGCGGCCAAATGAAACAGCCTCTTCTGCAAGCCACAAACCTGAGCATGCGCTTCGGCGGTCTGCTGGCGGTCAATGGCGTCGCCCTGACCGTTCATGAAAAGCAGGTCGTATCGATGATCGGCCCCAACGGCGCGGGCAAGACCACTGTCTTCAACTGCCTGACCGGTTTCTACAAACCCAGCGGCGGGACCATTCTGCTGGACGGCGAGCCGATCCAGGGCCTGGCCGGTCACCAGATCGCACGCAAAGGCGTGGTGCGGACTTTCCAGAACGTGCGTCTGTTCAAGGAAATGACCGCCGTCGAGAATCTGCTGGTCGCCCAGCATCGTCACCTGAACACCAACTTCCTGTCCGGCCTGTTCAAGACCCCGGCCTTCCGCCGCAGTGAACGCGAAGCCATGGAGTACGCCGAGCACTGGCTGGAGGCCGTCAACCTGAAAGAATTTGCCAACCGCCCGGCCGGAACACTGGCCTACGGTCAGCAACGCCGCCTGGAAATTGCCCGCTGCATGATGACGCGCCCGCGCATCCTCATGCTGGACGAACCGGCAGCCGGTCTGAACCCGCGGGAAACCGAAGACCTGAAAGCGCTGATTGGCGTGCTGCGAAATGACCACAACGCCACAGTGCTGCTGATCGAGCATGACATGAAGCTGGTGATGAGCATTTCCGACCACATCGTGGTGATCAATCAGGGCACGCCACTGGCCGACGGTACGCCGGAACAGATTCGTGACAATCCTGAAGTGATCAAAGCCTACCTGGGGGAAGCGTAAATGCTGCAGTTCGAAAACGTTTCCACCTTCTACGGCAAGATCCAGGCGCTGCACAGCGTCAACGTGGAAGTCCGTCAGGGCGAGATCGTTACCCTGATCGGCGCCAACGGCGCTGGCAAATCCACCCTGCTGATGACCCTGTGCGGCTCACCGCGTGCGCACAGCGGCAGCATCCGTTACATGGGCGAGGAACTGGTCGGCCAGGAGTCGTCGGTGATCATGCGCAAGAGCATCGCGGTGGTGCCTGAAGGCCGCCGCGTGTTCGCCCGCCTGACCGTCGAAGAAAACCTGGCCATGGGCGGTTTCTTCACCGAAAAGGGTGATTATCAGGAACAGATGGACAAGGTCCTGCACCTGTTCCCGCGCCTCAAGGAACGCTTCACGCAGCGCGGCGGCACCATGTCCGGCGGCGAACAGCAAATGCTCGCCATCGGCCGTGCGCTGATGAGCAAGCCCAAGCTGTTGTTGCTGGACGAACCATCGCTGGGTCTGGCGCCGATCATCATTCAGCAGATCTTCGAGATCGTCGAACAACTGCGACGTGATGGCGTGACCGTATTTCTGGTCGAGCAGAACGCCAACCAAGCCCTCAAAATCGCCGACCGCGCCTATGTACTGGAGAACGGTCGCGTGGTGATGCAGGGCACCGGTGAAGAACTGCTGGTCGATCCAAAAGTGCGGGACGCTTATCTGGGCGGCTAGCGAGATGCGTCAGGATCGTGCGCTCATCTCGACACTGATCGTGCCCACGCAGAGCGATGGGCACGATCATCAATGTTTGACAGACTTGTGTATAACGATGAGCGCAGAGCGTGGTAACGATCAGACGCGCCTGCGTGGGCATGCCTTCCTTTACTCACGCCAGACGCTCCAGCGCCGAGCCGCTGCGCTCGAACCAGCCCACCAGATAATCTGCCAGCACCTGCACTCGCCTCGGTACTTCGCCTTCGAAGGGGTGAACCAGAAACATCGGCGTCGTTGCCGTCTGGTAATCCTTGAGCAGCCAGTGCAAGCGTCCTTCATTGATTTCCCTATGCACCATATAGGACGGCAGCCGTGCGACACCCGCACCGGCCAACGCCGCCTTTTTCAGCAGGCTGTAGTGATTGCTGGCAAAGGGACCGTCAATCTGCACACGGGTCAACTCGTGATTCTGATGGTAAAGCCACTGGTAACGCTCGCTGTAATGGCTGTTGATCAGGCATTGATGCTTCGCAAGGTCCTCAGGGGTTTGTGGCCAGCCATGCTCGTCCAGATACCGCGTGCTGGCGCAGGTCAGTTCCTGCATGGCCAATAAAGGCCTGGCCACCAGCCGTTCATCACTGGCGACCTTTGAGCGAACCGCCAGATCGAAACCGTCGCGCCGCAAATCGCGCACGCTGTTACTCAGTTCGAGCTCGATCTTGACCTGCGGATAGGTCTCGTAAAACTCCATCAACAAGCCGTCGAAAAAAGTTTCTCCCAACGAAACCGGCGTGGTGATACGCACCTCACCGACCATCTCGTCACGCATCAACGCCACAATGCTGCGCGCCCTTTCCGTGTGCGCAATCAACTGCCGAGCCTGGGGCAACAACGCGGACCCGGCCGAGGTCAGGCTCAAGGTTCGAGTGGTGCGGTGCAACAACTGGACACCGTAGGTCTTTTCCAGTTGGGAAATCCGCTTTGAAAGGCGTCCCTTGCTGCAACCCAGGCGCTCCGCAGCCGCCGTAAAACTGCCCGCTTCGATCAGTACGGCAAAGGCAGCCAGATCTTCCATCTCGCTCATGGATTGTTTCCCTGTGAGAACCAAAGGTTTCCAATTGGCATCTTTTTCGAAGGATATACGGCTTTCTACACTGGCGGCTCCTTTGATCCCTGTGGAGCAACGCAATGAAAATCCTGTTGATTGGCGCAAGCGGAACCGTGGGCTCGGCAATTGAACGCGAACTCGGCTCACGGCATGAGATTGTGCGTATCGGCCGCAACAGCGGCGACGAACGCGTCGATATCAGCGACGGCGCCTCGATCCGCGCGCTGTTTGAACGCGTGGGCAGCTTCGACGCGCTGATCTGCGCGGCGGGCAGTGTGAAGTTCGTGCCGCTGGCGGACATGACCGAAGCCGATTTTGTCCTGGGTCTTCAGGACAAACTCATGGGCCAGGTCAACCTGCTGCTGATCGGCAAGGCATACGCCAACGATGGCGCGTCGTTCACGTTCACCTCTGGCATCCTGAGCCAGGAGCCGATTGTTTCCGGCGTTTCAGCCAGTCTGGTCAATGGCGCCATTGATGCCTTCGTGCGCGCCGCAGCCATCGAATTGCCGCGTGGCATGCGCGTGAACTCGGTCAGCCCCACCGTACTGCTCGAATCGATGGGCAAGTACGGCGCCTACTTCAGAGGCTTCAAACCTGTTCCCGCCGCAGATGTGGCGCTGGCCTATGCCAAAAGCGTGGAAGGCCTGCACACCGGACAGACGTATCAGGTCTTGTGATGCGGCAGCAGTCTGCGTAACGTGGCGGCACCTGTCTGGAGACCCGCCCAATGTTCGCTGCTCGTTCCGTCCTTGTATTCGCCCTTCTGCCGTTGTTCGCCGGCTGCCAGATGCTTGGCATCAAGACTGACACACCGAAAGTCTCGACGGCGGGCATGATCCGCATGCAGGGCGATCTGACTGGCGAGAACGGGCAGCTGATGTTCAAGCCGTGCAACGAGCAGCGTCGCTACGTGGTCAAGGACCGCAACAACACGGGCATCCTGCAGGAGGCCGCGAGCCTGGCCGACAGCAAGGGGCGTGTCTTTGCGGACCTTCGCGGCTCGTTCGCTGCCAGCAAGGCCGCCAACAGTGACGGCCAGCTGGACCTGCATCAGGTCTATCGTGTCGAACGGCCGGGCCAGTCCTGCGAGGACCTGAACTTCAAACGCCTGACGCTGCACGTCAATGGCAACAAGCCTGCGTGGAACGTCAACGTCAGCGGCAAGGGCATGGTTCTGGAACGCGAAGGCCAGCCGCCGCTTGCCGTGCCTTACCTTGAAGAGCAACTGCCGGATGGCAGCTTCAGTGTCAGCAGCGAAGCCAACAATCAGCGCATCGAACTGTGGGTCGCCCCTCAGCGCTGCGTCGACAGCGTCAACGGTTCGGTGCAACACCTCACCGCCGAGCTGCGTCTCAACGGTCAGGCCCAACGTGGCTGCGGCTATTACGGCGGCTCGCGGGACGACTGATCCATCCCGAGGCAGGGTTTTGGCGACCGATGGCACCCATGGTTGCCAGGACTGCACACCTCGACTCGCCGCCAATGGGGTTCAGCGCTTATAATCGCCGGTTCTTGTAGTGCTGTCGGGCTGAACCTGCGGCCCGAAAACTGGACCCCTTAATGTTACGAATCACCGAACTCAAACTGCCGATCGATCACCCGGACGATGACCTGCGCCCTGCCCTGCTGCAGCGCCTGGGTATCGACAGCAGCGAACTGCTGGACTTCACCCTCTTCAAGCGCAGCTACGATGCGCGCAAGAAGTCCTCCGAACTGTGCTTCATCTACACCATCGACTTTCAAGTTAGTGACGAAGAAGCGCTGCTGCGCAAACTGGCCAACGACCGCCACGTGGGCCCGGCGCCTGACGTCAGTTACAAGGTGGTCGGCCATGCGCCGGAAGGCCTGACCGAACGGCCGATCGTCGTCGGCTTCGGTCCTTGCGGGATTTTCGCAGGCCTGTTGCTGGCGCAGATGGGCTTCAAGCCGATCATTCTCGAGCGCGGCAAGGAAGTACGTCAGCGCACCAAGGACACCTGGGGCCTGTGGCGCAAGAACGTCCTGAACCCGGAGTCCAACGTCCAGTTTGGTGAAGGTGGCGCAGGCACGTTCTCCGACGGCAAGCTCTACAGCCAGATCAAGGATCCGTACTTTCATGGCCGCAAGGTGCTGCACGAGTTCGTGAAGGCTGGCGCGCCGGAAGAGATTCTCTACGTCAGCAAACCGCACATCGGTACCTTCCGCCTGACCGGCGTGGTTGAACACATGCGTCATCAGATCGAGGCACTGGGCGGCGAAGTACGCTTCCAGCAGCGCGTCACTGATCTGATGATCGAAGACGGCCAGTTGAATGGCGTGGTCCTTGAGGGCGGCGAGCAGATCGCGTCGCACCACGTGATTCTCGCCCTGGGCCACAGCGCCCGCGACACGTTCCGCATGCTGCATAGCCGTAACGTGTTCATGGAGGCCAAGCCGTTTTCGGTGGGCTTCCGTATCGAACACCCGCAATCGCTGATTGACCGTGCCCGTCTGGGCAAATACGCCGGTCACCCGAAACTGGGTGCTGCCGACTACAAGCTGGTGCATCACGCCAGCAATGGCCGCTCGGTGTACAGCTTCTGCATGTGCCCCGGCGGCACGGTGGTCGCGGCAACGTCCGAGCCGAACCGTGTCGTCACCAACGGCATGAGCCAGTACTCGCGCAACGAGCGCAACGCCAACTCGGGCATCGTGGTCGGCATCACGCCGGAACAGGATTTCCCGGGCAGCCCGTTGGCCGGTATCGAACTGCAGGAGCGTCTGGAGTCTCACGCTTATCTGTTGGGCGGCAGCACCTACGAAGCCCCTGCGCAACTTGTCGGCGACTTCATCGCAGGCAAGGCGTCCACAGCGCTGGGCAGCGTCGAGCCTTCGTACAAACCGGGCGTGAAGCTGGTGGATCTGGCCGAGGCGCTGCCCGCCTTTGCCATCGAGGCCATTCGTGAAGCGCTGCCAGCCTTCGACAAGCAGATCAAAGGCTTCTCGCTGCACGACGCGGTACTGACCGGCATCGAAACCCGCACATCGGCACCGCTGCGCATCACGCGTGGTCCGAACATGCAGAGCCTCAACACCAAGGGCCTTTACCCGGCCGGGGAAGGCGCGGGTTACGCAGGTGGCATTCTGTCCGCTGGCGTGGACGGCATCCGCATTGCCGAAGCGCTGGTACGGGACATGTTGGGCATCGAGGGCTGAAACCCGTGGACCGGGGTCACGGACGCCTTGCCATGCAAGCGTCCGTGACCAGTCAGTTCCCACAACTTATAAAGTTACAATTTTCCAGCCAAAACATTAGCTTTCAGAAACTTCCTACGCAATAAACCCGCACTTCCGAATCAACTCGTAACATAACTTACGCTTTATTTTTATAGCGTAACGAACTGTATTATTTATAACAAAAACGAATATAACTTTTGTTTTAACTCTCCAATCAACGGGTTAGGGTGTCGGTCCTTTTTACCGTAGACGGAGAATGGTCGCGCCCATGCGGAATACCATTACACGCTTTTTTCAGCTTGAAGCCGCGGGAGGTTTGCTGTTGATTGCAGCTGCTGCCCTTGCGCTCATTATCAATAACTCGCCGCTTTCCTGGCTGTATAACGCCTTTCTGGAAACACCGGTAGAAGCCCGGATCGGCGCCCTGCAAATTGCCAAGCCCCTGTTGCTGTGGATCAACGACGGGCTGATGGCCCTGTTCTTTCTGGTCATCGGCCTTGAGGTCAAACGCGAAGTGCTGGAGGGGCATCTTTCCAAACCCTCGCAGATCGTGTTGCCCGGCGCTGCTGCAATCGGCGGCATGGTGGTTCCGGCGCTGATTTATGTCGCACTGAATACAGGCAACGCCGAAGCCCTCAATGGCTGGGCCATTCCGATGGCAACCGATATCGCGTTCGCACTGGGTGTGCTCGCACTGCTCGGCAAGCGTGTACCGGTTTCGCTGAAGCTGTTTCTGATGACGCTGGCGATCATCGATGACCTGGGCGCAATCATCGTTATCGCGCTGGTCTACTCCGGCGAGCTGTCACAACTGTCGCTGATACTGGCGGCTGTATCGATCATTGCGTTGATCGCGATGAACCGATCCGGCGTGAGCAGGCTTGCGCCCTATCTGCTTGTCGGGCTGGTGCTGTGGATCTGTGTCCTGAAAAGCGGTGTTCACGCGACGCTTGCAGGTGTGGTGCTGGCGTTCTGCATTCCATTGCGCACGAGCAGCAAGGCATCTCCCTTGCTGACCCTGGAGCACGGCCTGCATCCGTGGGTTGCGTACGGCATCCTGCCGTTGTTTGCATTCGCCAACGCCGGTGTGTCGCTGGCCGGTGTGACCATGGAAAGCTTTACCCACCCGGTCCCGCTGGGCATCGCCGCAGGCCTGCTGCTGGGCAAGACGCTGGGGGTGTTCGGGCTCACCTGGCTGGCGGTCAAGACACGCATGGCATCGCTGCCCAAGGAAGCCAACTGGGGTCACGTGCTGGGCGTTTCGATCCTGTGCGGTATCGGCTTCACCATGAGCCTGTTCGTCGGCTCACTGGCGTTCGAGCCAGGGGTCAGCGCGTATGCGGGAGAAGATCGCATGGGCATTCTGACCGGTTCGATCCTCTCGGCCATCATCGGCTACGGCGTGATGGTCCTCGCCTGCAGGGCGACACCGAAGCGCTGAAAAACAGTCGTTCTGAAACGAAAAACCCCGAGCATTCCGGCCCGGGGTTTCGCTTGATTCGCAGTGCGGATCAGTGTGTCACGCGGCTCGTGCCGTTGACGGTCATGATGCGTACACGCTCACCCACCCGGAAAATCTCGTTTTCCTCGACCTGCTGCACATAGGCACGCATGCTGCCGTCGTCTTCACGAACCGTGATCTCGACACCCTGAGTACGTGTCAGACCTTCCTCGGTAGCGGAACCGAGCAGACCACCGGCAACAGCGCCGATCACGGCGGCCACCACGCTGCCGCGACCACCACCAATCGCGCTGCCGCCCACACCACCAACGATCGCACCGGCACCTGCGCCGATCGGGGTCTTGGTACCTTCGATTTTCACTGGACGCAGGGATTCAACGGTGCCCAGACGAACGTTCTGTACGGTACGCGCCTCGTCACGGGAATAGGAATCACCGGTGAGGTTCGAGGTACAGCCGCCCATCGTCAACGCCATGGCAGTGAACGAAGCGACCAGAAGAGCAGACTTGCGCATAAAAAGTATCTCCAGAGGAACTAGTGGCCATTAGACTACCCGACATCGACGCTGTCACGACCCAGGTTCCGCAATTTATATTCATTCAGGCGCCATACAGCGACAACCTATGTAACGCTCAGACGACCCGACAGGCAAATAATTCAATCAGGGCGCGAGACGCTCACGTGTCCATTGCCCGTCAACTGAACGATAGTTCAAACGATCGTGGAGGCGACTCGAACGTCCCTGCCAGAACTCGATTCGCTCCGGCAGAAGACGATAGCCGCCCCAATGTTCAGGGCAGTGAGGCGCGCTATCGAGAAATCGTTGCTCAGTCTGTTTGATCAGACCTTCAAGCTCTTCACGGTCGGCGATCACCCGGCTTTGCGGCGACGCCCAGGCCCCTAGACGGCTGCCCAGAGGCCGGACCTGATAATAGGCGTCCGATTCCTGCGCAGTGACCTTCACCACTCGCCCTTCGATACGCACCTGACGCTCCAGCGTTGGCCAGAAAAAGGTCATTGCCGCGAACGGACGTGCAGCAAGCTGCCGGCCCTTGGCACTGTCGTAGTTGGTGAAGAATGTGAAACCTTGTGTGTCCAGCCCTTTGAGCAGCAGCACCCGGCAATGCGGACGCCCTTCCTCGTCAACCGTCGCCAGGGTCATGGCGTTGGCCTCGACCGGAGGCTGTTCGGTTTTAACGGCCTCGGCGAACCATTGGTGAAACAACGCAAACGGCTCGTCCGGTGACTGCGCTTCGGTCAGACCGTCACGGGTGTAGTCACGGCGCATGTCAGCCAGAGTCTGGGTCATGGTGTGATTCCTGTTGTTGCGGCTGGATTATCTGACCACTGAATGGTGAGCGAATGCCCTGAGTCAGATCAGACGCGATGCGTCTGGAGAAGCGTTCCCACGCGAACGTGGGAACGCTCAGGAGTTACCTGCAATCAGTTGCTGGCCTGGGCGTCGGTCTTCTTCGCTGCTGCGTCCTTGGCCGGGGTCTTGGCGGCAGGCTTTTTGGCCGCTGCGGTGGACTTCGCCGGAGCGGCTTTTTTGGCAGTGCTGGCTTTCGCCTTGGCCGGTGCAGCTTTCTTGGCCGTGTCTTTCTTCGCCACCGCCGCTTTCTTGGCCGGAGCTGGAGCAGGCACGACAGGCTTGACGTCCTGGGTTGCGACCATGGTCGGAGCAACCGGCGGCAGTGCGTAACGGCTCATCAGGGCGACCATGGTGTCCTGCGGCGTCATCAGGATTTCGACGCGACGGTTCAGTGCACGACCCTGCGCGCTGTCATTGGCCGCACGCGGCATCACGGCACCCATGCCACGCTGGCTCAGGCGCTGACGCTCAAGACCGCTGAGGCGGAAGATCGCGGCAACCGACTGGGCGCGCTCCTGGCTGATTTTCTGGTTGGCTTCGGTAGGACCCGAAGTGTCAGCGTGACCTAGAATCAGCACGGCCGTTTTCTTGTCGCCTTCAACGGCCTTGGCCAGACGCGTGATGGGACCCAGTGTGACCGGCAGCAGCATGGCCGGACGATCCGGGTTGAACGAGCTGTCTACCGGCGCGGTGATTGCCAGCAGGTCTTCGCGACGCTCCACTTCGAACGGGGTGTCCTTAATGGCTGCACGGACGCGAGGCTCGTATTCGTCCAGCCAAGCCTTGGTCACTTTCGGATCAGGCATCGGAGCGGCTTTCGGCTCGTCCTTCTTGGCATCGCCACTTGGGAAAGGCCACCACCACTTGGTGTCGGTTTCAGTCTTGGCAACCAGAGCAGGGGCCGCTGGCTTGTCTGCAGGCTTGCTGGCGACTGCGTCAGGCTTTGCTGCCGCCTTGTCGTCCGAGCCAAACGGCCAGTACCAAGGGTTGGCGCTCTGCGCAGCGGCAGCCGGGGCTGGCTTTTCAGCAACCTTGGCGACCGGCGCTGCAGGCGCAGGGCCTGGAGCCGGGGCCTTTGCGGAGACATCGTCTGCGGCTGCGCCCGAACCGAACTGCCACCAATGGCCGTCAGTTGCAGCAGAATCGGATTGTGGAGTTTGAGCACAGCCGGTGACAGCGATGCACAGAGCGAGAACGAGGCTTTTATTGGACGACATGGATGACCCACAACAGTTTTTGATCAGACAGAAGGAACGTTGTTACGTCCGTATAACACGCATGAAGTTACAGGTGGAAAGAGAAACCGTCATACGGAGCCGTTATACCCCGTTTAACTGACAGTCGGTATGAAACAAACACTTATAGACGAAACTTACTGCAAACACTCACGTAACGCCCTGACCAGTTTCTGGGCACGCGGATCCATGAGAATGTACGGCCCGAGCGTGTTGGTAACGAAGCCAAACGCCACCTCGTAATCAGGGTCGGCAAAGCCCACCGAACCGCCCGCGCCCGGATGGCCGAATGCTTTCGGACCCAGAGCGAAGGTTGCGTTGGCCAAGGTCGGCTGGTCCAGCATGCAACCCAGACCGAATCGGGTCGAGGTCAGCAGGGTCTTGTCCTGGCCGAGGCTGTGTTCACGCGTCAGCTCATTGAGCAGCTCGGCTTCCAGCAGGCTTCCGTCCAGCAGACCGTTATAAAAGCCTGCCAGGCTGCGGGCGTTGCCATGGCCGTTGGCGGCAGGTTGCTGCATGCGACGCCATTCAGGTTTGTTGGTGCTGGTCAGGATCGATGGTGGGTTGGTGAAAGCCTTAGCCGTGATCGAGGCAGGCTCACGCATTGTCGCCTGCAGCACACGCTGGGCCGCATCGTCGCCGACATTGCCTTTGCCGCGGGCGATGTGCGCCACACGATGGAACTGGTCATCGGCCAGCCCCACATGAAAATCCAGCCCCAGAGGCCGGGCTACCCGCGCCACAATGGATTCGCCAGGACCGCGACCGTCGGCGCGGCGCAACATCTCGCCGATCAGCCAGCCATAGGTGATGGCGGCGTAGCCGTGGCCCTGACCGGGCGTCCACCAGGGCTCTTGCGCCGCCAGGGCCGAGGTCATGGTGTCCCATTCGTAAAGGGCTTCTGCCGGGAGTTGCCCGCGAATCGCAGGCAGTGCTGCCTGATGACAGAGCAACTGGCGCAAGGTGATCGATCCCTTGCCCGCCGCAGCGAACTCGGGCCAGAGCCGGGACACGGGCTCATCCAGCTTCAGCTTGCCCTCTTCCACGAGCTGCAGCACAGCAACACTGGCAAAGGTCTTGGTGCAAGAGAACAGGTTGGCGATGGTATCGGTGTGCCAGGCTTCGGCGCCATCCTTGTCAGCGGTGCCCGCCCAGAGATCGACGACCGTCTGTCCGCCGACCTGAATGCACAAGGCAGCGCCGCGCTCCTGAGGATCGTCAAAGAGCGCCGCAAAGGCTTCACGCACTGCTTCGAATTCAAGTTCGAAATGACCCTGGATCTGCAAAACCGCTGACTCCTGAATGTCGCTGTGAAGGCCCTGAAGACGGCCGACTTAATGGGCGCATATTGTTCCAGCGATTGGCCGTTTTGGGAACTGCTGCCAGCCGCCGGTCAGCCTGGGTTCAGGAGATTTCCCGATGAAACGGCGGCAACGCATTAAGGATCGCCTTGCCGTAACGCTGGGTTACCACGCGGCGGTCCAGTAGTGTGATGGTGCCGCGGTCTTCTTCGGTGCGCAGCAGACGTCCGCAGGCCTGAACCAGACGCAGGGACGCATCCGGCACGGCAATTTCCATGAACGGATTGCCGCCACGGGCCTCGATCCATTCGGCCAGCGCTGCTTCAACCGGATCATCGGGGACCGCGAACGGAATCTTGGCGATGACCACGTGCTCGCAATACGCACCGGGCAAGTCCACACCTTCGGCAAAGCTGGCCAGCCCGAACAGGACGCTGGACTCGCCACTGTCGACCCGTGCCTTGTGCTTGTTCAGGGTTTCCTGCTTCGACAGGTTGCCCTGAATGAACACCTGCTTGCGCCAGTCGCGATCCAGTCCGTCGAACACGTCCTGCATCTGTTTGCGCGAAGAGAACAGCACCAGCGTGCCGCGCGAGCCTTCTACCAGACCCGGCAGGTCACGGATGATCGCTGCGGTATGGGCGACCGCATCACGCGGGTCGGCTTTGAGGTCCGGCACACGCAGCACACCGGCATCGGCGTGGTGGAACGGGCTCGGTACAACCGCCGTAACCGCGCCTTTCGGCAGGCCGGCACGCATGCGGTAACGATCGAACTTGCCCAGCGCGGTCAGCGTGGCCGAGGTCACGAGCGCGCCGTAGGCAATGTTCCACAGGTTGCGGCGCAGCATCTCGGCCGCCAGGATCGGGCTGGCATTGACCTCAATGTCGAACAGCGCACCACTGTCGGCCAGCGTCAGCCAGCGGGCCATCGGCGGGCTGTCTTCCGGGTCTTCGGCGGTAAAGGCTGTCCACAACTCCCAGTTACCATGGGCGCGGGCCAGCAGGCTGCCGAACAGCGGATACCACTCTTCGGCCTGATGGCTGGCGATGCCGATGCTGACCTCGCCGTCCATGCCTTCCTTGAGCAGATCGGTCAAACGGGTAAACAGATCGTCCAGGCGGGCGAAGCCTTTCTTGAGCTCGATGCCCATCTCGCGGATGTGCTCGGGAATGACGCCGCCGACAAAGCGATGACGCGGACGCTCGCGGCCCTGCATGTCTTCACCGGCACGGAAATCGGCCAGTTGCTCGCAAGCACCGAACATGAATTGCTGGTGGCCCTTGATCTCACGGGCCAGTTCCGGCACCTGCTCGATCAGCTTGCCCAGGTCGCCCGGCAACGGATGCTGGGCGAGCAGCTTGGCGAGATTCTTGGCGGTCTGCTCCAGCCAGTCGGCCGTGGAGCGCAGCCGGGTGTAGTGCGCGAAATGGCCGATGGCCTTGTCAGGCAGGTGATGGCCTTCGTCGAACACGTAGAGCGTGTCACGCGGGTCCGGCAGCACTGCGCCGCCGCCCAGGGCAAGGTCGGCCAGCACCATGTCGTGGTTGGTGACGATCACATCGACCTTGCCCATGCCCTCACGCGCCTTATAGAAGGCGCACTGCTGAAAATTGGGGCAATGACGGTTGGTGCACTGGCTGTGATCGGTGGTGAGGCGCGCCCAGTCCTGATCGGCCAGTTCCTGAGGCCAGCTGTCGCGGTCACCGTCCCATTTGTTGCCCGCCAGCTTCTGCAACATGCTGGTGAACAGTTTCTGGCTGGCTTCGTCGACTTCTATCTTGAAGCCTTCTTCCTCGAACAGTTGCGCGGTCGCGTTGGTGGCGTCGCTTTCCTGCAGCAGCATGTCGAGCTTGGACAGGCACATGTAACGGCCGCGCCCCTTGGCCAGCGCGAAGGTGAAATTCAGGCCGCTGTTGCGCATCAGGTCCGGCAGGTCCTTGTAGACGATCTGCTCCTGCAGCGCGACGGTTGCGGTGGCGATCACCAGACGTTTACCCGCTGCCTTGGCCGTCGGGATCGACGCAATGGCGTAGGCCACGGTCTTGCCTGTACCGGTGCCCGCTTCCACGGCAACCACGGCCGGATCGCCCGAGCGCCGTCCTTCCTCATCGGTATCGATGTCCCCCAGTACCTTGGCGACTTCGGCGATCATCAATCGCTGGCCATAACGTGGCTTGAGGCTCTTGGCTTCGAGGAAACGCGAGTAAGCGCCCTGGATCTGGGATTTGAGTTCGGTACTGATCATTGGCTTCGGTTCGGGGGCACGGCAAAAAAGGCTGGATAAATTTTCAGTGGTTCTGAGTGGGCGCTATCATAGCGCGCTAAATCCATCCGCGCAGAACGGAGTACCCGATGACCGCATTTTCCACTGTCTATACGTTGCATCTGCTGGCTGCTCTGGTCTGGGTCGGCGGGATGTTTTTCGCCTGGATGGTATTGCGCCCAGCCATCATTGCAGCACTTGAAGGGCCGTCTCGCCTGAAAGTGTGGGTCCAGGTGTTTCCAAGGTTCTTTGTCTGGGTCTGGGCGGCCGTCATTGTGCTGCCGATCACGGGTATCGGGATGATTCAGCTGAACTTCACCAGCTTTGAAACCGCGCCCCGTTACGTGCAGATCATGATGGGGCTGTACGTGGTGATGGTGGCGCTGTTTCTTCGTATCCATTCGTTGCAGTTGCCGGAACTGCAACGTGCAGTGGAAGCCGAGCAGTGGTCGGAAGGCGTCGCGGCGCTGGGCAGAATCCGACGACTGGTCGGCATCAATCTGATTATCGGGCTCGCGGTGGTAGTGATCGCAGCAGCACGTCCAGGTTTCTGACCGGGCGAACCCTCTGGCTGTGCGAAACGAAACATCACGGGGCACTCAGCGTGTCACCGCGCACAGCAGGCGGGCAGAATCCTGCCCGATCAGTCACGTTATTTCCTGAAATTCCTTGGCTTTCAGCCGGTTGAATCCCTTTGGCACGTCCTGTGCAAACGTTTGCGAATCGTAGTACGTGCCGTTAAAAGGAGTTTCAATACCGATGCAGTCCTCCAAGCAGTCCGCCGCGTCACCCGGATTTCTGATCCCTCTGCTGTTCACAGCCTCGCTGGCACTGCCTTGCGCCATGGCGCAGGCGCAACCTGCCGCAGCCGAGGACTCCGCGCAGGGCGAGACCCTAAGCCCGCCAGCGTCCCCCAAGGAAGGCAAAGGCGCGTATCTGTCCGACTGGTTCAATCAGGACCTCACGCTGATCGGCAGCAAGGACATAAGCTTCGGTCCGCAGCCGGTTGATGACGTGTATCTGGAATACGAATACTTCGGCCGCAAAGGCCCGTTCGAGCTGTACGGCTATATCGACGTGCCGAAGATCCTCGACATCGGCAACCGCAACGACAAGGGCGTCTGGGACCATGGCTCGCCGGTGTTCATGGAGCACGAGCCGCGCATCTCCATTGACTATCTGGCAGGACGCAGTCTGGCCGTGGGACCTTTCAAGGAATGGTACGTCGCCTTCGACTGGATCTACGACCACGGCAGCAATTCGGCCAACCGTGCCAACACGCTTTACAGCGGTATCGGCACCGACATCGACACAAAGTCGCGGGTCAATCTGTCGGCCAACTTCTATGGCCGCTACCAGTGGGAAAACTACGGCGCCAGCAACGAATACTCGTGGGACGGCTATCGCGCCCAGCTCAAGTACATCGTGCCGATCACCAAATTCGACAACGGCGCATCGCTGACTTACATCGGTTTCACCAATTTCGACTTCGGCTCGGACCTCAAGGACGATCCGGCGCGTACCGCCAACTCGACGGTCGCCACCAACGTCTTGCTGTACGCCTTCACTCACCTGCGCTTCACGCTCGTCGGTCGTTACTTTCATAACGGCGGCAACTGGGAGGACGGCAGTGAGCTGAATTTCGGCGAAGGCAACTTCCGCGCCCGCTCGGACGGCTGGGGTTACTACGCCGGCGTCGGTTACCAGTTCTGACCATGACTTTGACGACAGGAGTTCTCATGAAAAGCATCACTCGCAACGCCCTCTGCGCCTCGCTGGCCCTGCTCAGCCCGGGCATCTGGGCGTCCACCGCCCCGGTTACGCCCAAGGTCATGCTGATCGCCATGTTCGCCCCCGAGGCGCAGAACTGGATCGACCGCCTGCACCTGACCAAAGAGATCGAGGTGCCGGGCCTGTCCGCCGAGTACCCGACCATCCGTTGCAACGATCAGGACACCTGCCTGATGGTCACCGGCATGGGCCAGACCAACGCCGCAGCTTCGACGCTGGCACTGGCCCTGTCGCCCCAATTCGACCTGCGCAAGACCTACTTCATCGTTGCGGGCATCGCCGGCATCAATCCGCACCACGGCACGCTCGGCACCACGGCCTGGGCTCATTATCTGGTCGAGTTCGGCACCCAGTGGGAAATTGATTCACGTGATGTGCCCAAGGACTGGCCGACCGGCTATCTGGGCATCAACACCAAAGGGCCGAACGAGAAACCGCCGCTGGACTACAAGACCGAAGTCTTCGAGCTCAACCCCAAGCTGCAGGCCAAGGCCTTTGCGCTGTCACAGAAGGTCGCGCTCAGTGAGAGCAAGGAGTCCGCTGCCTGGCGGGTGAAATATCCTTACGCACCTGCCAACCAGCCACCGCAGGTCACACAGTGCGACACACTGGCAGGCAACACCTGGTTCTCGGGGACACGTTTGAGCGAGCGGGCGGAAGTCTGGACGCGCCTGTTGACCGACAACAAGGGCGTTTACTGCACGACTCAGCAGGAAGACAACTCCACGTACGAAGCGCTGCTCAGGGCGAGCAAGGCTGGCAAGGTAGACGTCAATCGTCTTGCCGTGGTCCGCGCAGGCTCTGACTTCGACCGCCCTTATCCGGGCTACAGCGAAGTGGACAATCTCTTGAAGTACGCCGATCAGGGCGCCTTCGTACCGGCGCTGGAAAACCTGTACCGCACCGGCAATCCGCTGGTTCAGGCGATCCTCAAGGACTGGAAAAGCTGGGAAAACGGCGTGCCGCAGTAAGCGATCTTCAGGGCAGGCCACGGATCGTCAGAAGCCGATCCGTGGCCGCCAGAGATTCGGTTACAAGCGTTGCAGGATCAGCGCACCGGCCGGTCCCGCGACGCCTGGCTGGCCGGGCTCGCCCGGTCTGCCTGCCTTGCCGCCGTCGGCGCGATAGACGATGCAGCCCTTGGACGCGCCGCCTTTGCCCGCCTTGCCACCCTCACCGCCTTTGCCCGGCGCCCCGCCTTCGACGTTGACCTTGATCCGATCCGCCGCAACGCTGTACGGCACCTCGAGGCGAACCTGTGCGCCCGCTGCGCCGTCATGACCATTGCCGCCGTTGTCACCGTTGTGACCGCGTCCGGCCTGACCCCACGTGCAGCCCGGCTCTTCGCCCGTACCGCCGTCCAGGCCGAAATAGCCTGGACCACCTGCGCCGCCGCGTGCATCGATCGACAGCTGCCCGGCGTTCAGCCTGTTCACCCGCAGCGTCAGATTGCGGCCCGGCGATGCAGGTTTTTCGAACGTACCGGGCGCGCCGCGTGCCGTGATCTGGCTGCCGTCGCCGAACTCACCCTGATCCACCACCAGCTTGAACGTCTGCGCGCCGGGCACGATGGCGATGCGCGCTTCGTGACCGAGCACCAGTTGACCGATCTTGACGTCATCGATGCCAGCCGGGATCAGCAGGGTGCCGTAATCGGACACTTCCAGCCGCTCGACCTGCAGCACACTGCTGTTGCCGGGAAGGCGCATCAGCGAGTGCGGTGCAACGATGATGGCCTGGGCCATGGCCAGCGGGCTGAACAATGCTGCCAGTAGAACGAGATTACGCATGGGTGTGCCCCGAAGCCGAACGGCCGATGGATTGGACATGAAAGATGCCGAACAGAATGATTTTGCCTCTGTCACGCCAAGGGTGCTTGCGACCGCGCAGGCTGCCGTTGAACAGGATTAGCTCCAGCAGATGGGTGAGCAGCACCAGACTGCCCGCCATATCGATCATCACACCGAACGGGCTGGGCGCTTCAACCAGCGCATTGGCCAGCACCACCAGCCAGAAGCCCAGCATCAACAGCTTTCCCAACCCCCAAAACAACTTCATCGCATGCCCCTTGATCATGATCCTGATGACGAAAGCGAATTCTTCGCACGCTTTTCGTCGCCGCACAGTAGACGTCCTGCCCACCGAATATGCCAGCGGTGCGTGAAAAAACATGCGGTCCTGACACATATAGCCTGAAACCTGTTTCAAATCATCACGCTTTTGTCGCACACGGCGCATTTCACACGACAGGAACGGTGCTTTTCAGCACTCTTCGGGCAGGCTAGTCTTGTCAGTCAATCAGAGGATTTTCGATGACCGTCGGTTTTTCCACCCGCACGCCCCAACAGGCGCTGGCCGCCCTGCTCGACCGCTACGCGCCAGCGCGCCTGCTGCTGATCGGCGCGCAGGCGTTTCCTGCCTTGCAAGCCTTTCAGGACGCGCACCCGCAAACCGAAGTGTCGCTGGCCGAGCCCGGCCTTCTGCCCCCGCACCTGGCTGCGCAGCGATTTGACCTGGCGCTGGTGGTCGATTGCCTGGAGCACATGCCCAAACGCACCGGACTGGAACTGCTGGGCGGTATCCGCAACCTCAACGCCAGCCGCATCGCCGTGCTGGCGGACCTTAAAGCCTGTGGCTGGCAGGAAACCGACTTCTTCTCGCTGGCCCTGCAAGCCAGTGAACGCTTCGCCCGCGACGAGCAGGTCCTGAACCTCTTCACCTACGACCTGCGTGAATACAAACAGGTGCCGGACTGGCTGAATGCGAAGTATTGGGCCAACCCTGAAAATTTTGGAAAGTATTGGTGGTGAATCATGAGTAGTGCCATTTGCCCGTGCGGCAGCGGCGATCTGTTGCTGGCCTGCTGCGGGCATTACCACGCCGGGCAGCCTGCACCGTGCGCGGAAAAACTGATGCGTTCGCGTTACAGCGCTTACGTGCTGGGACTAACGGATTATCTGGTGCAGACCACACTGCCTGCACAACAGAGCGGGCTGGACCGCGAAGCGATTGCCCAGTGGAGTGCGCAAAGCACCTGGTTGGGGCTTGAGGTGGAAAGCGCCGAGGTATTCGGCGGCAAGCCCGAACACGCCTTCGTGACCTTCACCGCACGCTGGCACGACGGCAACGGCGAGCACAGCCACAAGGAACGCTCATCGTTCGTGCAGAACCAGGGCCGCTGGTACTTCATCGACTCCACCGTCCCCCTCAAGGCCGGGCGCAACGATGCCTGTCCTTGCGGCAGCGAGCAGAAGTTCAAGAAGTGTTGCTCGGCGTATGTCGGTTAATTGATTGCTTATGTGACATCTGCGAGCGGACGCGGAGCGTCCTGGGCGGTATTGCCGCGCAGAGCTTGGGAACGATCATCATACGCAAGTCCGCCTCGACACTGATCGTGCCCATCGCTCCGCGTGGGCATGCCTCCCGT
>NZ_JARVSO010000046.1:0-107418 GCF_030209155.1 Pseudomonas sp. fls2-241-TYG-175 | reverse complement strand
ATGATTACCGGCTTGCCGAAGGGCACAGTGATCAGCCACGGCTGGTAAGCGGGCATTTCCTGCCCCTGAGCGAGCATCCCCAGACAGCCTGGAACTCACTCTGGCTGCTGACCGAGATCCGGCATGAAGGTCGTCAGCCGCAAGTGCTGGAAGCGGCAGCATCAAACGAACATTCGGGCGCAGGCGAGTTGCGCCAAGGCTACCGCAACACTTTCAGGGCCATACCCGGATCAGTCACGTTTCGGCCATCCCTGCGCCATCCCAAACCGCGCATTGCCGGTAGCCAGACAGCCGTTGTGACTGGCCCGGCGGGTGAAGAGATTCATTGCGACAGACATGGCCGCGTCAAGGTCCAGTTCCACTGGGATCGCGATGGTCAGGTCACGGATCAGAGCAGTTGCTGGCTGCGCGTGTCTTCGAGCTGGGCGGGTGACCGCTATGGCGGCATGGTCATTCCAAGGGTCGGCATGGAAGTGCTGGTGACCTTCATCGAAGGCGATCCAGACCGTCCGTTGATCAGCGGCTGCCTGTACCACGCTGAACACACCCCGCCCTACCCGCTGCCCGCCCACCAGACCCGCAGCGTGTTCAAGACCCTGAGCAGCCCCGGCGGCAAAGGCTCCAACGAACTGCGCATCGAGGACCGCGCCGGTCAGGAGCAGATCTACGTCCATGCCCAGCGCGACTGGGACCAGAACATCCAGCACGACCAGAAAATCCGCGTCGGCCACGAACGGCACGACCGGGTCGAGGCAAACAGCTACAGCGAATTCAAGGCCGAGGAGCATCGCGTAGTCGACGGCAACCGCCTGACTGAAGTGCGCACGGACGATCACCTGACCGTGAGCGGCAAACAACACATCAAGGTCGACGAAGCACTGCTGGCAGACGTCGGCCATGAAGTCCACATCAAGGCCGGTGATCAGGTGGTGATCGAGGCAGGCATGGAAATCACCCTGAAAGTGGGTGGCAGCTTTATCAAGATCGACTCGGGAGGGGTAACGGTGAGCGGACCGTTGGTGAAACTGAACTCGGGAGGCATGCCTGCGACGGGCAGCGGCGCGATGCCAAACCTGCCGGGGCTTGTCAAAATGGTTCTGACAGAAACAGCAGGCGAGTTGTTGACGCAGCGGCTGGCAGAGCCGGTTCCGCTGTCCCAGCTCTGTCAAAAGCCTGAAGGCGGAACACCCGCTGACTGTCCGCTGCCCGACTGCGGTTGTCGCAAGGCGCTGCAGGAAGGAGGCAGATCATGAAGACCTGCCTGCTGCTGGAGCGTACCGACCACCTGCTGGAAAAACTTTATCAACTGCTGCCTGATCCCAAGCCTCGGATGCTGTTCGACAAGACAGAACTTGCACCCTATCGGGACAAGAGCCCCTTGTGGGTAGCCGCGACCGACGACGACCGCCTGTTGCAGA
This sequence comes from Pseudomonas sp. fls2-241-TYG-175, assembly GCF_030209155.1. Taxonomy (NCBI): domain Bacteria; kingdom Pseudomonadati; phylum Pseudomonadota; class Gammaproteobacteria; order Pseudomonadales; family Pseudomonadaceae; genus Pseudomonas; species Pseudomonas sp. fls2-241-TYG-175. Next base: position 106,000 of record NZ_JARVSO010000046.1, on the reverse strand, counting down.
CGGTCCACAATGCCCCGGAAAGCTGGCCTGGACTGATCATCGAAAGTCCGTTTCACCACGACATTCTGCTCGCTCATCTCAGACATCTGTTGATCGTCAATTTTGAGGAAATCCGCCGAGGCGTCCTGCGTTATTCGAATCCCGTAACGGCCAGCTATTTCTTCACAACCGGCACCACCGAAGAGAACGCGCCATGGTTGGGGCCCATCTCCCGATTGTCGTGGTATGGCGGAACCTGGCCAGACCTTGCGCAAGGCAACCAGCGCTGGATGAGCCTCGACAATCCTCACGTCTCCTGCTGGACGCCACCGGCCCAGCCAACCACACCGAGACTGAGCGACGCCCAGGAAGACGCCTTCCGCCGTCAGGAGCGTGAGCGCTTCGCCTATGACTGGTGGAAAAAACAAACCGGCACTGACTTTCCCAGGGCACTCGACTACCTGGACGAGGGCATGGCTCACGGCTTCGCAATAGACCCGACGCTCATGAATCGCTACCTGTCGCTGCGCGCACAAAACCCCGGGCAGGAATCTCCGCCACGTCAGTACAGCGGCACCGGAGAAGAACGTTTGGACACACTGCGAGTCCTGCTGCAGCAGTCTGCGCAACACAAGGAACCTGTCCAATGACCATAGGCAGCCTGAGTTCAGGCCCCTGCTGTGAAACAGGCAAACTGATCGTTCAGGTCATGGGCAAGGATCACGCGCCCCATCAGAAACTGCTGCTGAACAGCAAGGATGGCGGATGCACCTACCCTTCCCGTCCCGAGACACTGGAAAGAGATCCGTACAGTTGCAGGCTGGAGGTCTGGGACCACGTTGCCGAGACGCAACTGGAACTCGAGATTGCGACCACCGAAGGCGAACCGATACGTCTGCCACTGCTCGGTGACACGAAAGTCACTCCACGACAGTCCGATGCACAATTCAACCAGATCATCCCGGTGCTGCCGTTTGTCGCCCTGCCCGGTTCGAAAAGCCCATACGACCTTGGCACGCCGGTATTGGCCCGTGCAGGCTACGTGTACGTGTTCTATCGGCAAAGGCTATGGCGTGAACTGGAAGTAAGGATCAGCGATACCGGCACGACCTACCATGACATTGATGTCGCCTGCTTTCGTCAGGACGAAGGCTTTACGCGCGGCGAACGGGCCGCCATCGGCGTGGCGCTTGAGGACATCTGGTTGCCCGGAATGTGGAACGACCGGCGTGTGCTGGATGTGGAGTTGTGTTTTTCCGAAATACAGCTCAGCGCGTCCCGACTGGAGCGTCTGGAACAGGATGCAGCGCTGAGAACCCAGCGCTGCAGCAGACCGGACCTCAGTTATTCGAAAGAGCGCTTTAACCGTCTGTACAAGGGCAGGCCCGACGGCGAAGCCATGCTCAAGGCATTTTCAGGCTTCAACATGCTCGACAAGGTTCAGCAGCTCACACTTGCGCCAATCACCGCCGCACGTCTGAATCTCGAACTGTCAGTATTTCCCGTCAGTCTCGCAGCCCCGCAACGCGCACGTCAGCCCGGTTACGAACGGCTGCTGGAGCACCCGGCTCTTTATCTGTGTGATCTGTCAGGCCAGTTTCCGGCCAGGGCGCTCGAACAGGCAAACGCCTTTCTTGCCGAAGCTGACAAAGGCAGCGCGGTCAGGGACACGCATTATCTGGAGCTGTCGGCGCTTACCGATGCCATGCAGGCCAGCTTGCCTGCCGGTGAAGAAGATTCAGCCGATAACCTTGTTCTTTGGGAAGTCCAACCAGGTGTCACTGATGTGTTGAGCAAAGCGCGCCAGCGTCAGGTCTGCGGCGTGCTGCTCGATGACTCATATCACCGAATACGCCATTTGCGACAGCGACTCGACACCCATCAACAACTGCTCGGCGTGTGCGCCAGGTACGCCATCCAGCACCCTCATCACGCCAGCGCTCTGCTGGTGCATCAGTTGATCGTTCCGCCAACGATAGGAGGCGCGAAAAACCCGCTGAATGAAGTGATCACCTCGCTCTCGGATACGGGCCGACAAGCCGTCAACCAATGCACCGCCACCGTCCAGCGAGCGCTGGCGTGGCGACACATGATCACCGTTCAGAATCTGTTGGTTGAAAGCCTTCAACGCCGCATCACCCTCCAGACCGTCGCCGATCACTTGAGCCAGGATGGCTTCGAGTATGTGGCAGCACTCTACGACCTGAGCCGGACCCTGACGACGCTCGCACTCACGCCTTCAAACGTGGACCCGCTGGCACCTGGCGGCACTATCGTGGATGCGGTCACGCAAGTCGGTTTTCTGGAAGCCAAGGTCAGTCAGGGTCAGACACTGCTGTCGCAGATAACCAACGACAGCGAGCATCCGTTGCACCTCATGCTCTGGCCCGAAAGCGACCTGGAGTCGGTCTGCCGGCCTTATGAGGCGCCACTCGACGAAGACAAGAACCTGGGCGACGGTCGCTTTCGCGCAACCGAACTGGCACGTTTCGAGAACTTTCCAGTACCCGATCCCGCCACTCAGCTCACGCTGGACGCAACGCTGCTGGCCAACCTGCTGGCGGGTGACAGCCTGCAGAACTTCTTCCTCATCAACAACGGCAAAGCCACAACCGCTGCACTGGTCGGCATCTTCGAGAACCTGCAAGGCGCAGTCGATGCTGCCGAAAACGCTGTCGGGCGAGCCGAACAGACGCTTGCCTCCAGTAAAGTCGCTGCGGCCAAGGCTGACACCAAAAGCCAGTCGGCCGTCGATCAACTGGCCAAAGCCCGCGACGAGCCTGTGTCCAACGCACGCAGAATCAACATCAACCGGCAGGGCCGGGGCGTTCAGCAACTGCGCAGCATGATGCCGGAGCATTTCGGCGCCGCGTTTCTATTGAAACGAAACCGGGTCACTCCGCAGCACTACGTATTCGGCCTCGAAGACCTGCCGACCCGAAGCGCCATGCCCAACGCACGCTACGGCGAATACCTGGACCCGAACGGCAACCTGTTCCGCGACATTGATCCCCCGTTCAACCCACACGGCCCCCTGACCTCAGGCGAACACCACGTACTGGTGATCCCGCGCGCACACAAAACCGTACGACTGGTCGGCGACATCAACCGCAAACTGAAAGCGGCTCAAGAAGCCGGGCATGCGGTTGGCAAGGCGGAGAACGCCTATGTTAGGGCGAGAAGCGGGCTGAGTCAGGCCATCGAAAACCTGGATGCGACGAAAAGCGGGCCTGTTTACCGGTTTCTGGCATCGACACGGTTTTGTGTGGCGGTGTTGATGTTGGAGATTTGGAATGTGAGTTCGGAGGGAGATGCGTTTGAGCAGACCGTTCGTGAGAAAGGCTACCTCAGGGCAGGTGCAGGATGGGCTGCAGCGGTTTTGGACCTAACTATTGCAGCTGAAGCGTTAACAGCAAAACTATCAAGCATCCAATCAACACAGCTTATAAGTCGAAAAATTTTCTATGAAATTTCTGAAGCGTCGGCAAGTCGATTGCTTGGGGCAAAGCTTGGCGAAGCGATAACCAAGCAGATATCAGTTCGTTTTTTTGCACAAGTAGCTTCTGGTGCCTTGCTGGCAGGCATTAATTTCTACGACGCGTGGTATGCGTGGCAATGGAATGATCCAGCCATGTACGGCCATTTAACTATTGCAGCAGGAGGACTCTCATCCATAATGAGTTCCCTATTCGGTAGAGCATTAACTTTTTTCGGTTTAAACCTGTATGGCTGGCTCGCTTTATTCTTACTTGGGACTGGCATATGGCTTGTTTTAAAGTTAAGCGCAACACCATTGAAAACGTGGCTGGCGAGCGGCCCTTTTGGCGAAAGCGGTGATGTTGACCAGCATCTAAAAAACCCGACTGAAGCCCTATACCGCCTAATAAGCCTACTGGCGGGCATTCACATTAGCATCAATAAAAACCCGGCATACGAACCTCAAGCTAAATTCAACTTTCGAGCCGACACACCGCAACCAATCAGGAGCGCTGACAAAATTATTCGTATTGGAAGCCGTATACCGGGCCTAATTGGTGGATTTGGTAGTGTAAATATAAACGCCGAATGCCGACTGGTTCGAATCTACGGAAAACTAGACAAACAAGGAATGTATTATGAAACAGAAACCGCAGTGGATGACCATCCTCAGATACCTAAAGGTCAACGAATTACGAGCGATTCGTTGGAGCTATTTTTTTCCACTCCAGAGGAAAAAAACACAACCACTTGGCCAAGGAAAACTTACAATATTAAATGGGCTATCAGAGCTCAAATCACTTTGAATCGTGAAAAAGAAATATTGTATTTTCCTGCCCCATCGATTAGGGATTCAACTCTATACAGCCCTGAGCGAGCAATGCCTGATTTCAGTAAAATTAATCAAAGTTTTTGGGCAGACGAAATCACTTACGGAGAATTATCAAATGAGTGATATTAGAACCCAAGACTATTACCACAATCAGTCATATTGTCCAGAAACTATACCCGAACAGAAGCCCTGCGTAAGGCATAAGTCATTCGGCTCCAGCTCCGTACGCCTGCCTTGGGGCTCAACTCAACAAGTAGCATCGGATGGGATTATGGGGCAGTCGCCCCCTAAAAGCATGAGATTCTGGGAAAATACAGAAAAAGAAAAAGAAAAAGAAAAATCAGAAGGGACCTATACACCTAAACTATTTGAGGGCGTAGACCTTCATCAAAAATACGATCAAGAGCGCTTCAGATTTGCACAACTTCCATTCACGTCGCAGTTTTGGATATTTTTACTTCTTTTTGGGAAATGGGGATTTATCATCCTTTTTCCTTTGACAGCTTTTGCACATGCAAAACTCATATCAGTCTCATATGACTCATGGCAAGTAGTTACCCTCGAGGCACTTAAAGGCTTATACCCAGTACTGACAGGCATTCCCCTACTCTTCTGGTTCATCGGCCACATCGTCATCAACCACTGCCCCCGCATCTGGTTCCGTCCTCCCAAGGGCCCACTCTGGGAGCTGAACCGCCGAACTGGTCTGGTAACGATCTTCGACTACAAGCGCCACCGAAAGGAAGGCGTGATAGACGAGTTCATCGCACCGTTCTACGAGTTCGATGCCTACATGATCACCACCCGTGATCGTTACGGCTCCTACTACGGATTGCTGCTCCGCCATCGTTATGAAGACAGGCAGATCAACTTTCATTCGTTGCTTGGCCCTGACGACTTCAAGCATCGTCCCTGCGCGCTGTGGGATTTTCTGCAGAACTACATGGACGTCAGCCGCCCGATCCCGGACATACCGCTGTTCGAAGCTTACCGGCATCTGGACCCTGTCACTGAAAAATACGACAAGGAAAACGGCCGCAACCCGCGCTACTGGATCGACATGGACGACGACACATTCAAGCAGCGGGTCGATGCCATGTGGCAGCGCGCGTATGCCATCGACACGTTTACTCGGCCAAATCTGATGGAACGCTATGTCTGTTACAACGATTGAGAATGTATGAACAAAATAAAGCGCGACCAACCCTATTACGGATCACAAGCCTACAAACTTGACGCTATTCCTGAACAGAAGCCCGGTTTAAGGCATAAATCATTCGGTTCCACCTCCGTACGCCTGCCTTGGGGCTCAACTCAACAAGTAGCATCGGATGAAATTATGGGGCAGTCGAATCCTAAGAGGATGAGATTCTGGGAGGATGTAGCGAAAGAAAAAGAAAAATCAGAAGGGACCTATACACCTAAATTATTTGAGGGCGTAGACCTTCATCAAAAATATGACCAGGAATGCTTTAGATTTGCAAAACTTCCATTTACATCCCAGTTTTGGCTATTTCTGCTCCACTTCGGAAAATGGGCTTTTTTAATAATATTCCCACTTATGATTTTCACGCACATTTTCGCAATTTCAGAATCCTCTATTTCATGGCAACAGGTCACTATGGAGCTACTTGTAGGCTTATACCCAATGGTGATCGGAATACCGTTACTCTTCTGGTTCATCGGCCACATCGTCATCAACCACTGCCCCCGCATCTGGTTCCGTCCTCCCAAGGGCCCACTCTGGGAGCTGAACCGCCGGACAGGTCTGGTCACGATCTTCGACTACAAGCGCCACCGAAAGGAAGGCGTGATAGACGAGTTCATCGCACCGTTCTACGAGTTCGATGCCTACATGATTACCACCCGTGATCGTTTTGGCTCGTACCACGGATTGCTGCTCCGCCATCGTTATGAAGACAGGCAGATAAACTTTCATTCATTGCTTGGCCCTGACGACTTCAAGCATCGTCCCTGCGCGCTGTGGGATTTTCTGCAGAACTACATGGACGTCAGCCGCCCGATCCCGGACATCCCGCTGTTCGAAGCCTACCGACATCTGGACCCTGTCACTGAAAAATACGACAAGGAAAACGGCCGCAACCCGCGCTATTGGATCGACATGGACGACAACACATTCAAGCAGCGGGTCGATGCCATGTGGCAGCGCGCGTATGCCATCGACACGTTTACACGGCCCAATCTGATGGAACGTTATGTCAGTTACAACGATTGAGAATGTATGAACAAAATAAAACGCGACCAACCTTATTACGGATCACAAGCCTACAAACTTGACGCTATTCCTGAACAGAATCCCTGTTTAAGGCGTAAGTCATTCGGCTCCACCTTAGTACGTCTACCTTGGGGCTCGACTCAACAAGTGGTATCTATCAGCGTTTTGGATGAGCCAACTCCTGAAAGCATGAGATTTTGGGAGGATGCCGAGAAAGAAAAAACAAAACAGGAGGCCGAAGAAACTTATACCTCAAAACTATTTGAGGGCGTAGAGCTTCATCAACAATATGACCAGGAACGCTTTAGATACTCTCAACTGCCTTTCCGCTCACACTTCTGGCTATTCATGTATGCAGGGGGAAAGTGGTCATTCATAATACTCCTGCCTATTTTCCTTCTGACTTCGCTGCTCGGTATCGAAAACGCTACCGACTCCGCGATTATAAATTACCTCATGCATGTATTTGATCTATTCCCCGTAATCATGTCACCTTGGTTAGTATTCTGGCTCATCGGCCACATCGTCATCAACCACTGCCCCCGCATCTGGTTCCGCCCTCCCAAAGGCCCGCTCTGGGAGCTGAACCGCCGAACAGGTCTGGTCACGATCTTCGACTACAAACGCCATCGAAAGGAAGGCGTGATAGACGAGTTCATCGCACCGTTCTATGAGTTCGATGCCTACATGATTACCACCCGTGATCGTTTTGGCTCGTACTACGGATTGCTGCTCCGCCATCGTTATGAAGACAGGCAGATAAACTTTCATTCGTTGCTTGGCCCTGACGACTTCAAGCATCGTCCCTGCGCGCTGTGGGATTTTCTGCAGAACTACATGGACGTCAGCCGCCCGATCCCGGACATCCCGCTGTTCGAAGCCTACCGGCATCTGGACCCTGTCACTGAAAAATACGACAAGGAAAACGGCCGTAACCCGCGCTACTGGATCGACATGGACGATGACACATTCAAGCAGCGGGTCGATGCCATGTGGCAGCGCGCGTATGCCATCGACACGTTCACACGGCCCAATCTGATGGAACGTTATGTCAGTTACAACGATTGAAAGGCATCAGCAAAACGAGAGCGCGGGAGCGAGTACTATTCGCTCCCGTCACACTTACTCGGCCCGCGGCACCGTAAACCGGAACTCACTGCCCTTGCCCACTTCGCTTTGCGCCGCCAGCACCCCGCCATGGGCCTTGATGATGCCTTGCGAGATGTAGAGGCCCAGTCCGGTGCCGCTCGGGTTGCCTTCCTTGACGGTCCAGTAGCGTTCGAAGATGTGTGGCAACTGGTCGGGCGGGATGCCTTCGCCGGAGTCGCGCACGGTGAAGACGATTTCTTCGCCGTTGGACATTGCCGCAACGCCGATCCGACCCAGCTTGGGGGTGAACTTGATGGCGTTGCCGATCAGGTTCGACAACACCTGGAACAGGCGCTCGGGGTCAGCCTTGACCTTGAGTTCGGGCTCGGCATTGAAGGAAATCTCGATGGACTTGTCCATCGCCAACGGAGCGAGCAGTGAATAGGCTTCTTCGAAGATCTGGCTCACCTCAAGAGGCTGAGGCGTGATGGTGTAGCGACCCGCTTCGATCTTCGAGGTATCGAGCAGATCCTCGAGCAGCACGTTCATGCGGCTGGCCGCCTGCTGCATGGTGTCGATGGCCGAGGAAATACGACGTGACGTGTGCGGTCCGTCGGAGCTGAAGGACTTCTGCATCATGCCGCACAGCATCGAGATAACCGTCATGGGATTGCGCAGGTCGTGGGAGACGACGGCCACCAGTTCGTCACGGGCGCGCACGGCTTGCTGCTCACGGGTGACCTGACGCGCCAGGTCGTCTTCCAGCGCAGAACGACGCAGGTCGTTAGCTGCAAACAGATCGCCATGGCTCCACTTGGTCGCGATGCCGGTCATTTCGACTTTCCAGATCTCGAACGAGGTACGAGGCCGGAGGTGCATGCCGACGTCGGAGCTTTCCAGATTCAGAGGTTTGGCCGGATCGCCGCTCCACTCAATGCTTTCCTTGACCTCGGGGCGGAACCAGATCACGCCATTGTCCACCGGCTTGGGCAGGCTCATGGCGAGCACGCCGCTGGCGATGGCCTGATAGGCCTCGGCAGGCGGGTAAACACTGGACAATTGATGGCTGGAGAACACGGGCTCGCTGCCGGACATCATCCACTTGTGCAGCGCGCGGATATCCGCTGGCTCGGGACAGATCCCATAGCACTGCATCTGACGGTCCTCGATGATTGCCACACCGGTCGCGTCGACCAGCTCCATCAGCAGCTGCGGCTGTTGAGCCAAGCCATCGAACACGTTGTCTTCGGCGGCGACCATCGACTGATGCAGACGGCCAAGCGTCAGTAATTTGGTCTCGCGCTGACGGCTGACGTCGAGCGCTTCCATTGCACTGATCTGCAGAGACAACACCTGACCGAGCGCCTGACAGGCGCTGCGCAGTTCGTGGGAAACGTACAGCGGTGTGCGGTGACCGCAACTGATCAGGCCCCACAGCTTGTCACCTTGGATCAGCGAGACGCTCATGGAGGACAGCACGCCCATGTTCTTCATGTACTGGCAGTGAATCGGAGAAACGCTACGCAGCGTCGAAAAGCTCAGGTCGAGTTGCTGATGGGTGTCAGGACGCAGCTGCGGCACCAGCGGTACCGGCGTGTAGTCGGCATCAGGAATGATGCGCAGCCAGTTGCGGCGGTACAGTTCACGTGCCTGCTCGGGAATGTCGGAAGCCGGGAAAAACAGGCCATTGAACAACTCCATGGCCGGAGAAGAGGCTTCGGCGATCACCTGACCGTGCCCTTCTTCCTCGAAGCGATAGATCAGAACGCGGTCGTAACCGGTCATTTTCTGCACTTCACGCACGCTGATTTCGTAGAGCGTCTGCAGGTCCTTGGCGGCATGCAACTGACGCAGCATGCGGCCCAGATTGCCCGTACGCTCAAGGTAACTGACAGCCTGAGCGTCCTTGTCCTGGATTTCGAGTTCCAGAATCAGCGCGTCCTGGCTGCGGTGCATCATGGCTTCGAACTCGACGCCATTGACGTTGATGAGCAGACGCGGCGCATCGACGAAGGATTCATGGGCGCTGGCGCTTCTGATGACATCAGTCCAGCCGGCACCCAAAGCCTTTTCCAACGACTGGCCGATCACCTGCTGTGGCTCAAGACCCAGCAGGGCATGGACGTTGGCACTTACCTGAAGCACGGTCAGGTCGAGTTCTGTCAGAGTAAACAACAGACCATGGGGCTGAATGGCGCCCGGAAACTGGATAGGTTCATCAGCGCAATTGGCCAGGAGCGCTTCAAAAGCGTCCTTGTCGAGTTGGCTCATAACAGTACCTCTTGACCGTCGAGCCAGTGCTCGAAACATGCAAATGTGGAATGCGCCGCCTGCGCTGCAGCTGCATTGAAAACAATGTCGTTCGGGACATCGTCCAGATAATCCAGAAACACCTTCCAGCGCGGTCCGGTGTCGGCGCCATAAACATTCAGAAATGCGGCGCCGCTTTGCTCATTCAACCCGAGGCGTTTATCCACCTCGCGTCGCAACACCTGCCCACCGAGTGTGGCACCTTCGAGCACATACAGCACGCCCAGACACGCTGCCGCAGAATCAATCACGGGTAACCGGGAACAGAGCGCAAGGCGCTCGATGCTCTGATCAGTCATGCCCAGCGCCCGCAGGTCTTCAACCAGCACGGGAGTTTTGACCCTTTCGTGCGGGACGAGTTCTGACGGAACCAGCGCACTGGTTCGCAACGCCGACTCGAGTGGTGAATAAAACCCGTAATAGGCCTGCAGCAAACGGAGGTAAAGAGCGGCATCCAGACTGGAAGAGAAAAACGGCATGCGTTTTTCAAGTTGACGGTGTAATTGACTGGTTTCAGAACGAAGTGCATCGAGCAACTTCGAGGGTGTAGCGCAGGAAAACTTTGCCGGCATCCAGTAAGGCTCTCGAAGGTTCGATAAGGCAGAAAAAACGCGTCCGAGCGAAAAGTGACGGACAAAATACAGATTGAATGCGAAAGCGGACAGTTTTTTTCCGAATTGCCGATGAAATACAAAAGTTTTAAATGACGACCATAAGGCAATGCGTGCCGGTTACTCGTAACACCAGCAAGCATTGCCTGTTGGAACTCAGACGTTTCGGGTCTGGTATTCGATCGTCAGATGCGAGATCTCGTGTACGTGGCTGAGTCTGCCACGGATCACGTCGGCAGGCACTTTAATATCAGCGAGCACGCTGACAATCGCTGCATGGGCCTGGGGACCGACCCGCCAGACATGCAGATCGATGATGCTCACGTCTCCGGCGGCTTCCACAATTTCGCGGATTTCACCCGCCACGTGCTCATCAGTCACGTCCAGCAGGACACGGGAACTGTCCTTGATCAGGCCATACGCCCACTTGGCGATGACGCACGCGCCGACGATGCCCATCAGTGGATCCAGCCAGACCCAGCCCAGATAACGCCCGGCCAGCAGCGCCGCGATGGCAAGCACTGACGTCAAGGCATCGGCCATGACGTGCAGATAGGCCGAACGGAAGTTGTTGTCGCCATGATGGTGGTCGTGATCATGGTCTTGAAAGCGCCCGTGGTCATGATGCCCATGCGCGTGGCCATGTCCGCCCGACAGTAAAACGGCACTCAGCACATTGACCACCAGACCGATAACAGCGATCACGGTGGCTTCGCCAAAGGCAACGGTGGTCGGCTGAAACAGCCGGACCAGCGACTCGATGCCGATGCCCAGCGACACCATGGCCAGAATGAGCGCCGATGCGAACCCGGCAAGGTCGCCGACCTTGCCGGTGCCGAAACTGAACCTGCGGTTGTGGGCATTACGTCGTGCGAAAGCGTAGGCACCGGCTGCGATGCCCAGCGCTCCGGCATGGGTCGCCATGTGCAGGCCGTCCGCAAGCAGCGCCATGGAACCGGTGATATAACCCGCCACAATCTCGACCACCATCATGGCAAACGTCAGCGCCACGACCCACAGCGTACGGCGAGCGTTGCGGTCATGGGCTGCGCCGAGAAATACGTGGTGATGGGGTTGAGCGGCCGCGAGGCCGTGATGTGCGTTACTCATCGCAAGGCTCCTTGCACGACGGGTGTCATTTGGAATAACGACGGATGGCTTCAAGCAATTCTTCCAGGCCTTGCGCCCGCGCCTCGTCGCTCAAATCGGGATGCGCCACATGCTCGCGGGCATGGGCTTCGATGATCTGGTCCAGCAAACCGTTGAGGGCACCACGGGTGGCTGCCACCAGGTGCAACGTCTTGCCGCAATCGGCATCGCCTTCCAGATGGCGCTCGATGGCCTGTACCTGTCCGGCAATGCGCCGGACACGTTTGAGCAGATCCGCCTTGTCGTCGATCATGTGCGCCATACCATACCCCCCCTACCTATATAGGCGAGAATGTTAGGCGCATTGGACGCGAGAGGCAAACGCCAGCCTGCAAATGAACAAGGCTGGCGTAACAAGGATCAACGCACGTTCTGGTACAGCATCATCCGCGCGGTCTCGTGCAACCCGCGGGTCAGGTCGCGTAGACGCTCGAACTCTTCAGGGTGCTGCTCGGCGACATTGTCCAGCGGCGTGGGCGACGCCAGATCGTGCAGCGTCGGGGAACTGCCGTCGTGTTCCATCTGCAGCAGGTAATGTTGCGTCACACCGCCGATCAAAGGGAACGTCCCTTCGCGCAGCACCAGCGGCACGACACGTTCGCCTTCCGGTGCAGGCTGTTGAATGTCGCGTCCCATCGCGCTGTTGCTGAACGGCATCCCGGCCATGCCCGCAAGCGTCGGCAGCAGATCGGCAAGGCCCACCGCTTCGTTGATCACCCGCGTGCCGAGCAGACCTGGTGCATGGATCAGCATCGGCACGTTATTGCTCTCCAGCCCCAGTTGCTCGAAAGCAGGCGCCATGTGCGGGATCTGACTGATACGGGTGTTGTGATCGCCGAACAGCACGAAGATGGTGTTTTCGTAATAACCGCCCGCCTTGGCCAGTTCCATCAGCTGACCAATATTGAAGTCCAGCAGGCGCACGGCGTTGTACTGCTCGACGCTGCGTGAGCCGGCGGCCTGAACCTGTTCGAGCGTTTTGTCGCTGATCTTGAAACCGTCGTTGTCTTTCGGAATGGTGAACGGCCGGTGATTACCCGCCGTCTGCACGTAGGCGAAGAACGGCTTGTCCGCGGGCAAGGCGCGCAGGATACGGTCGCTTTCCTTGAACAGGTCCAGATCGGAAATGCCCCAGACGTCCACCTGAGGCGATTTCCAGTCGCGCTCATCGTACAGACGCACGTCATCGATGCTGCGCCGGATCAGCGCGTTCATGTTGGCCCAGCCGGAGTTGCCGCCAATCATGTACAGCTTCTCGTAGCCCTTGAAGTCGTTGATGATCGTCTTCTGCCGCGTGATCAGCGGATGGCGCGTGGCGGTCTCCTGGCGGGTGACGTCGGGAACGCCGGTAATGCTCGCCCAGACTGTTTTCGCCGTGCCGGTGACAGGCACGTAGAAATGCTTGAAGAACCAGCTCTGGGTCGCAAGATGGTCCAGATTCGGCGTCGGATTCAGCGGATTGCCATACGCGCCGACGGCACTGGTGCCCAGCGATTCCAGCATCACAAACATCACGTTCGGCGGTCGATCACCCGGCAGGCGATAAGGCTGCACCGGTTGCTGACGGGTAAAGTTCGGAACGCTCACATCAGGCTTGTCCACACCCAGGTAGCGAGCGACGACGTCGTAATGCTCGCGCACCTGTTTCTCGTCATAGCGCGATTGAGCGACTTTCAACGTGTCGTACAGAAACAGCGCCGGGTTGAGCCCCAACGCCGCCACCTGACTGTTACCGGAAAAGAATGCATCGCTCCAGCGCAGCGGCACCGGGTTTTCCAGATTGAGGTTTTCGACCCGCCCCAGCAGCCCGAGAAAGGTTGCACACACCATCACGGCCGACACTGCAGCAATCGATAAGCGCGTCATCGGCCTGGCAGCGCGCGCCAGCGTCACCCGCTCAAGCCTGATCAGCGCCCAGCCCATCAGCGCAACGACCAGCAGCCAGCCAACGGTAATCCAGAGCACCGGGTAGGTCTGCCAGAGCATGTCGCGGGAGATCTGTGCGTCTTCCAGGTAACGCAGCACACTGGCGTTGAGCCTCACGCCGAGATAAGCGTAGTGGCCGAAATCGACGATGTAGACCATGGTCAGAATCGCCAGTGCCAGCACCAGATAGACCCGCACCACCCAGCGCAGCGACGGCATGCGGATCAGATTCAGGCGTGGCAGCCAGAGCAGCAACGCCACCGGCAGCATCAGCAGCAGCGACAGGCGCAGGTCGAAGCGGAATCCAATGCCCAGCGTCTGCAGCACCTCGCCGCTGGTGAACAGTGTGCCGGGTTCCACGCCCGAAAAACCGTAAAAGAACACCATCCGCAACACGGCCAGCAACACAAACACCAACCCGATCGCGCCCAGCCAATAACTCAGGCGTCGTGATTGCAACCCACTCATTCTCTTCCCTCTAGACAGCGCTGGCAGACAGGCCAGTCGGGCGATTGCGCCCCATGGCCCTGCGATAGACATAACGAACGGCGACATACACCAGCGCAACGCAGCAGTACAGCGCCAGCAGCGGGTCGATCAGGTAGTCCCAATAGTTTTCCGACGGCTTGATCCGGAACGTGAACGCCAGCGTGGCGGCGCTCAGCATCACCACGCCCAGTACGTTGCGCAGGCAGACCAGCCCCAGCGCAATCACCGCCACTATGATGATCATGGTCCTTGGGTTGTAGCCCCAGCGGTACGGATCGAAATAGGTGAGCCCCAGCGTGGCCGGATACAGCGCCAGCGCCATCGCCGCGAACACCAGCAACACCACCAGACGGTGTGAGGCGGCCATCGGCTTGATAACACCCAGACGGTTCAGTGTCAGCCAGGCCAGTACCACCAGACTGCTGATGGCCAGGTCGTCGGTCAGGCTGCGGGCGTAGGCCGCCATGGTCAGGCCGTTCACCGAAATCACGCTGAGCAGCGATGTGGCGGTCAGCAGACCGCACCGCCACCACAGCGATGACATCAGGGGTGCGAGCAGAATGAACAGCGTCCACGCGAACGCCAGGTGAGCCAGTCCAAGCGCGATCATAAGAGGTGCTCCGCCAGCCAGGCCTCATTGAAGCTGACATGTTTGATGAAGGTGTTATTCCACGAGTAGACCAGGTGATATAGGCCCTCGGGACTGCGGATGAAGTACGGGTATTCGTATTCGAAGTCGCAGCCCTGCGGCGAGCAGACGCGCTGGTCGAGGTTGCTCAGAAACTCGGCTTCCATCGGCTGGCGACGTGCGCCGCTGGAGCTTCTGAAGCCTTCACCGATCACCTCTTTGTAGGCTTCCAGCGAGAACGGCGTGCCCAGCGGATCGGGGGATTTATCCAGATCGATCACCGGCCGCCAGATGTCCATCTGCTCGTCGGTGCCATACAGGCTGAGTTTGAAACGCCCTTCCCGCAGGTCGTTCAAGGCCACCAGCAAACCCTTGCCGGGCACGCCGACGGCAGCCAGCGACGAGTTGGGATTGCTGGGCGACAACGGATGCGGCTCGCTCCAGGTCTGCCCGCCGTCTTCGGTGCGGCTGGCCAGCACGCGGTGATGGGTTTCACCGGCATAACGCAGCAGTGCCACAGCGCGCTGCCCGTCCAGCGGCACAACGGTTGGCTGCAACGAGTTCTTGCCACGGCTGATGCGAAACTTGTCGATCACATCGCCGTCCGGGCTCAGGTACAGGTACTCGGCGAATTTGCCGAGAAACTCGTGATACACCGGCAGACCGATCGAGCCGTCGGCGTGGAACACAGGCGCAGCGCGCACCAGGGTGCTGATATTCAGAAAAGGCGAGGTCACCAATTGACGCGGCGGCGACCAGCTGGCGCCCATATCGCTGGAGACCATCGCATTGACCGTACTTCCCGCCCAGCCGCCTACCGATACCGACACGTAGAACAGCCAGAGGCGCTTGTCGGGGGCCAGCGCAATCACCGGATTGCCCAGCTTGCGGATGTATTTTCCGGTGCCGGACTGGGTTGATTCGCGGGTCGCCAACACGTGCTCGCTCCCCCACTCCTCGGTTGCGGCATCGAAGCGCGAGGTACGGATCTCGACATCGCCAGCGCCTTCACGCGAGCCTGCGAACCATACCGACATCAGGTCGCCGCCGGGCAACGCGGTGACCGCCGAGGAATGCACGAAGTCATCCAGATCGGACGAGGCGAAGCGCGAGCTGTAGGACGCCTTGGGCGCAACGCTTTCCGTATTGACGGTCGGTGTGCTGACCGCAAAGCCGGAAATCCGGTGCAGCGGATGGCTGAGCCACGCACTGATAAAGATCGACACAACGATCAGGCCTGCGCTCCATGCGACCAGGTTTCGGGAAATTACACGCATGAAGGGGCATCACTGTAGTGAAGGTAAGGAAGTAATCGTTTGGTCTGGGTTCAGGGTTGGCTGGCTTAGGAACGCCTATCTTCAGGCAGTGGACGTCGTTTCCCTGTCAGCATCGACAACGGCAGGTTGTCCCGCACCTGGAAGCTTTCGAACAGGGCTGCCGCCATGTGCAGCACCACCAGCGCGCAAAGCGTATTGGCCAGCGTTTCGTGGATCTGCAGCGGCCAGTCGGCACCCCAGAGCGCATCGACTTCCTGCATCAGGAATCCGGTCAGGCCCATGCCGAAGATCATCGCCATCATCAGAATCATGACCAGCGCACCGAGCGGCGAATGGCCGAGTCGGTGCACGGGCTGGCGACTGATCAGCGAGCACACATGCGCTCGAAGCCGGGCCGGGGTCGGCCAGAAATCACTCCAGCGCGCACTGTCCGGCCCGACGAATCCCCACACCACTCGCACCACCACCCAGGCCACCGCGTAGTAGCCCAGCCAGACGTGCCAGTCATCACCGGCTTCATTGAAGAAGTAGTTGGCGATGAAGACACCCGCGATCGAGACATGAAACAGCCTGACCAGCGGGTCCCAGAGGCGCAGGGACGCCTGACTCATCAGCCCTTGATCTCGGTCTTCACGGCTTTGCCGGTGACCGGATCGTGGTAGATCTCGACCTTGCGCTTGTCCTTGTCGAAGCCATAGATCTCGTAGCAGTTGCCGTCAGTGACCTTGAACTTGCTGATCTCGTAACCCTGAGCCTTGAGCTGCTCCTGGAATTTTGCCTGATCCTGCCACTGGGACTTTTCAGCCGTGGTGCATTGCGGACCTGCCAGCGCCAACGGGCTGGCCAACAACAGGGGAATCAGCAGGACTTTACGCATGGCAAATACTCGCAGGCAGTTAAGGAGCGCTCACTGTGCGAAACGAGTCTTAGGAAAAGCTTAATGTGCAACAGCTGGTAACATCTTCCCGCACGCCCGGCGCTTCGCGAGACCACTCGCTCACTGCATGATGGCGCCCTTCTCCCCCCCACAATCACGGGTCGAAACCTTATGCGTCTGCTTCTTGTCGAGGATGATCGAGCCATCGGCCAGGGTATTCGGGTCGCCCTGAACACCGAAGGCTATACGCTCGACTGGCTCGAAGACGGGCTGAGCGCGCTGCATGCCCTGCGCAGCGAGCCGTTCGACCTGCTGCTGCTCGACCTAGGTCTGCCGCGCATGGACGGTTTTGACCTGTTGCGCCAGTTGCGCGCCGAAGACATCACCTTGCCGGTGCTGATCATGACCGCCCGGGACGGCACTGCCGACCGCATCGCCGGACTGGATGCCGGCGCCGATGACTACCTGATCAAGCCCTTCGATGTCGAAGAACTCAAGGCCCGTGTCCGTGCGTTGCTGCGCCGCAGCCAGGGACGCGCGCAACCGCTGCTGGAACACGCAGGCATCAGCCTCGACCCCGCCTCGCAGCAGGTCAGTTACCAGGGCAATGAAGTGCCGATGACGCCGATGGAGTATCAGTTGCTGCATCAATTGATGATCCGCCCCGGCAAGGTCGTGACCCGCGAGCGCCTGTCCAACACGTTGTATGGCTGGCAGGACAAGGTCGAAAGCAACACCCTGGAAGTGCTGATCCATAACCTGCGCAAGAAACTGTCCACCGAACTGATCCGCACCGTTCGCGGCGTCGGTTACCTGCTGGAGCTCAAGGCATGACCTCGGTACGCGCCCGCATTCTGGTTCCGGTCCTGCTGCTGTTGCTGCTGGGTGACCTGACCATCAGCCTGCTCGCCCTGCGCGACAGCCATCACGAAATCGAAGAGGTCTACGATGCGCAGCTCGCTCAGAGCGCTCGCCTGCTGCAGGGCGTGCTGCGTCAACGTGCGGCTGGCGAACAGGACCTGGACAAGCTCTATCAGGCCTTCGATCAGGCCATGAGCCGGGTCGGCACCAGTGGTGTGGCGCACCCCTACGAAACCCGCCTGACCTTTCAGGTGTGGCGCACCTCGGGCGAACTGTTGGTGCGTTCGGCCGAAGCGCCGTTACTGGCTGCGCCGCCCAGCGAAGAAGGCTCCCACGACCTGATCGAAAATGGCCACGAGTGGTGCGGCTTTCTGCTGGCAGACCCGCAACAGGGTTTTCTGATCTGGGTGGGCGAGCGCGACGACGTGCGTCAGGACCTGATCCAGCGGATTGTCAGCCACACGCTCTGGCCCGCGCTGATCGGCGTTCCGCTGTTGATCGTGGCCATCTGGCTGGCGATCGGCTGGGGGCTGCGCCCGTTGCAAAGCATGGCGCGCCTGATCAGCCGACGGGATGCCGACAGCCTCGAGCCGCTCGACGTCTCGCCGCTGGCCAAGGAACTGGAACCCATGCAGCACGCGCTCAACAGCCTGCTGACCCAGATCGAGAACGTGCTGGAACGCGAACGCCGTTTCATCGCCGATGCGGCTCACGAACTGCGCACACCGCTGACCATCCTGCGCATCCATGCGCAGAACGCCCGTCAGGCCGAAACCCCGGAACAGCGGCTCGAAGCACTGGATTTCCTGGTTCACGGGGTTGATCGCGCGGCACGGTTGGCCAGTCAGTTGCTGACCATGGCGCGCCTTGAGCCACGTTCGAGCGACAGCCAGTTGACCCGTTTCGAATTGAACACGCTGGTGCGCGAAGAGATGGCCGAGCTGACGCCGCTGGCGCTGGAAAAACGGGTCGACCTGGTGTTCGAAGCAGGCGAGGACTGTGTTATCCACAGCGACCCGGCGGCCATTACCATTGCCTTGCAGAATCTGCTGACCAACGCGCTGAACTTCGCACCGCCCGCCAGCGAAATCCGCGTCGCGCTGCACCCGCAGCAGGACGGCAGCGCGTACCTGTCGGTCGAGGACGCAGGTCCCGGCATCGACGAGCAACAGAAGGCGCGTCTGTTCGAACGGTTCTACAGTCAGGGCAACAGCAACGGCGCAGGTCTGGGTCTGGCGATTGTCGACATGATCGTGCGCAAGCTGGAAAGCAGCCTGCACTTGCGCAACTCGGCGCAAGGCGGGCTGTGTGCAGAACTGAGGCTCAAGAGCAGAACCTCTTGAAACGCCGCGTCAGAGCACCACGCGCAGGCACTGGCCTGCGTGGTACAGCGTGAATCCGGCATCGTATGCCAGGGTCCGTATCGAACTGCCGGAGACTTTACCGCCGCTGGAGAAACTCACCGGCAGGGCCTGAGCGTCGTTGGTCAGCAGGTAGTCGGCAAAGCACTTGCCCACCAGCGTTCCGGTGGTCACGCCGCGCCCGTTGAAACCCGTCGCAGCCAGCAACCCCGGCGCGGGCTCGAACAATCGCAGCAGATGGTCCGGCGTGAAACCGATACGCCCGGTCCAGGTACTTTCCCACTCGACCTTGCCCAACTGGGGAAAGTAGTGCTGCTGAATGCGGTCGGCCCAGCGACGAATGAACCACAGCGGATAGTTGCCCGCATTGCCCAGACTGCCCAATACCAGACGCCCCTGCGCATCGCGTCGGATGCTGCTGAGCACAGTGCGCGTGTCCCACGAACCCTGTCCGCCGCGCAGAACCTCGGCCTGTTCCGCGCCGGAGAGTGGCTGCGAGGCGACCTGATAGTAGTAGCCGGCGAAGATGTGATCCTTGATATCAGTCCACTCGCCTTCGGTGTAGGCATTGGACGCGATGATCACTTTTTCTGCGCGCACGCTTCCGGCGGCGGTCGATACCTTCCAGCCATCGGAGGTGCGTTGCAGACCGGTGACTGACGAGCTGCCAAACAACTGCCCGCCCCGTGCCACCACGTTGAGCGCCATGCCCGACACATAAGCCATCGGGTTGACGGTGCCCGCACGATGGTCAAGCAGCGCTCCGGCGGCCTTATCCGTACCGCAGGCGTCTTCGCAGGGCTTGCCGGTCAGCAACTCGACATGGGCACCCCGGCGCTGCCACTGCTCGGCGCGACTGCGCAAATCGGCAAGACCTTTGGCGTTATGAGCCATGTGCAGGTTGCCGGTGCGGGTGTCCTGGCAATCGATGTTGTACTTATCGATGGTCGAGAACACCAGCGCAGGTGCCGCCCCCAACGCAGTGTTGAGCCGCGTGGCCTCGACCGCGCCCAGCGTCTTTTCCAGCTCGTCGGGCGCAACCCAGGTTCCGGCATTCACCAGACCGACGTTACGCCCGGACCCGCCGTGACCGACCTGATGGGCCTCGACCACGCACACCGACTTGCCGCCCTCCAGCAACTGCAGGGCAGCCGACAGTCCGGTGAACCCCGCACCGATGATGCACACATCCGCGCTGCACTCGCCGAACAGCGCGGGGCTGACCGGACGCTGCGGCGTCACCTGTTCCCAAAGACACCCTTCACGCAAGTGCGCCATCGAACAACTCCAGCCATGCCCGAATCAATCAAAGACGATGCCCTGAGCCAACGGCAGCTCGCGGGAGTAATTAACGGTGTTGGTTTGCCTGCGCATGTAGGCGCGCCACGAATCGGAGCCCGATTCACGACCGCCGCCGGTTTCCTTCTCACCGCCAAACGCTCCACCGATTTCCGCACCGCTGGTGCCGATGTTGACGTTGGCGATACCGCAGTCGCTGCCTGCAGCACTCTGGAAAGCTTCGGCTTCACGCAGGTCGGTGGTGAAGATGCAAGACGACAGACCTTGTGGCACTTCGTTGTTCAGACGCAGCGCTTCTTCAAAATCGTCGTAGGCCATCACGTAGAGAATCGGCGCGAAGGTTTCATGGCGCACAACGTCACTCTGGTCGGGCATTTCTGCGATGGCCGGGGTGACGTAGTAGCCGTTCGGGTACTTGTCCTGCAATTGACGCTCGCCGCCAAACACCTGGCCGCCCTCGTCACGCGCCTTGGTCAGCGCATCCTGCATGGCCGAGAATGCCTGTTTGTCGATCAGCGGACCGATCAGATTGCCTTCGCGTGGATCACCGACGCGCACCTTGGCGTAGGCGGCCTTGACCCGCGCAACCACTTCGTCCTTGATCGAGCGGTGCACGATCAGTCGGCGCAAGGTGGTGCAGCGCTGCCCGGCGGTGCCCACGGCGCTGAACAGAATGCCGCGCACAGCCAGATCAAGATCAGCGCTCGGGGCAAGAATCATGGCGTTGTTGCCGCCCAGTTCCAGAATACTGCGGCCGAAACGTGCCGCGACACGCGGACCCACTTCACGGCCCATGCGGGTGCTGCCGGTGGCGCTGATCAACGGCACACGCGGGTCGTCCACCAAGGCTTCGCCCGCGTCGCGATCACCGATCACCAGTTGCGCAAGACCTTGCGGCGCATCACCGAAAATCTTCAGTGCCTTGTCGAACAGCGCCTGACAGGCCATCGCGGTCAACGGTGTTTTCTCCGACGGCTTCCAGATCACCGGGTTGCCGCAAACCAGCGCCAGCGTGGTGTTCCAGGCCCAGACGGCAACCGGGAAGTTGAACGCGCTGATCACGCCGACCACACCCAGCGGATGCCAGGTTTCACGCATGTGGTGACCGGGACGCTCGGAAGCGATGGTCAGGCCGTACAACTGGCGCGACAGGCCGACGGCGAAGTCGCAGATGTCGATCATTTCCTGCACTTCACCCAGACCTTCCTGGGTGATCTTGCCCGCCTCGACCGATACCAGCTCGCCCAGTTGAGCTTTGTGCTCGCGCAACACTTCGCCGAAGATCCGCACCAGCTCGCCACGGCGTGGGGCCGGTACAGTGCGCCATTTCAAAAAGGCGTCGTGCGCAGTGTCGATCCGCGCCTGAACCTGAGCGCTGCCTTCCAGCGTGACTGAAGCGATCTGACTGCCATCGATAGGGGTGTGAACGGGATAGTTTCCGTCGGTGTAGGCACTTTTCGCCACACCCAGATTGGCTAACAACTCGGCAACCATGCTGATTCTCCTGTCATGACAAGGGTTGAAATCACTGATGACCCAGTATCGACCTCTTGAAGGGCTGCTCACAAACGACGTTTTCGAACGACATGATTCCTTTCAGGAATGAACTACTGCCTGATCCAGACATTAAAAGCGTCAACTTCCTGAATTATTGGAATGACCCGGTGATTTTATTTCGTTTGTGGCGCATACACCTTGTGCGTTTGGATAGACCATCACGCCATCGTCGCAGAGCCTGTCCATGAGCGAACACATCAGCGAATCCATTTCCTTTGTCCACAGCATGACGCTGTCCCACGGCCGCAATGCGGAAGTCTGGGACACCACCGGCAAGCGCTACATCGACTTCGTCGGCGGTATCGGCGTACTCAACCTGGGGCACTGCAACCCGCAGGTGGTCAAGGCGATTCAGGAACAGGCGACAAAACTGACCCACTATTGCTTCAACGCCACGCCCCACGAGCCCTATCTCCGGTTCATGGAACAACTCATGCAGTTCGTTCCGGTGAGTTATCCGTTGAGCGGCATGCTTACCAACAGTGGCGCGGAAGCGGCCGAAAACGCGTTGAAAATCGTCCGCGGCGCGACAGGCCGCACGGCCGTGATCGCTTTTGACGGTGGCTTTCATGGCCGCACGCTGGCCACGCTCAACCTCAACGGCAAGGTCGCGCCCTATAAACAGAAAGTCGGCGTGTTGCCGGGGCCGGTGTTTCATATCCCGTTTCCCAGCAAGGACAACGGCGTCACCACCGAGCAGGCGCTCAAGGCCATGGACCGCCTGTTCAGCGTCGAGATCGACGTCAACGACGTGGCGTGTTTCATGTTCGAACCGGTGCAGGGTGAAGGTGGCTTTCTGGCCATGGAGCCGGACTTCGCTCAGGCGTTGCGCGCCCTCTGTACCGAAAAAGGCATCGTGCTGATCGCCGATGAAATCCAGTCGGGTTTCGGCCGCACCGGGCAGCGCTTTGCCTTCAGTCGTCTGGGCATCGAACCGGACCTGATTCTGCTGGGCAAAAGCATCGCCGGCGGTATTCCACTGGGTGCCGTGGTCGGGCGCAAAGCGTTGCTCGACAATCTGCCCAAGGGCGGGCTGGGCGGCACTTATTCCGGCAATCCGATTGGCTGCGCGGCGGGCCTGGCGTCGCTGGCACAGATGACCGATGAGAACCTGTCGACCTGGGGCGAGCAGCAGGAAAACGCGATTGTGTCGCGCTACAACGCCTGGCAGGCGAACAATCTCTCGCCGTATCTGGGCAGACTGACCGGCGTGGGCTGCATGCGCGGCATCGAGTTGATGACACCTGACGGCGCTCCGGCCACCCGACAACTCGCCGAACTGCTGACCTCGGCCAGAGAAGCCGGGCTACTCTTGATGCCCAGCGGCAAGTCGCGGCACATCATTCGGCTGTTGATTCCACTGACTATCGAGCTTGAGGTGTTGAACGAAGGTCTGGATATTTTCGAACGCTGCCTGGCGGCGCTGGCCTGACTTGATGACCGATAAAACCGGGAAGAGCACGGAGAGAGAACCCTGATGAGCACCGCACGCTTTGCCAACCCTGACGACATCCGCGCTGGCTTTTCCCGCGCCATGTCGCAGATGTACCAGGAAGAAGTCCCACTGTACGGCACGTTGATGGCGCTGGTGAGCGAGGTCAACGACCGGGTCATGAGCCATGACCACCGCATGCTGGACAGCCTGAGGCAGACAGGCGAAATCCAGCGTCTGGACATGGAGCGCCATGGCGCAATCCGGGTCGGTACTGCGCTGGAACTGGCCACCCTCGCCCGCCTGTTCGCAGTGATGGGGATGGAACCGGTGGGTTATTACGACCTGACGCCTGCGGGCGTGCCGGTCCATTCGACAGCCTTTCGCGCCGTGCATGAAAGCGCGTTGCAGGTCAGCCCGTTTCGCGTGTTCACCTCGCTGCTGCGTCTGGAGTTGATCGAGAGCGACAGCCTGCGTGAGTTCGCCAGTCAGGTGCTCGCCAGACGCCAGATATTCACGGCGAAGGCGCTTGAACTCATACAGAAGCACGAGCAGAACGGCGGTCTGGACGAAGCGGACGCAGCCGAATTCATTCAGCAGGCACTGGAAACCTTTCGCTGGCACAACACGGCCACGGTGTCACTGGAAGAGTATCAACAGCTCAACGCACAGCACCGCCTGATCGCTGATGTGGTGGCGTTCCGGGGTCCGCACATCAACCACCTCACGCCGCGCACGCTGGACATCGACGCAGTGCAGGCAGGCATGCCCGGCAAAGGCATCACGCCCAAGGCCGTGATCGAAGGCCCGCCCCGCCGCCGCTGCCCGATCCTGCTGCGTCAGACCAGTTTCAAGGCACTGGAAGAGCCGATCACCTTTGTCGGTCAAGGCACTCAGGCGTCCGGCAGCCATTCGGCACGCTTCGGCGAAATAGAACAGCGCGGCGCGGCACTGACGCCCAAGGGTCGCGCACTGTACGACCGGTTGCTGAACGCGGCACGCGATGAGCTGGGCGAGTTTCCCAACGAAGCCAATGCCCTGCGCTATTCGGCGCTGATGGAAAAAGCTTTTGAAGCGTTCCCGGACAGCTACAGCGAAATGCGTGCCGAAGGGCTGGCTTACTTTCGCTACTTCCCGACCGAGCAGGGCCTTGCTGCACCTGTCGAGGCAGGCGCGGACCTTGAGCAACTGATTCAGGAGGGTCATTTGCGCTTCGAGCCATTGGTGTACGAAGATTTTCTGCCGGTCAGCGCGGCGGGCATCTTCCAGTCCAACCTGGGCGATAACGCGCAGGCGCATTATGCGATCAGTTCGAACCAGGAAGATTTCCAGCAGGCACTGGGGCGTCAGACGCTCGATGAATTGAAGCTGTATGCCGAGACCGAGCGCAGATCACTGGAAGAATGCAACGAGGCGCTGGGGCTTTAGACCGCCAAAAGCGGACGCGGAGCGTCCTGAGAGGCGTTACCACGCAGAGCGTGGGAACGAGCATCATCCGACACTGATCGTGCTGCAAATACGTCCTGAGTCTCCCCTTTCAGTGTTCTCTTTAACGCAACGATAAATAAAATCCGCAATATTGGTGTGCAACCTCCCGCTATGCATACTGCGATGGCGCGAGGGCATCAATTGCTCCGCTCGAAAGGCTCGAAGCAGCCTGGGTCCGGTCAATTCGGGCCTTATAAAAAGACTCGCCGGATAACGGCCTCCATGACTCCATGGACTTCCAACGCTGCCCTGGCGCGTCGCTGCGCCTACCTGAAAAAACAGAATAACGATTGATAAGGCCTTAAAAAGGTCATTCAGCAGGCAAGGGGATCATCATGCAAAACTCACACGCTGCCGTCGTGGGCGACAAGCAGGCCGTTTCTTCGACGGTCAAGCTGTACGTCTGGGCCGCCGTCATCCTCGTCGTTGCCGAATCCATTGGCGCCATCAGCATTCCGCTGGGCCCTGGCAAGGTGGTCCTGCTGCCGATGGTCTGGGCCTTGCTGCTGGGCGCAATGATCGGCATTGCCAGTCGGCGCATGCCGGGCACGATAGGGATCGATCACCGCACGCAACTGCGCTCCGCGTCCATTCTGCAACCTGCCCTGCTGATCTTCATTGCCAAGCTGGGTCTGGTGGTCGGCGGCTCGCTGCCGGTGGTGTTCGCCTCGGGCTGGGCGCTGGTGTTCCAGGAATTCGGCCATTTTGTCGGCACCGTGATTCTGGGCCTGCCAGTGGCGCTGATGCTGGGGATCAAGCGTGAAGCGATTGGTGCGACCTTCTCGGTGGGACGCGAACCCAGCCTGGCGATCATTGGTGAGCGCTATGGCATGGATTCCCCGGAGGGACGCGGCGTGCTCGCCGAGTACCTGACCGGCACGCTGTTCGGTGCGCTGTTCATTGCCATCGTGGCCGGTTTCATTGCCAGCCTGAATATCTTCCATCCCAATTCGCTGGCGATGGGTTCCGGCATCGGCTCTGGCAGCATGATGGCAGCCGCTGCCGGCGCGATTGCGGCTCAGCAGACGCCTGAAGTGGCCAAGGAAGTCATGACCCTGGCGGCGGCGTCGAATCTGATCACCACCACCATCGGTACCTACTTCACCCTGTTCATCTCGCTGCCGCTGGCGGTCTGGGGCTATCGCGTTCTCGAACCGCTGATCGGCCGTACCACCAAGGCCTCCATGACCGATGACGGCCTGCGTCACAGCGACGTGTCGCTCGACGTGCCTGAGCTGGGCTGGTCGGGCAAGGTCAGTGCGTGGCTGGCCGCCGGTGCGCTGGCATTGATCGCCAACTATGTCGGCTACAAGACGCTGTCCGCCGATGCTTTCACCGGCATCGGCATCATGATTTTCTGTGCCTTCGTTGGTGAAGCATTGTGCAGCCTGATTCGCCGCAAGATTCCGGCCGTGTGCATGGTGTCGCTGGTTGCAATGTTCCTGACCTCCCCGGCCTGCCCATGGGCAGCGGAGATTGCCCGCCTGACCAGTTCGATCAACATGCTCGCCGTGATCACCCCGATGCTGACCTTCGCCGGTCTGTCGATTGCCAAGGACCTGCCCGCGTTTCGCCGTCTGGGCTGGCGGATCGTGCTGGTGTCGTTCCTGGCCAACTTCGGCACCTTCATCGGCGCTGTGATGATCGCCGAGATGTTTCATTGATTTGATGGTTGTCGCTGATCGTTCCCATGCTCCGCGTCCATCGTTATACACAGGTCTGCCTCAACACTGATCGTGCCCATCGCTCCGCGTGGGCATGCCGCCCGTGACACTCCGCGTCACAAATGGCACAGACTGTGGATTCAGTGAGCCGAGCGCATGACGTGAATAACGCTGGAGCTTTGGCACACATCTGCGCCGCATTCGAGAGCGGACGCGGAGCGTCCTGGGAGGCATTCCCACGCAGAGCGTAGGGACGATCAGCGTGATTTCAAGCACGCCGATCATGCCCATGCTTGTGCTCAGCGTTATAACCGAGTCTTGTTGCGACCGCCTCCCACGGGGCATGCATTCAGTCAGTCACTTTCGGTTTGCCCCCCGTTTTGCGCGTCTTGCGGACTTGTGTATAACGATGAGCGCAGAGCATAAGCACGATCAGTTTCACGCCTCATTCACCAACCAGTCATGCACCGCACGGCGTGCCGGGGTATTAAGAGCGCCTTCGCGGTAAGCCAGTACATATTTCTTGCGGGCCTTGATCGGTTGCCCGAACGGCACGATCAGCGAGCCCTGTTCAAGCTCATCGGTGATCAGTGCCTTGCGGGCGATGGCCACGCCCATGCCCATACGGGCGGCGTCGATGGTCAGGTGGTTGCGGTTGAACGTGTGGCCACGGCGCACGTCGATGCCATCGGCACCAATCGCAGTCAGGTAAAACTCCCACTCTGCGTACTCATAGCTGCCGCGCCAGGCCGTGATGTCGTGCAGCAGCGGGAAATGCACCAATTGGCTGGGCGTGTCCAGCGGCGGTTTGCCTTCGAGCAGTTTGGGCGAGCACACCGGAAACAGTTCTTCCTCCAGCAACGGCGTGGTCGACAGGCCCGGATAGCTGCCGTCGTTCAGGTCGATGGCCAGGTCGAAGTCGTCATCGCGCAACGAGCCACTGCTGTCTTCGGCAATGATCCTCAACTGAATGTCTGGAAACGCTTCCTGCAAACGTGGCAGGCGCGGCATCAGCCACTTGCTCAGAAACGATGGAATGCAGCGCAGTTTGAATACCCCGCCGATCCGACCGGAATACAACAGACGCAGCTCTTCGCTGATGCGGCTCTGCACCTCGTTGGCCACCACTGCCAGACGCTGCCCTTCGGCGGTCAGCTCCAGGCCGCGCCCGACCCGATGGAACAGCGCAAAGCCCAGCCGTTCTTCAAGCTGACGCATCTGCTGGCTGATCGCACCCGGCGTGACGTGCAGCTCCTCGGCGCAGCGCGTAAATGAAAGGTGTCGTGCCGCACAGGCGAAGACCTGTAACCAGGCGTGCATCTGTGCGTTGAAAATTCTGCTCATTGAAGAGTTCCGCTAAAGCGTTGCATAGGAACAATCGTTTGTCGTTTCGACAGCTGAAGCCAAAGATGAAAGCCAGAAAGAAGGAGTTTCAACTCCTCTGCATCATCTCATTTGAAGGACCACCGTGATGGCTATCAGCGTCTTCGACATGTTCAAAATCGGCATCGGGCCGTCCAGTTCGCACACCGTCGGACCGATGCGGGCAGGAGCGCTGTTCGTCACTGACCTGCGCAACCAGGATCGTTTGCACAGCGTAGAACGTGTTGAGGTGCGATTGTACGGCTCTCTGTCCGCGACCGGCATCGGTCATGGCAGTGATCGTGCGACGGTGATGGGGCTGATGGGTGAATGGCCGGACCAGATCGACCCCAGCCAAGTCAACCAGCGCATCGACGCGCTGCGTGCCGACGGTCAACTGCTGCTGGCCGGTGAACAGCCGATTACCTTCGTCTGGGAGCGAGACATGTGCCTGCTCGAAGAGAGCCTGCCCTACCACCCCAACGGCATGACGCTGTGCGCGTACGGCAAGTCGGGCGAGCTGTACGAGCAGACCTACTATTCAGTCGGCGGAGGTTTTGTGATCGATGCCGCACAGGCAGCCAGCGGTGTGCTGGATGCCGATGACACCGTTCTGCCTTACGACTTCTCCAGCGGCGCGCAATTGCTGAGACTGTGCAAGACCCACGGCCTGAGCATCTCGGAACTGATGATGGCCAACGAAAAGGTCTGGCGCAGCGAAGAAGAAATCCGCTCGCGCATCATGGTTATCTGGGCTGCAATGCAGGCCTGCGTCAACAAAGGTCTGCTCGAGACGGGCATTCTGCCCGGCGGCCTGAACGTGCGCCGTCGTGCCTATCGCCTGCATCAGAGCCTGCAAAACCTCGACAACCCGAACGTGATCGGCTCGACCCTCAGCGCCATGGAGTGGGTCAACCTGTTCGCGCTGGCGGTCAACGAAGAAAACGCTGCGGGTGGCCGCATGGTGACGGCTCCGACCAATGGCGCAGCCGGGATCGTGCCCGCCGTGCTGCATTACTTCATGAAATTCAAACCCACGGCCAACGATGACGACGTGGTGCGCTTCTTTCTGAGCGCTGCCGCTGTCGGCATTCTGTGCAAGAAAAACGCCTCGATCTCGGGCGCTGAAGTGGGCTGCCAGGGCGAAGTGGGCTCAGCCTGCGCCATGGCCGCTGCAGGCCTGGCGGAGATTCTCGGGGCGACGCCCGAGCAGGTGGAAAACGCTGCCGAGATCGGCCTTGAACACAACCTGGGCCTGACCTGCGACCCGGTCGGCGGACTGGTTCAGGTGCCGTGCATCGAGCGCAACGCGATTGCCGCCGTGAAGGCGATCAACGCCGCACAGATGGCCCTGCGTGGCGACGGCGAACACTTCATCTCGCTCGACCATGCCATCCGCACCATGCGCGACACCGGCGCGGACATGCACGATAAGTACAAGGAAACCTCACGCGGCGGACTGGCGGTCAATCTGATCGAGTGTTGATCCGTATCACGGGCGCCTCCAGGCGCCCGTGGAGTGTCATCGAGAAATCAGTGTCGAAGCGGAATAGACAATCCCGCCGGTCGCAATCAACAAAAGGGTAATGCTGGACACGAGTTCGATCTTGCGCTTGTACTTCATCGCCAGCTTCTGACGCATGAGGAAGATATAGGCGAACAGGATCGACAGGTCGATGATGATCCACAGCACTGACAATACCGCGATGCTGCCCTTGAACGACTGCGTCACGTGAATGAACTGGGGGAAAAACGAGACAAAAAAGATGATGTCCTTGGGGTTTGAAATGCCCACCAGAAACCCCGTCACCAGCCCACTGTGCCGCGTGCCGCTCTGGACCGGAGTGCCGACAAATTCAGGTTCGTTGCGCAGCGCATGCTTCAACGCATCCACTGCCAGATAAGCGATGAAGAAACATCCCACCAGACTGATCCAGTTGAGCAGACTCGCGCTGATCGACAGCGTACCGGTCAGGATCAGCGCCGCAACCAGTACCAGTACCAGCGAAGCCCAATTGGTGCCCAACGCCGTGAGCATGGCACGCCGGGGTCCCGACACCAGACTGGTATTGACGATCAATGCCACGACCGGACCCGGCGTAATGATCAACATGAACACGCTGAACATGTAGATCAGCAACAACGAAATATCCATAACCTGTGACCGCTCGTTTGGTGGGTCAGGCTTTGTCAGCCTGAACGTCCAGGGGCTTGATGTGCAACGGGCAGCGGCTTGACTTCAGGCCACCTTCCTCGTGCAGTTGATATTGCTTCCACTCCAGGCTGTTGCGGTCGCCGAAAAAACCCAGTGTTTCGGGCACGACACCGTCGTTGTATTCGGCAATTCGCTGACGGATCCTTTCTCTGATCCGGCGTCCGCTTTCATCTTCCGCGCTGGCCACTTCATCGAAGTTTTCCCGAGGGTTGACCACGAACACAATGTGCTTGCCCAGTGATCGGCTGCGCATGGCAGTGTGGCTGGGGAAACTCATGTTGATGAAAAACGACAGTCCGGCGAAGTGATAAGTCCACTCGGGTGTTTCTGGATTGATGCTCACTGTCGCGGGCCACGGTATGCTGTCACCCTCATGCAGACGCTGAAGCGCCGCCCAGCCATGAGCCTGTTCCTGCGCCAGATTGATGAAGCTGTTTTCTTCAAAGATAACAATCAGCGGACTGAACAGGCGCTTATCAAGCGGTGTGCTTCTGACAAATGCGGCATACGCTTGCATGCCGCCCTGCAGGTCAGCCTGTTCATGTTCCCGGGAAATGAACACGATCAGGCAGCTTCCCGACTTGTTGGCACGCCGCCCGAACAGACATGGGAAGCCCTTGTCATCCACTACCCCTTCAAATTGCCGATAGGCAGTGATCATCCATTGCGGGACGCGGGCAGTGTCAGCTTCATTTTCAAGTGTTTGCCTGAGCGCCGATTGGCACACCAACATTCCAGACTTGGGCAGCATATTCCCTCTCGCACATGGCCTTTAGAAGCACTGCCTTATTCTTTTTTTTCTTTCCTGACAGTGATGAGCCGGCAAGTCTGAAGGGACATGCGCGCGTTGAAAAAGGGAAAAAGGTGTACCCTACCATGACAAATAATCATGATAGGTATTGGCATGACCGAACGCATCCCTCCTCTTTACGCCCTGAGGGCCTTTGAAGTCGCGGCGCGATCATGCTCTTTCACGCGGGCTGCGGAAGAATTGTCCCTGACCCAGAGTGCGATCAGTCGTCATATCCGCACGCTTGAAGAAAGCCTGGGCTGTCGATTATTCGAGCGCAATGGCCCCAGGCTGTCCTTGAGTGACGAAGGACGCCACCTGGCCAGCCAGCTGAAAATCGGCTTTCGGATCATTGAAGACGCCTGCCAGCCTTTCCGCGGCAAGGGCAAGCACCTGCGACTCAAGTCACCCTCGACCCTGACGATGCGCTGGTTGCTGCACGCACTGGAGTCCTACAAAAATCCCGTCCCGGCACAGCCTGTACAGCTCTCCAGTGTCTGGATGGATTTCGACAGCGTGGACTTCTACGCCGAGCCTTACGACTGCGCGATTCTGTTGGGCAACGGCAACTTTGGAGCGAACGTCGAAAGCTGCAAGCTGTTCGATGAATGGCTGATTCCGATCTGCTCGTCTGAAAATCTGGGGGATCATCCCTGGGGGCCAGAACGCCTGCAGAACGCCGACTTGATCCACCCGTCTACAGATCGCAGGGACTGGCGGCGCTGGTTAAAACGAATGGGGCTGTCTGATCAGGTGAAGCTGGACACCGGCAAGGTGTTCGACACCCTGGACCAGGGCATCACCGCCGCCATCAGAGGTCATGGTGTATCCATCGGCGACCTTTTCCTGATCGCCAATGACGTGTACGAACACCAGGTGTATCTGCCTTTCGAGAGCGCAGTGGGCACAGGCGATGCCTATTACCTGGTCTGGCTGCAGGACAGCTACAAGCGTCAGCGGGTGCTGGAATTACGCGACCATCTGCTGACCTGCCTGCCTGACATTTCCGGTATCAAGGTGCAATTGCTCACCGCATCATGACAACCGGATTGATATGACCTTCCGAGCACATGCCGCTTCTTGTCAAAAACCTGGCTGCTGATGATGCGCTGAAATCTGCTTCTGCCCGGAGGGCGTGGGGGTTACGAAGGCAGCGATGGGCTGCGCAGCAGCCCTTGAGTGCATCTGATACACCGCATGCGCAGGCATTGTGCTGCCGGTTCCCGGCAGATCGCCGGAAGCCGCCTCTTATCAAACAAAACGTAATCTGCTGAATGAACACGTTTTTGTGGGAGGCCCCACCACGTCTTCGACGTAGCGCTGTCGCGCAGCAAACTAGGTGGGAGCGGACTTGTCCGCGAAAAGGCCTGTACATCCGACGAATATTCATCGGCTGAACTACAGCATTCGCGGACAAGTCCGCTCCCACAAAATCCAGTTTCTTCAGTGGGTTGCAGGTTGTTTGATAAGAGGCGGCTTGCCGGCGATGAACGATGACGCGATTTTCCTGACATACCGCGTCAACTGCATCGCCGGCAAGCCGCCTCCCACGGTCCGCTGTTTGTTGAGGGACAGCGCCGTATCAGCGACCTGCACTGTCTTTCAGCGATGCGCATCCATCACGCCACCGGCAGGCACTGCTCCACCAATGACGTCCATACCTTCACGCCCGGCTCGATCACCTGATCATTGAAGTCGTAGTACGGGTTGTGCAGCGCCGCCGAAGGCTTTTCGCCGTCAACGCCCATCCAGATGTAGGCGCCCGGACAGGCGTGCAGCATGAAGGCGAAGTCTTCCGAGGCCATGGACGGGTTGCAGCCCCATTGCACGTTGGCTTCACCGACTGCGGCGACGGCGGCACGACGAATCGTTGCGGCGGCTTCGACGTGGTTTTCGGTCACTGGATAACCGACGTTGTAGACCAGCTCGCCACGCACGCCGAAAGCCATTGGCAGACGCTCGACGAACTCGCCGATCCATTGCTGGACCTTCTCGCGCACCGGGGTCTGCAGGCAGCGAACGGTGCCACGCAGCACAGCCGTTTCCGGCAGCACGTTGATGGCCTCACCCGCGTTGAACTGGGTGATGCTGACCACCGCTGAATCCAGCGGCGACAGACGTCGGGACACGATGGTCTGCAGACCCAGCACCAGCTCGGCGGCAGCCACGATCGGGTCGTTGCCCTTGTCCGGCATGGCCGCGTGGCTGCCCTTGCCGGTCAGGGTGATCTCGAAAGTGTCCAGCGAGGCCATCATCGGCCCCGGATTGACCACCACCTTGCCCGCAGGCACACCCGGCCAGTTGTGCAAGCCGTAGATGGCTTCCATCGGGAAACGCTCGAACAGTCCGTCCTCGATCATGCGCTGTGCGCCGCCAAGGTTTTCTTCGGCAGGCTGAAAAACGAAATGCACGGTTCCGCGAAAGCGCCGCGTCTCGGCCAGATGCCTGGCAGTGGCCAACAGAATGGCGGTATGCCCGTCATGGCCACAGGCATGCATACAGCCTTTATGCGCAGACTTGTGCACGCTGTCGCCCAGTTCCTGAATCGGCAAGGCGTCCATGTCGGCGCGGATGCCGATAGTCGGGCCATCGCCGGTGCGCAGCGTGCCGACCACGCCGGTGCCACCGAGGCCGCGATGGACCTCAAGGCCAAAGCTGCTGAGCAGTTCAGCGACCTTGTCGGAAGTTTTCTGCTCCTGAAAGCCCAGCTCCGGGGCCGCATGAATGGTGCGGCGCCAGACCGTGGCTTCTTCGATCAATGTCTTGGAAATGCTCATGTGATTCACTCCAGGCTCGCGCCATAACCAAAGCTGGCGGCGGGTTTGGCAGCGGTCTCGACCCACACGCTTTTCACTTCGCTGTATTCGCGCAATGCATCCAGCCCTGAAGAACGACCATAGCCGCTTTCACCATAGCCACCAAACGGCGAGCTGACATGAATGGTCTTGTAGCCGTTGACCCAGAACGTACCGGCACGCACCTGTTTCGCCACACGGTGCGCGCGGCCCACGTCACGTGTCCAGACGCCACCCGCCAAGCCGAAACGGCTGTCGTTGGCGATGCGGATCGCATCTTCTTCGTCCTTGAAAGGAATGGCTACGACCACCGGGCCGAAGATTTCTTCCTGAGCGCAGTGCAGGTCGTTGGTGCCCGCCAGAACGGTCGGGTTGACGTAATAACCGGGCTTTTCCGGGATCGGCTCTGCGTGCTCGCCCACCAGCCTGGCGCCGTCTTTCAAGGCACGCTCGACCATGGTTTTCACGTGGTTGTACTGCTTGGCGTTGTTGATCGGCCCGATCTGGGTTTCCGGGTCGCTCGGGTCACCGACCTTGAATTGGGTCGCAGCGGTGGCCAGCGCATTGGTGAATTTTTCGAAGATCGACGCCTGCACCAGCAGACGCGAACCCGACACGCAGCTCTGCCCTGCCCCGGAGAAAATAGCCGCCTGAGCGCCGCGCAGGGCGACCTCCAGATCGGCGTCCTCGAAGACAATGTTGGCCGACTTGCCGCCCAGCTCCAGCACCGCCGGAATGCAGCGTTGTGCCGCCGCGACGGCAATATGGCGACCGGTTGCCGGAGAGCCGACGAACACGACTTTGCGAATGTCGGCCCTGGCGATGAACGCCTGCCCGATGGAGTGGCCGAAACCGGCGATCACATTGACCAGCCCCTTGGGCACACCGGCACGTTCGATCAATACGCCGACCACCAGCGAACTCAGCGGCGTCAGTTCCGAAGGCTTGAGGATGACCGCGTTGCCCGCCGCAATGGCCGGTGCAATCTGCCAGCCGCAGGTGAAGATCGGCGCGTTCCACGGGGTGATCTGCAGCACCGTACCCAGCGGTTCGTACGTCACGTAGTTCAGGTGCGTAGTCGGCACCGGAATGATCTCGCCGTGCAGTTTGTCTGCCCAACCGGCGTAGTACTCGAACATCTCGGCAACCTTGAGCACTTCAACGCGGGCATCGCGAATCGGCTTGTTGGCGGTCAGGGATTCGATCTGGGCGAGATTTTCCAGCGCTTCACGGATCAGGTTACCGACCTGATACATGGCGCGACCACGCGCCTGCGCCGTCAACGCCCACCACTGAACCTGCGCGGCTTTCGCAGCGTTGTCGGCCTTTTCGACCAGCGATTCGTCGGCGTCCGGAAAACTCAGCAACAGACTGTCGTCATGGGCATTGCGCACTTCGACCGGCGCGCCGTGGCCTTCGATGAACTCACCGCCCACGTAGCTGGCGATGACACTGCGATCGCCCCAGTAAGGGCGCATCAGTTCGAGGATCTTTGCAGTGCTCATCACTTATTCTCCGTGACCGTAAAGTTTGGCATCAGTGCGTTGCACGATGGCGCAGAAGTCTTCGTTATCGGCCAGCGTCTCGCTGCTGGCTTTCCACAATTGCGCGACGACGCGGGACAACGGCAGGTCCATGTCCAGGCTGTCCGCCAGATCGCTGGCCAGGCCGACGTCCTTGCGCATCAGGCCCATGGTGAAACCCGAGTCGTAGGCCTTGTTCAACACCCAGGTGGGGAACATGACTTGCGTCGCGCCGCTGCGGCCGGAACCGGCGTTCAGGCCCTGCAGCAGTTTTTCCGGGTCAACGCCCGCCTTGGCTGCCATTGCGACCGCTTCGGCGGTGCTGATCAGGTGGCAGGCGGCGAGCATGTTGTTGGCGATCTTGGCCACGTTGCCCGCGCCGCACTGACCGACGTGAACCCGCGTGCCGCTCATGCCTTCCAACACCGGCATCGCCCGCGCCAGATCAGCTTCTTCAGCGCCGATCACCATTGACATGGTGCCGGTGGCCGCGCCTTTCGGGCCGCCGGACACCGGGGCGTCGATGAAGGCGATTCCAGCCTTGGCCAGTTCGGCAGCAACCTTGCGGCTCATCTCAGGCGTCGAGGTGGTGGTATCGACCACAATCAACCCTTCGTGGCCCACTTCGCGAATGCCACCGGCGCCCAGGCAGACAGACTCGACATGCTCGGCCTTGGGCAACGACAGAATCAGAATGTCCACGCTCTGGATCAACTGCGTGCGGTCGGCAACCGGCTTCACGCCTTTGCTTTCGGCCATCGCCAGCGCGGTCTGCGACAGGTCGAATCCACTGACGTCAAAGCACTTGCCCGCCAGCGTCGCGGCCATGCCGCCGCCCATGTTGCCCAGTCCGATGACGCCTGTTTTCAAAGTCATGTTCTGCATCTCGCTTAGAGGTTTTGTACGAATTCAAGAATGACGTTGCCTGCCGCCTGCGGCTCGACCATGACGCGTCCAGGCGCCTGCTGATGCGGCACGTGGTTCTCGGCAAGAATGGCGCGCAGGGTATCAAGGCTGGTGGTGTGCAGGCCGATGGCGATTGCGTGTGGCCGTTCGCGATGGGCTTGTGGCAACGGCGTATCGGGGTAATGGCAAGCGGCTGTTGTCGCATCCATGGCACGCAACACGCCGCATCGGGTGTCGGCGAGCAACACGTTGCCCTGCCAGCTCACCGCATCGCCGTAAATTGCACGCCAGCGCGGTTCAAGCTGAGCGGGGTCGGCCAGATACGTCACGCTGACAATGCCGTCCACCGCATTGGGATGCTGTTGCCAGCCAGGCACCCAGATCAGTTCGGGTCGGTGCTGATGACAGATGAAATTCGAGGCGTCAGGCAGTTGCGGGTCGATGAACAGCCCCAGCGAAACCACCGCTTCGTCAGGACGTCCGTCTGGTAACGTCATCGCGCGACGGAAGTCGATTCGGCCCTGACTCGGCAAACCGGCCTGCATCAGCCGCACATGGTCCGCGTCGGCGTCCTGGCTGTGCAGCGCGACCAGCGAAACGCCCTCTTCGCCGCGCTCCAGAAACTCGCCCAACTGGCGGCCGAAGCAGAAGCCATTGACCGAGCCGGTGCCGAACAGCGACGCATCGTGAATGCCGATCAGCTCGATGAAGTTGCTCTTGAACATCATCAACGAAGTCACGCTGCCCCACGGGTGATAGCTGACCGGCGACGGCGCGAAGCCCATCCGACGATACAACTCAAGCGTGGCGGCGTGATCACGGACAGTGACCAGCGGATGATCGATGCCTTGTGGAAACTGGGCGACGGCAGCCATATGCGATTGCTCCCTGAATCAGACCTGAGATTTGCTGGTGAAGGTCGCCAGTGAATCCGGCGCCCTGCCGATGACTTTGGCTGGCGTGCCAGCCACCACGACACCGGCCTCCACGGGTTTGAGCACCACTGCGCCAGCGGCAACGATGGCGCGCTCGCCGACTTCGATGTTGCCGAGCACCGTGGCGCCTGCGCAGATCAGCGCGCCGCGACGAATTTTGGGGTGCCGGTCGCCTGCCTCGCTGAGCGTGCTGCCCAGGGTGACGCCATGCCAGAGGCTGACGTCGTCCTCGACCACCGCTGTTTCGCCGATCACAAGGCCCATGCCGTGGTCAACAAACAGACGCTTGCCCAAACGTGCAGCAGGATGAATGTCGATGGCCCAGGTATTGGCCGCCCAGTTCTGCAGCAGAACTGCGCTTTGAAAATCGCCGTCGTTCCACAACGCATGAGCGATGCGATACGCCTGCACGGCCTGGATGCCACGAAAGGTCAGAAAGGCGGTGAGGTGATCGGGACAGGCCGGGTTGACGATCACCAGATGGTCGATGTCTGATGCTGCCGATTCGGCAATCTCGGGATGCACTTGAAGGACGCTGCCGAACCAGCCGGCGAGATCGGCTTCTGGTGCGTGGCTCTGCAACTGGCCGGCCAGACTGGCAGCCAGTGCAGTCTCGAAGGACACATGGGCCAGTACTCGATCCTGTCCGTAACGGCCCAGTATCGGGTTACGCTCACCCAACTGTTTTGCCTGCTCCCGCAGGCGCTGCCAAAGAGCCTTCATACGCGTTCCCTTGTGCTGATGATCGAGTATGGACAGCGTTCTCCCCTCTCAGCAATAATCCAAAAATCGAATTTATGTTGCCTTGAGCGCAACACAGGACAGCCAATGAGTCTGGTGCAGGATCGTCGGATCCTTTATTTCTTCGAAGCTGTGCGGCTGGGTAGCGTGCGGGCAGCGGCGGACTTTCTGAATGTCGCGCCGTCAGCGGTCAGCCGCCAGATCGCGCAACTGGAACTGGAGCTGGGTTCGCCACTGCTGGAGCGCCATAGACGCGGGGTCAAACCCACCGAAGCAGGTGACAAGGTGCTGGCCTACTACCGGCAGCGACTGACTCAGCAGGAAGTCCTGCTCGACTCGATCCAGGCACTGCGCGGCCTGCACAGCGGCTCGGTGACACTGGTGTCGGGGGAAGGTTTTCTGGAAAGCCTGGCGCAGCCGCTGGCAAGGTTTTCGGCGCTGTACCCGCGAATCGAACTGATCGTTAACGTGTGCGGCAGCAACGAAGTGATCCGCCAGGTGGTCGAGGATGAGGCGCACATCGGTCTGGTATTCAACCCGGCCGCCGACCCGAAAATCCGTTCCCATGCCCACCAGCGCAAGCCGGTCTGTGTGGTGACCGCACCGGATCAT
The DNA here is from genome assembly GCF_030209155.1 of Pseudomonas sp. fls2-241-TYG-175. Lineage (NCBI taxonomy): Bacteria > Pseudomonadati > Pseudomonadota > Gammaproteobacteria > Pseudomonadales > Pseudomonadaceae > Pseudomonas > Pseudomonas sp. fls2-241-TYG-175. Next base: position 67,579 of record NZ_JARVSO010000046.1, on the reverse strand, counting down.
CCGTTGACGCAGCAACTAGGCCCCATCGAACTCAAGACATTGGCTGAATACCGCCTGGCACTCCCCGCCGTCTCATACGGCATTCGCCAGATTCTTCTTGAAGCCGAACACCAGTTGGGCGTCACGCTCGAGCCGACCCTGACCTGCAACACCTTCGCCATGCTCAAGCATTTCGCCATGCAGGGTGGCGTCACGCTGCTGCCGACCTTTGTTGTGGAAGAGGAAATCAACAGCGGAAAACTACGGGCACTGGCGTTGCAGCACGAGGTGTTCAGCAGCCCGCAGACGCACCTGATCAGCCGCCTGGGTCGTCAACTCAGCGTGGGTGCGAGCCGGTTAATGGGGATGCTGTTGCAGGATATGGCCGCGTTCAGGCATTGAACTGGAATGAGCGCTGCAAACTCGGCGGCGCCTCCCCAATAAGTCGCGTTTCTCCCGCGGGTATGGCGAGACAGAGCCCCCGACAGGCCGTTCAGGCCAGGTATTCAACAACCCGACGAACAGCACCTGCGTCCTGTCATCGATGCCACAGAGCAACCGTTAGTCCCGCCTCGAACAAATTCGCTGAACCAAAAAACCAGGAATCCGCTCATCAGAAGTAACAGATCAGACTTCCCGATCAGACTGAGGGCTTCCCATGAGAGCGTTGACCTACCACGGCGCACACAATGTCAAAGTCGATACCGTGCCAGATCCTGAAATACAGCAGGCCGATGACATCATTCTGCGAGTGACGGCGACCGCCATCTGCGGTTCGGACCTGCACCTGTATCGCGGCAAGATTCCCACGGTGGAGCATGGCGATATCTTTGGCCATGAGTTCATGGGGATCGTGGAAGAGACTGGCTCGGCCGTAACGTCCGTGCAGCGTGGCGACCGCGTCGTGATTCCCTTTGTGATTGCCTGCGGTTCATGCTTTTTCTGCAATCAGGATCTGTACGCGGCCTGTGAAACCACCAACACCGGACGCGGCGCGATCCTCAACAAGAAGTCCATTCCACCGGGAGCCGCGCTGTTCGGCTTCAGTCACTTGTACGGCGGCATCCCCGGCGGACAGGCTGAATACGTGCGGGTGCCCAAGGCCAATACCGGCCCGTTCAAGGTCCCCGGTACGCTGGCGGACGAGAAGGTGCTGTTTCTCTCCGACATCCTGCCGACCGCCTGGCAGGCCGTGACCAACACCGGTATCGGCAAGGGTTCGAGCATTGCGATCTACGGGGCGGGCCCGGTCGGTCTGCTGAGCGCGGCGTGCGCGCGAATGCTGGGGGCCGAGCGGATTTTTATGGTCGACCATCATCCCTATCGCCTGGCTTACGCACAACAGACTTATGGCGTCATTCCGATCAATTTCGATGAGGATGACGACGCGGCCGACACCATCATTCGCCAGACACCGGGCATGCGTGGGGTGGACGGCGTCGTGGACGCAGTCGGCTTCGAAGCCAAGGGCAGCACCACCGAAACGGTACTCGCCACCCTCAAGCTCGAAGGCAGCAGCGGCAAGGCCCTGCGCCAGTGCATCGCGACCGTCAGGCGCGGCGGCGTGGTGAGTGTGCCGGGGGTTTATGCAGGCTTTATCCACGGCTTCATGTTCGGTGACGCTTTCGACAAGGGCCTGACGTTCAAGATGGGCCAGACCCATGTACAGCGTTTCATGCCTGAATTGTTGGACTACATCGAGACCGGTCGCCTGCAACCCGAGGCAATCATCACCCACCGCATGTCGCTTGAAGAGGCTGCGACGGCCTACAAGATTTTCGACAAGAAAGAAGAAGACTGCCGCAAGGTAATCCTGACACCGGGCAGCAATGATATTCCCGTAACGGTGCCTGACTCACTGACGGGTGTTCCAGCGTTGTGACAAAGAAGGAGGTACATTATGGAAGCGTTTAACGTGTTCTGGATTGCAGCAGTGATCATCGTGCTGGCACTGGATGCATGGCTGATCTACAGCGTCTGGCGCTCGACCAAATCGTCCGGCACCAAAATCGGCTGGACAGTCCTGATCCTGGCACTGCCTATCGTGGGTGCCGGCATATGGGGTGTCAGCGGACCGCGTGGCGTGGTCGAGGCACCGACGTCGAATGAGCACAGCAAGGGGTAATGGGCACGTCACATTCGAGAGCGGACGCGGAGCGTCCTGGGAGGCATTCCCACGCAGAGCGTAGGAACGATCATCATCGTATTCGTTCAGGAGGACTTGTGTATAACGCCAAGTGCTCCGCGTGGGAATGCCTCTCTGGACGCTCTGCGTCCGCTTCAGCAATGGACACAGACGCTATGACTAACGACTCAAATACCCGAAACGCCCCTTGAACGGTTTGCCAATCGGGTCGGCCAGGTCGCCGTGTTTGCTGGTGGTCAGGCCCAGATCCACCAGCGATTCGGCGAGCTTCACGGCTGCTGCGACGCCATCGATCACGGGAAGGCCGACGGCTTCGCTCAGTTGCCGCCCCAGGTCAGCCATCCCGCCACAGCCCAGCACGATGGCACCCGCGCCTTCTTCATCGCGTGCCTTGCGCGCCTGTTCGGCCATGAGTTCGACCAGTTCCGGGCCGCTCTCTTCCAGCGCCAGTACCGGTAGATCAATGCAGCGCACCGAGGTGCACAAGTCACTGAACCCATAACGCTGAAGCAGGTGCTCGGCAATGATCCGGGTGCGAGTCAGGGTGGTGACTACGGCAAACCGGGTCGAGATCAGGCTCGCCACATGAAACGCCGCCTCCGCGATACCGATGACCGGTGCACTCGCGGCTTCACGGGCGGCCAGCAAACCGGGGTCGCCGAAGCAGGCAATGATGTGCGCATCGACCTGCTGCTCACGGCCCTTGCGTACTTCTTCCAGGACACCCAACGTTGCGATGGCTTCGTCGAAATGCCCTTCGATGGACACCGGACCATCCGTCGGGGTGCAGGCAATGATCTGCGTGCCGGGCCTTGCGACAGTTTCTGCCGCCAGGCCCATCTTGCGGGTCATGGTTTCACTGGTGTTGGGGTTGATGACTTGAATACGCACCGGGCCTCCTTCAGCGCCGTTTGAAAATACTGTGGAAGTCCACCGTCTCGCTGACGGGTTCATCCACGTTAAGGCTGGCGCGGATGCGACGCAGATGCTCGGCCATCCACTCCCGTGCTTCGTCACCCTGCCCGGCTTCCAGCAAGGTCAGCAGATCGGCGTGCTCGCCGCAATCGCAACCGACGCTGCGCCGCGAGCCATACACCGCGAGAATCAAAGATGAACGCGTGGTCAATTGCCCCACCTGCTCGGTCAGCACCTGATTCCCTGCCAGCGCACACAACTGCACATGAAAACGTGCGGACAACTGAATGGCTTCGCTGTGACGCCCTGCATGCTGGGCGGCGTGTTCCTGATCGCAGAGCGTGCGCAGCGCTTCCAGACGCTGACCGCTGACGCGTGTCGCGATGGTGTCCATCAAGGCAGGCTCGATCAGTTGTCGGGCGCCCAGCACATCCTGCGCTTCCTGCGCCGAGGGCTTGGCGACTTCCGCGCCGCGCTTGGGCCGCAGCGTCACCAGTCGTTCCAGCGCCAGACGTTGCAGCACCTTGCGAATGCCGGTGCGACTGATCTCGAAGACCTCTGCCAGCGCGTCCTCCGGCAAGCGTGTGCCGGGTGCTAGCCTGTGCTCGACGATGGCTTCCAGCACGTGCTGATAGATCTGCTCATCGCGGCCTTTTTCGTCGGCAGCGGGGGCAATAAACAGAGGGGCGCTGGAAGGTCGGGTCATGGCATCACATCGCTTTGGCATGCAGATCGTATACAAGAATAGTGCCCGAGGAATTTGCTTATGAATAGCGCTATCTAAACGATACCATCGAGCAAACGCTACGTTTCGCAGCGATTTTCGCACCTTAAACGCGCAAAAGCGCCCCCTTTACGTGCATTTCAGTAACCGGTTGATGCTTGACCAAAACGTCAGTTTTCCTGCAAAAAACCTTATTGAGACAATGCTTTCAGCTTGATCACAGCCCATAAAATCGGGCATGGCACATGTCTTGCGTACACGATCGTATACAAAAAAGATCAACGATCGTACCCCGATCCCGTCACGAATCAGCGAGGGAGTAACGCAATGACAGACCAACGCCCGGCCGGCTACAGTCCGCGCCTGCACAACCATGATCTGGGACCGGTTCCGCAGAAGTGGACCTGGTACAACATTCTGGCGTTCTGGATGAGCGACGTGCACAGCGTCGGTGGTTACGTCTTTGCTGCCAGCCTGTTCGCCCTCGGCCTGGCCAGCTGGCAAGTGCTGATCGCGCTGCTGGTCGGCATCTGCATCATTCAGGTGATCGCCAATCTGGTGGCCAAACCCAGCCAGCAGGCTGCGGTGCCCTACCCGGTCATTTGCCGATTGGCGTTCGGCGTCTTCGGGGCCAACATTCCGGCGATCATTCGCGGCCTGATTGCAGTGGCGTGGTACGGCATCCAGACCTACCTGGCGTCCAGCGCGCTGGTGATCGTGGTGCTGCGTTTCTTCCCGGAACTGGCCGCCTATCAGAACGTGACCTTTCTCGGCCTGTCACGGCTGGGCTGGTTCGGCTTTCTGGCTCTATGGGTCGTTCAGGCTGCCGTGTTCTGGACCGGCATGGAGTCGATCAGACGCTTCATCGACTGGGCCGGCCCTGCGGTGTATGCCGTGATGTTCGCCCTCGCGGGCTGGATCGTCTGGCGCGCCGGCTGGGACAACATCAGCTTCACGCTGGCCGAGAAAGAACTGTCGGGCTGGGCCGCATTCGGCCAAGTGGTTATGGCCATCGCGCTGGTGGTTTCGTACTTCTCCGGGCCGACGCTGAATTTCGGCGATTTCAGCCGCTACTGCCGCAGCATGGCGGACGTGCGCCGTGGCAACTTCTGGGGTCTGCCGGTAAATTTCCTGGCGTTCTCGCTGGTGACCGTGGTGATCGTCTCCGGCACGCTGCCGATCTTCGGTGAAATGATCCACGACCCGATTGCCACCGTGGCGCGCATCGACAACACCACTGCGGTATTGCTGGGGGCGTTTACCTTCGTCACCGCGACCATCGGCATCAACATCGTCGCCAACTTCGTGTCACCGGCGTTTGACTTCGCCAACGTTGCACCGAGTCGCATCAGTTGGCGCGCAGGTGGCATGATCGCCGCCGTGGCCTCGATCTTCATCACGCCCTGGAACCTGTTCAACAACCCGGAAGTGATCCACTACACCCTGGACGTACTCGCCGCCTGCATCGGTCCGTTGTTCGGCATTCTGTTGGTCGACTATTACCTGATCAAGAAACAGCAGATCGACGTCGATGCCCTGTTCAACGACACCCCGAGCGGTCGCTACTGGTACACCAACGGCGTGAACTGGGTCGCCGTCAAAGCACTGCTGCTCACCGCGCTGGTCGGCCTGTGCTTCACCTTCATTCCCTGGTTCAAGCCCATCGCCAACTTCGCCTGGTTCACTGGCTGCATTCTGGGCGGCGTACTGTATTACGGGCTGACCAAAGGCTCGCCGGTTCAGGTGGCGAATATGGCACCGACCGCCAGCCACGGCTGATCAAGGCTTCAACGAATACGTACAATGCCTGGCTCGCCCAGGCGTTGTACTTTTCCTGAAACGGTGTTGATTACCAAAGCGCAATGTCATAGGTCAGGTACAGCCGGTTGCTGTCGCGTCCGCGGGCGAAATCGGATCGATACACATAGTTGCGCAGCTTCACACCCAGCCCCTTGAAGGCACCGCCTTGCACCACATAGGCAATCTCGGCGTCACGTTCCCACTCGCGCAACTGCGCCGGACCTGATTTCTCATTGTCGCCACGCAGGTAGCGCGAGGAAAACGTCAGGCCCGGCGCACCCAGGCGGGCGAAATCGTAACCGTAACTGACCATCCAGGTTTTCTCGTCTTCCTCAATGAACTTGCCAATGCCCACGTTACTGAACGAGTACACCGTCGCCCCGCTGATATAAGGCAGGCCCGCATCGCCGCTCAGCACCTGATAACCGGCCCCGACGCTGTGCCCGGCCAACGCATAGGTCAACTGACCGCTGAACATGTCGTTGTCGATCTTGCCGCTGCGCGCAGCACCGGCATCGACGCTGTGGAAATAACGCAGGTCGCTGGTCAGCACGCCGGATCCCAGCTTCAGGTCGTGCTGAATGGACGCAAACTGCTGGCGATAGAAATCTTCCAACTCGCCATAGAAGTAGCTCAGACGAACGTTCTTGCCGAACCGATAGTCGCCGCCGACATAGGTGAAGTCCGAGCCCTTGCCGCTGAAGCCGTCCGGGATGATCGAGCGGCTGTCCGACGAGTCGCGCAACTTGAACTGATCCAGGCGCCCGCCCGTCAGGGTCAGGTTCTCGATGTCTGTACTGGTGAACTGGCTACCCTGATAGACCTGCGGCAACAGGCGCGCATCGTTGTAGATCAGGACCGGCGTTTTGGGCAGCAGCGAACCATATTTCACGGTGGTCTTGGCCAGACGTACCTTGGCAGCGGCACCCTGACTCGAAAACTCATCGGCCGCGCGGCCATCGCTGTGGACCGGCAACAAGCCGGTGCCGCTGCGCCCCTTGCCGGAATCAAGCTTGATGCCCAGCAAGCCGGAAGCATCGACGCCGAAACCCAGCACGCCCTGGGTGAACCCGGATTGATAATCCAGCAGCAACCCTTGCGCCCATTCGGTCCGCTCGCTCTTGGCCGTCAACGCAGCGCGCGTGCTCAGGCCATGTTCGTCACGGAAGTTCTCATTGAAGTAGACATTGCGCAGCTGCAGCTTCAATTTGCTGTCTTCGATGAAACCGTCCGCGCTCACCCAAGGGGCGACGCTCAACAGCAGTGAAGGCAAGGCGGTACGCTGGAAAAATGTGTTCATGCTCATGGCTCGTTCTTGTTATTGGAGGCGCAGCGATTCGCGCGCCCCGGTCGAGGGCGCGTGAATGCACAGGAAAGTTATGGGGTCAGACGAACAGACTGATGGCCCCCGTCAACAGGGCCAGCGCTGTGACCACCAGCGACGTGAGCACGGCCCATTTCAGGGTGGCTTTCTGGAAGTCACCGATGTCACGGTCGATCATGCCGACCAGCAACAGGGTCGACGCCACCAACGGACTCATCAGGTGCACCGGCTGGCCAAGAATCGAGGCGCGGGCGATTTCCAGCGGGCTGATGCCATAAGCCGCTGCGGCGTTGGCGAGAATCGGCACCACACCGAAGTAATAGGCATCGTTGGACAGCACGAAGGTCAGCGGCATGCTGGTGATCGCCACCACCAGCGGGAACAGGTGGCCCCACTCCGGCGGAATCCAGCTGACCAGCGTTTGCGCCAGGGCATCGACCATCTTGGTGCCGGAAAAAATCCCGGCAAAGATGCCTGCGGCGAACACCAGCAAGACCACGGTCATGGCATTGCCGGAGTGGGCCAGAATCCGCTCTTTCTGAATGTCCAGTTGCGGATAGTTGATCATCAGCGCCAGCACGAAGCCGATCAGAAACAGGATCGCCGAGTGCATCAGACCCATGACCAGCGCCACCATCACCACGATCACCAGCGCCAGGTTGACGTAGGCCAGTTTGGGCCGTTTGTGCGGCGTGTCGCCCAGAATGGCGTCGATGTAGCAACCGCCACCGCCGCTCTGCAGTTGTACATTGCCGATGCGCTTGCGCTCGCTGCGACCGAGCAGAAAGGCGGTGAACACCACCCACGCAGCCCCGCCGATCATGGTCGGCAGCAGCGGAATGAAATAATCGCCGGCATCCAGCCCCAGCGCGGCAATGGCCCGCGTGGCGGGTCCACCCCAGGGCGTCATGCCGCTCATGATGCTCAGCGACAGCATCGAGATGATGCCCAGGATCATCGGGTTCATGCCGATGCGCTTGTACAGCGGCAGCATCGCCGCACAGGTAATCATGTAGGTGGTGGTGCCATCGCCGTCCAGTGCGACAGTCAGCGACAGCAACGCGGTGCCGACGGCGATTTTCAGCGGGTCGCCGTTGACGCGTTTGAGGATCTTGCGAATCAGCGGATCGAACAGACCGGCGTCGATCATCAGCCCGAAAAACAGAATCGCGAACAGCAGCAGTGCGGCAGACGGGGCGACCATTTTCAGGCCGTCGAGCATCATCTTGCCAGTGGTGCCGCCGAAACCGCCCAGCACGGCGAAGACCACAGGCACCAGGGTCAGCGCGACGATGGGCGACAGGCGTTTGGACATGATCAGGTAGGTGAAGACCACCACCATGGCTAGGCCGAGGAAGGCAAGCATCGGAATATTCTCTTGTTGTTATGGATGAACGACGCGCACGGCAAGGCCTGTCGAGCCTCGCGATGGCGAGGCCGGAAGGCAGATGATACGTGTCGGTCGAAGGTTGTTGAGGCCGGATCAGCTCCGTTCGGCGACCTGCGGCGTGTCCCATTCCGGGGCAGGCCGTTTGGCTGTCGATCGGTTGTCGAGTTGCTGCATCAGCACCTGACGGTCACAGGCGTTCTCCGACAGCGAGATCGCCACAGTTGCCACCGCGTTGCTGGCCAGACTGGTCAGCGCGCGGGCTTCGGACATGAACCGATCGACGCCGATCAGCAAGGCCAGGCCCGCCAGCGGAATGTCGTGGATCACGGTCAGGGTCGAGGCTAGTGCAACGAAGCCGCTGCCGGTCACGCCAGCCGCGCCCTTGGAGGACAGCAGCATGATCGCCAGCATGGTCAGGGTCTGGGTCATGCTCAGTTCGATGTTGCAGGCCTGGGCGATGAACACCGCCGCCAGCGACAGGTAGATCGCCGTGCCGTCCAGGTTGAAGGAATAACCGGTTGGCAGCACCAGACCGACAACACCTTTCTTGCAACCTAGCGCCTGCAGTTTTTCCAGCATGCGTGGCATGACCGGTTCCGTGGACGAGGTGCCCAGCACCACCAGAAACTCTTCGCGGAAGTAGCGCAGCAGTTTCCAGAGACTGAAGCCGTTGGCCCGGCAGATGCTGCCCAGCACCACAAACACGAAGAAACCGCAGGCGATGTACAGGGTCATGATCAGCTTGGCGAGTGAGCCCAGCGAAGTGATGCCGTACTGGCCGACGGTGAACGCCAGCGCGCCGAACGCGCCAATCGGGGCGAAGCGCATGAGGTAGGAAAATATCTTGAAGACCATGTGCGAAGCCGATTCCAGCACATTCAGCACCGGTTTGCCGCGCTCGCCCAGCGACGACAGGGCAAAGCCCGACAGTACCGCGATGAACAACACTGGCAATACTTCACCCTTGTTGAACGCCCCCACGAAGGTCTCGGGGATGATGTGCATGAAGAAGTCCACGACACCGAGCTTGGCCGCCGACTCGGTGTACTGGGAAAGGCCTGCCGTACTGAGCTTTGTCGGATCGATGTTCATGCCGGTTCCGGGCTGGAACACGTAGACCGCGACCAGTCCGATGATCAGGCTGACCACGGTCAGCCCCAGAAACAGCAGCAGCGTCTTGCTCATCAGGCGACCGAGCGACTGTTTGTCACTCATCCCGGCAATGCCGATGACGATGGTGCAGAACACCACCGGAGCGATCATCATCTTGATCAGCTTGATGAATGCATCGCCCAGCGGTTTGAGGGCGACGGCCTGCTGCGCCCAGAAGTGTCCGACCAGGACCCCGAGGATCACGGCGCAGATGATCTGGAAATACAGTGATTTTGCGATTTTCATGAGGCATCACCCATTATTGGAGTTGTTCTGATGCGGATTTGATAATCAGGTCAGGCGGCTTAGCCCGCAAGTCGCTGAGCGAGTGGCGCGTACACTTCGCCGGAAAACAGTCGGCGCGCCGTGCGCACCACCGAAGCCCGGATGGTCTGCCGGTCAGGTCCGACGTAGCTCATCGCAACGTCGATGGCCCCGCTCGGGTGTTCGATTCGTACCTGCTGCAAGCGCTCGTTGCCGCCGGTGCCAAGCAACTGCGCGACCACCGTGGCGTCACTCACGCAAGCCGTTGCCAGACCGATCGAGCCAGTAATGGCCAGCGCCTTGTGGCAGTTGTGCGGCATGAAGTAACGAACCTTGAGCGTACCGCCTGCGCTGGGCAGTGAAACCAGCACCGGCTTGGGGATCACTTTGTCGCTGACATCACCCAGCCCCATCGCCGCACCGGCCTTGAGCCGCAGCGCTTCCAGCTTGCGCAGGAAGTCAGTGTCGGCATCCAGTTCGGCAGGGCTTTCATCGCCGCGCTTGCCCAGCAGCGACGCTTCGATGATGACCATCGGCATTGCCATGTCGATGCAGGTTACTGGCACGCCATCGAAGACATCGGTCTGTTGGCCGGTCGGGAACAGCTTGCCGGTCTTGCTGCCCGCCGCGTCGAGAAAGGTCAGTTGCACAGGTGCCGCAGAACCAGGCACGCCATCGATCTGCGTGTCGCCGTCATAACTGACCTGACCGCCCGGTGTGTTGACGTCGGCGCAGACGAACGTGCCGGTGTTGAGGTTGCGAATCCGCACCTGGGTGACATCGCCGGTCGCCGCCACCAGTCCGTGCTCGACCGCGAACGGCCCGACGGCGCAGAGCATGTTGCCGCAATTGGGCGCCGTGTCGACACGGCGCTGGGACACCATAACCTGCACGAACAGATAATCGACGTCGGCGTCGGCGTGCGGAGAAGGACTGACAATCGCGACCTTGCTGGTCTGCGGACTGCCGCCGCCAATACCGTCGATTTCTAGTTCATGCCCGGAGCCCATGACGGCCAGCAGCAGTTCGTCACGTTCAGCCGTGCAAACGGGTAGATCACTGGCGAGGAACACCGGCCCCTTCGAGGTGCCGCCGCGCATGAGGACGCAGGGAATCGGTTGCATAAAGTCTGACTCTTGGTGATCAATTGGGAGCATTGATGCGTTGAAAGCAAGAGTCACACGGATGTTTATGTTTTATCCAATGCAAAGATCGTAGCCATTATTCCACTTAACGAAATAATGTAAGCTCGGCACATTGTCCTTTCATGCTCGGCAGCGGGGAATAAATCTTGGAATACGAACTGCAGGATATCCGATCTTTTGTGAAGATCGCCGAACTTGGCAGCTTTCACGAAGCTGCCGATGTGCTGCACATTTCGCAACCAGCGCTCACCCGACGCATCAAGAAACTGGAACAGGGCCTGGGCACTTCGTTGCTGGATCGCACCACGCGACGGGTGAGTCTGACGAGCGTAGGCCGGGATTTCTTTCCCAAGGCGCGACGGCTGCTGGATGATTTCGAGGATTCGATTCTCAATATCCGTGAACTGGCCGAACGTCAGATCGGTCAGGTCACCCTCGCCTGCATCCCGACGGCCGCATTCTATTTTCTGCCCAGCGTGATACGGCTGTACAACGAACGTTATCCACAGATCCGCATCCGCCTGCTCGACCTGAGTGCCAACGAAGGTCTGGAAGCGGTGCTGCGGGGCGAGGCAGATTTCGGCATCAATATGATGAGCGGACAGCATCCCGATATCGAGTTTGTGCCACTGGTGAAAGAGCCATTCGTACTGGCCTGCCGACGTGATCATGAACTGGCCCAGCGCGAATCCGTGGCCTGGATCGAACTGAGCGATTACCGGTTGATTGGTGTAGGGCGTTTGAGCGGCAACCGGATGATCCTCGACCATGCATTGGCCGGATTGGGCTGGCGTCCGAAGTGGTTCTACGAGGTGCAGCATTTGTCCACGTCGCTGGGGATGGTCGAGGCAGGTCTCGGCATCTCGGCGATGCCCAGCCTGGCAATGCCTGCCGACGATCATCCGACGCTGGTGAGCGTTCCGCTGGTTGACCCGGTTGTGATCAGAACCCTGGGCCTGGTCTCGAGGCGCGGCGCATCCCTGTCCCCCGCTGCCGAGAAATTCGTCGCGATGCTGCTGGAGCAGTGGCCGCAGTAGCGGCTGGCGAACTATGAATAAGTCGCCGAGGGGCGAAAAGGTGACTTGAGCCACGCGCTTGGCTCACTGAATCCGCAGTCTGTGCCATTTGTGACGCGGAGCGTCACGGGCGGCATGCCCACTTCAGAGCGATGGGCACGATCAGTGTTGAGGCAGACTGGCGATACGTTGCCTGACAGCGGGCTGCCTTCAGATACTCGATCATCCTGTAGATACTTCAATGCGCAAACAGCAACCGGCATTCAAGACCCGGAGTGCTGTCGACGAAGGCGATATCGTCTGTGAGCTGCCGGACCAGTGAGCGGATGATGTGCTTTTAACATCACCTTGGTCGGCGATTTATGGAATGATCGCGTGTCAGTGATGCTCACGTCAGACCCTGTGGCCGCAAAAGTTTTCGAATTGCACAACTTCTGCTCAGCAAAACTGCCTGATGAATAAGGCCTTGCAAACCAAGCGCGTAAACGAGTCGACCGTATGGATAATGATGCGCCTGACATGAGGCCAATACATTCAGAACAATCGGGTTCTTCAACTGAAGAAAACTTCGAGCAGATGCAGCTGGCACTGGACTCGGGCGCCGTCGTGGGCACCTGGATCTGGGACGTGCCCGGCGATCTGCTGGTGGCTGACGAGCGCTTTGCCCGCACCTTCGGATTACCCAGGCAAACTTGCCGTGAAGGCCTGCCGCTCGAGTGCGTGATGACCTCCATCCACCCTGACGACGTTATCAGGGTCGGGGACGCCATCAAGGACATCCTGAACAGCGGCGACATCTTCCGTTGCGAGTACCGGGTCAAGCACAAGGATGGCGGTTATCGCTGGGTGGAAGCCAACAGTCGTATAGAACGCGACTCAGAGGGCCAGGCCGTACGCTGCCCCGGCGTACTGCTGGATATCGAAGCACGCCGCGCCGCCGAACAGGAGCGGGACCGTCTGACCTCGCTGCTGCGTATCTTCACCGCAGCGGTTCCCGGCGTTGTCTACGCCAAGGATCTGGAAGGCCGGATGCTGGTCGCCAATCGCGGCACGGAAACGCTGATCGGCAAGCCGCCGGAATTCTTCATCGGCAAGACCGACATGGACTTTCTGGAGGACAAGGATCAGGCGCGGATCATCATGCAGACCGACCGCCGGATCATGGACGGCAACACCAGCGAGCAGATCGAGGAGCAGGTCAACCTGCCCGATGGCTCGGCCGCCACGTTCCTGTCCACCAAGGCCCCGCTGCTCAACGACGACGGGGAAGTCATCGGCCTGATTGGCTCGTCCATCGATGTGACGGCCAGAAAGCAGGCCGAAGTGGCCGTCAAGGAACTCAATCAGACGCTGGAACAACGCATCGAGCAGGCCATTCACGAACGTGAACAGATCGAAGATGCCTTGCGGCACGCCCAGAAGATGGACGCCGTGGGACAACTCACCGGCGGCATCGCCCACGACTTCAATAACCTGCTGGCCGGCATCTCGGGCAGTCTGGAAATGATCCAGACCCGCATGGCCCAGGGACGTCTGGCCGATGTGGACAAATATGTGAGCGTGGCTCAGGGTGCCGTTCGACGAGCCGCATCATTGACGCATCGTCTGCTGGCCTTTTCCCGACGCCAGACGCTGTCCCCTGAAGTCACCAACGTGAACACCCTCATTCACGGCATGGAAGAACTCATTGGCCGTACAGTCGGCCCGTCCATCGAGCTTCAAGTCGTTGCAGGAGACAACGTCTGGCCGGCGCTGATCGACCATGCGCAGCTGGAAAATTCCCTGCTCAACCTGTGCCTGAACGCACGGGATGCCATGCCCAACGGCGGCCGAATCATCATCGAGACTTCCAACGCTTCGCTGGATGAATGCATCGACCCGGACCACGGCATCACGGCTGGCGATCATCTGAGTATTCGCGTGACGGACACCGGCACCGGCATGAGTCCGGAGACCGTGGCCAAGGCATTCGAGCCGTTCTTCACCACCAAGCCGATTGGTGCGGGAACCGGCCTGGGTCTGTCGATGGTGTATGGCTTCGTAAGGCAGTCGGGCGGCCAGATCAAGGTCGAGTCGGTCGAAGGCCAGGGCACGACCATCGTGATGCACCTGCCTCGTCACCTTCCCGATGCGCAGCAGGAAACCACTGACAAGAGCAGTGACGAAACGCCGCTGCCCCACCACGGTGAGACGGTGCTGGTGGTCGACGACGAACCGTCGGTGCGAATGCTGGTCGTCGAGGTGCTTTCAACAGAAGGCTATCACGCGCTGGAAGCGGCCGATGCGCAGGCGGGCCTGGAGATTTTGCAGTCGGACATACACATCGACCTGCTGATCAGCGATGTCGGCCTGCCCGGTGGCATGAACGGCCGGGAAATGGCCGACGCCGCACGCACGAAACGCCCCGCCCTGCCCACGCTGTTCATCACTGGTTACGCCGAGACCTCGGCACTGGACGGCTGCCACCTGCAACCGAAGACGCAGATACTGACCAAGCCGTTCGGGCTGGAAGTGCTGGCATCCAGGATCAAGGAACTGATCAGCGAACGCAGCCAGGAGCAGGGTCAGCCACGCGCCTTCAAGTGAAGCATGGGGTAATGCTCATAGTGGCCTACCCTCTGCTTGACGACGGGATCCTGTGACGTGAAGTCGCCGATCTCCTGATCATCGTTGATCTGATACAGCGAGACGCCGTAACCACCCTGCTCGTCCATGACTGGCCCGTGCGCGACAATCACATCCTTATCGAGCAGCTCGTTCAGATAAGCCCCGTGTTGCGCCATCAAAGCGCGTTCGATATCGGTCATCGTGGCGAGAAAGTCCGCGCGGGGCGGAAGGTATTTGCACAAATAGAACTTCATGAGCGATCACCTGCAAGATAGAAGGAATAGCGTCCGTGGCGTCCAGACTATCGAGCCGAGGCCACGCTTTTCAGGATCGAGCTTTCGAACATTTTAGGAGCATGATGCTGTAGAAACACGATCATTCCTGACATCTTGCCGACCGGATTGCGCAATGGCGGCCTGCGTGTACCCATTAGCCCGATGATTTTCTCCACCACTGCGTCAGGTGCTTCTGCCTCGTTCAAACCCTTTTGGGTAACGGCATCTACTCGGCCTCTGTACTGATCGTATGCCGCGATCCGCTGGCCTTTCGAAGCCACGGCATTGAGCCCAAGCTTTGTCTTGAACCAGACAGGCTCGACCATGCTCACCCTGATATCGAACGGGTCCAGCTCGAAGCGCAGCGACTTGAAGTAGCCTTCGACCGCGTGCTTGGACGCCGAGTAGTAGGACAGGTTGGGCGGCCCTATCAGGCCGACAATCGAGCTGACCGTGATGATCTGACTGCCCTTCTTCTCGCGCATGAACGGCAGCAACGCATTCGTCACCTTGACCGTGCCCCAGAAGTTGGTTTCGAACTGCTCCCGCGCGGCCTCGACAGGGGTTTCTTCGGCAATACCGGTCAGCATGTAACCGGCGTTATTGATCAGCACATCGACGCGCGGAATGTTCGTGAACAACTGCTCCAAAAAGAATTGGATGGACGCGTCATCGGTGACATCAAGACGCAGCAATTTGAAGGGGAAACGACCCGCGTGGTTCTGGGGATGACGGCTGGTGCCAATCACCTCGAAGCCTTGATCGTGAAGCCGGGTCGCGAGCAGCAGCCCAAAGCCTGAGGATGCGCCGGTAATCAACACTGTCTTTTTCATCTGAATGCCCTGAAGAGTCGCATGTGTGCCCGTTGTAAGGCTGCTCGGCGGGCTGTGACATCGAAGCGGTCCTGATGAGTCATCAAGTGCCCGACACATTTGCCCGTGACACCAGATTGCTCGTGCACCGGCCTTTTGACACTCGCGCAACGCGCCAGAATGACTGCCCAACGCGCCAATCTTCAGCGCGCCGCCTTGGCGTCATCGGCTATGGTGATGGCACGATCGGCTACCTAGACTGCCCTGCAACGTGCAGACATTTGAGTGAAAAGCCCATGAACGGCAAACGCAGCTCGGCGCTGGAATATTCGGTTTGGCCAGGATGGCGACTTCTGATGCAGGACGCTGGCGTGACCGCGCCTCCGGTGCTGCGACGCGCGCAGTTGCCGGGTGACCTGTTCGCACGTCGCAGCGTGCGCCTGAATTCGGCCGAGTTCTTTCGGTTGTGGGAAGCCATCGAGGCCGAAGCCCAATCCCTGCAACCCACGGTTCCAACGCCCCTGCAGATCGCACGGGTCATGTCCGCGGACTGGTTCGATCCGGAATTGTTTGCCGCCCTGTGCAGCGCAAACATGAGAGCGGCCATGGAGCGCCTCGCCACCTACATACGGCTGATCGCACCGATGGCCATCCGCATGGTGCGCAACGATGAACACACCACCATCACGCTGGACTTCCTGACCGCTTCGCAGCCGCCACCGGCCGTGTTTCTGATTTTCAAGATGGTGCTGTTTGTGCAACTGGCACGGCTGGCCACTCGCACCCAGGTCAATCCGCTGCAGATCAGCTGGCCATTGCCGGATGACTTCGAGAAAGACTCAGACCTCTATGCAGCTTTCTTCGGCATCACGGTCACGCACAGCGCCGTCATCACGCTGGTGCTGAACAACGCCGACATGGATCGCCCGTTTCTGACCGAAAATCACAGAATGTGGCTGTTCTTCGAACCCGACCTGCGCCAGCGCCTTTCGGATCTGGACAGAACCTGCGGCATGCTGGAACGGGTGCGCAGCGCACTGCTGGAAAGCCTTCCCGCTGGCGAGGTCTCAATGCAGGCGGTCGGTCGCAAACTGGGCGTCAGCACCCGCACCCTGCAACGCAGGCTGCAAAGCGAAGGCACCACGTTTCAACAGATACTCGACACCCTGCGTGAGTCGCTGGCCAGGCATTACCTGCGCAACACGGCCATGTCGAGTGCGGAAATTTCGTTTCTGCTGGGGTTTGAGGACCCCAACTCCTTTGCCAGGGCCTTTCAGGCCTGGACAGGGAAAACGCCGGGTGCGGTTCGCAACGAGAAGGCTGCCGACGAGATCGATTACGAAGCGGGTTTGACGGTCTCGAAGCCCGGTCGGCGATAAATCAACGGACGTCTTCGACGTAGCGCTGGCAAACCTTCCCGAGTCGATAGCGGAGCTTGGCCTTATCGCTTAAGTCCGTTTTAGAACGCGGGACACGGGTATTGCAGCCAACCGGCAACCCTTAGCAACCCCTCAGAAACTCCTACCATAATCCGCTTTAGACCCTAAAAACAGAATGCTCACTCTGTTTTGAAAAATGGTTATTTATTGCACTGAATTCTAGTTTATGGATACTTTATTGATATAAAATAACTATTTAAGCAAGTAAATCTCAATAAATATAGCTTTCAAACAATATAACTATTGAAATTTTATAATATTCAATACAAAAACAACGTCTTTTCTTTGCCGCTCGAGAACTTTATCCCCACACTGCGGCCTTAATGCTCGCCGTCGGCCCCCACCCCCGTCCGACACACACTTATCGCCAACACACTCTATCTGGAGATTTCCCGATGGCCAGACGCTTGCTGCCTGTCGCCGCCGCTTTACTGACGTGCCTGATCAACTTCCCCGCTTCGGCTGCGGACCATCAGCCCCCCTCGCCCGCAACATCCGATGCGCTACGTGCGCAGGTCGATGCCAAGCGCCAGCACCTCACCGGTACTGACGCCGTGACCCAAAAGCAACCGACTGGCGAACAAGCCGTGCTGGACGCCCCTGTCGATACCGCAGATGCCCCTGTCGTGGATGAAAAAAAGCCGTGAGCGCTGCGTTGATTCGACCATCACTCAAGCCACTATCCGAGGAGTAGTACCGTGTCCATGATCAAACAAGGCCTGAGCCTGAGCGTTCTAGCGCTGAGCGTTGCCCAGGCAAGTGCGCTGTTTGCCGCCACCCCCATGACCGGCAACGAAGTAGAAGCGCGCGTCGGCGCAATGCTGGACAATATGACGCAATCGGAGAAGATCAATTTCTCTCGCGTCGACGACGGACGAATGATCCCCAAGCTGGACAAGTTCGGCCTGCAAGGCACTGTGGCCTATGACTCGTCGATGGGCGTTCTGGTCGGCGGCAAGACGTTCGGCGCGCAGTACCCGTCGCCGTCGGCTCTGGCTGCGACCTGGAGCATCAACCGGGCCAAGGAATTCGGTCTGGCGATCGGCTACGAAACCCGTATCGCAGGCGGCCAGCAGATGCTGTCTCCGGCCATCAACCTGTATCGCACGCCGTTCAACGGACGCTCCGCCGAGTACATGAGTGGCGAGGATCCCTTCCTTGGCGCGGTGCTGGCACCTGCGGTCACCAATGGTATTCAGGTGCAGGGCGTGCAGGCCGCCGCCAAGCATTACCTGATGAACGAACAGGAAGCCAACCGGCATTATCTGGACGTGAAGATCGACGAGCGCGCCATGCAGGAGCTGTATCTGCCGGGCTTCGAGTCGCTGGTAAAGAACGCCAACATCGCCTCGGTCATGTGCGGCTACAACAAGATCAACGGCGAGTATGCCTGCGAGAATCACCACCTGATCACCGACATTCTGAAAGGCCAGTGGGGCTTTCAGGGCAATGTCATGAGCGACTTCAACTCGGTTCAGGACGCGTTCAAAGGCGCTTGGGCAGGCACTGACATCGACATGCCGAGCGGCCTGCAGTTTACCGAAGCCAAACTGCTGCCTTACGTCTGGAATGGCCAGTTGCACCAGAACGTGATCGACGACAAGGTCCGCCGCAACCTCAGGGCGCTGGTGAGCTACGGCTTCGACAAGGGCATCAACAAGGCGCAGCCATTGGTGCATCGCGAATACGGTCAGGTCGCTGCGCTGAACGTGGCCCGGGAATCCATCGTGCTGCTGCGCAACGAACCGGTGGATGGACAGAAGCCGCTGCTGCCGCTAGCGAAAAATGCGAAAATTGCCGTCATCGGCGATCTGGCCGTTCAGCCACCGACGTCGCCGTTCGGGACCGCCTACTCCGTTCCGAGCAGCTACGTCACCGAGCTCAGTGGCCTGAAGCAACTGGCGTCGAACACGACCAATGTCGACTACATCAGCCAGATGAGCCTGAACCCGAAGTCCTCGGTCTGGTATCAGCCGGGCAGTGACAAACAGGCCATCAGCAACACAGGCGTCAAGGCCGAGTACTACGGCAACACGAACCTGTCCGGCGATCCGGTCGCCACGCGCATCGAGCCGGGCGTCAATCTGGACTGGATCACCAGCAGCAACGCGACCGATAACGGCACCAGCACCGTCAGCGGTTTCAACCCGGCAGCAGGCGCGTTCTCCGCCCGTTTCACCGGCAAGATCAAACCAACGATCACCGGCCCGCATGTGTTCAAGGTCCGGGCCGACGGCGCATACAAGCTGTGGATCAACGATGAGTTGGTGGCCGAAGACGAAGGCGGTCAGGTCTCGTTCGACCTGATTCCGGTCGTGCCTCGCACCGTCAAGACCGCCAGCCTGAAAGCCGGTAGCGAGTACAACGTGCGCCTGGAATATCGCCGACTCAAAGGCAACTTCACACCGGTGCTGGGCGGCATGAATGGCGTTCAGATGAGCTGGGCGTCGCTGCGTCCGCCGAAAAACCTGGCCGACTACGATGCCGTGGTCGTCGCCGCAGGCAGCAACTTCGAATACGAAGGCGAATCCCTCGACCATCCGTTCGAACTGCCACAGTTCCAGTCGGAACTGATCAGCTTCGTGCAGAAGGCCAATCCGAAAACCATCGTGGTGATGCACGGCGGTGGCGGCATGGACATGCAGCCGTGGGCCAACAAGGTTGCAGCGTCGTTGCACGCCTGGTTCCCCGGCCAGCAAGGCGGTCAGGCACTGGCTGAAATCCTGTTCGGCAAGGTCAACCCGTCCGGCAAGCTGCCGATCACCCTGGACAAGAAGGCCGAGGACAACCCGAGCTACGCCTCGTACAAGGATCCTGTGCCGTACTATTTCAGCAGTGCCAACCCGCCCACTGAAATGACCTACAGCGAGGGCTTGTATCTGGGCTATCGCGGTTACGACAAGAAGCACACCAAACCGCTGTATCCGTTTGGTTTCGGTCTGTCTTACACGACGTATGAGTACAGCGACCTGAAACTGTCGAGCAACGTGCTGGCGCCCGGTTCGACCATCAACGCGACGTTCACGATCACCAACACCGGTGACAAGGCCGGGTTCGAAGTCGCTCAGTTGTACGTGCAACCATCGAAGCCACAGGTTGATCGTCCGGAGAAGGAACTCAAAGGTTTCTCCAAGGTTTACCTGAAGCCGGGCGAAAGCAAGACCGTCACCATTGCGCTGGACTCGCGTTCGTTCGCTTACTACTCGCCGGATTCGGTGAGCTGGAATGTGGACCCTGGCAAGTTCAAGGTGCTGGTCGGCAAGGACTCGGAAAACCTGGCTCTGAATCGCACCGTCGTCGCGCTCTACCCGGAGCAACTGACCACGCGTGATTCCAACCCTCTCCCCGTTCCGCTGCGCAAGGCCGTACAGGTCAAGCCGGAACAGGCTTACTGACAGGCAGCAATCGGTGGTCTTCGCGACCACCGATTGCCAACCTGCTGCACAGCATCTTCTCTACTGGCGTACCCGCAGGTCCGACACCATTCGGTCGAGGAACCGGTTGAATGCGCCTTCGATGTCCACGTCGGCACGTGAACGAAGCCATTGGATCTGCATCCCGTCCATCATCGACGCCAGCTCGATGCTGACCTGTTTCACGTCGATGTCCTCACGCACTTCGCCCGCCTGCAACAGCAGCTTCAACTGCGCCTGCAGATGGCTGTGGACGATATGAAAACGCTCGCAGAACCATCGATGCGCCGGATGAGTAACTGACAGGCTTTCGGTGTTGATGATCATCAGCGCCTGACTGACAGACGCATCTTCAATGCTGAATCGCATGATGAACCGCAGAAACGCGACAAAGCCTTCCAGCGTTGCCACCTGTTCGGCGTCCTGCAACCGTGTCGAGATGTACTGATCCCGATGGTCGAGCACCGCTTGCAGCAACGCCAGTTTGTTGGGGAAATGGTGAAGCAATCCGACCTGGGAAATACCCGCCACCTTGGCGATGTTCGACAGCGACGCACCGGCAAAGCCATCGCGGGCAAAGATCACCAGCGCTGCCTTGATGATATCGACCTTACGCAAATCCCCTTTCGGGATGCGACGACGTTTGGCGGCTGGCGCTGCGGCGGTATCGGGCACGTTTTCGGACATGATGAATTCGTTTACTTCACGTTTGAGTCGGCAGAAGCATACAGGCACAGCAACCCGTGCGCATGTGCACGAGAGTGTGCGGCTTAAGGCTCGCCATCCCAATAGTCCACATTCAGATCGACCCGCTGTCTGGCCACGAAAGCAGCGCCTTCACCGGACGCCATGGCCTGGTACTTGCCGGAGTCGGGGTACTCGCAGATCTCGGGTTTTTCACGGGTGCTGATCGACAGGTATTTCAGAGGTGCTGACGAGGTATTGATGATCTGGTGAGGGTACTGCGGCCCTGGCGGGATGAAGATCACATCGCCAGTCCTGATGGGCAGCATCTGGTCTGCAACCCGCAGGCTGCCTTCACCTTCAATGACGATGAACATTTCCTCCTGCGCATGATGAAAATGATAAGGGCAGGAGCGCTTGCCCGGCGCAACGATATCGATGGAGGCGCCCAACTTGCTGGCGGCCGTTCCCGTTGCCAACTGCCCTGCCAGACTTTCATACAACGGGTCGCGAACCTGCTTTTCAAGCGAGACCTCATTGATGTTGCGGATCAGGCGGGAAGCCAGTTCAAGCGAGGTGTCATGTGTCATTGCTGCACAGCCCGAGACAGTCGAGAAGTAGTCATCTTAGACCATCAAGTTACCGAGCATCTGTCAACTTTATGCCGTCAAAATATCAACTTTCGTCTTTTAAAGCGTTATAAATTACGACCAAAATCCAAATAAAAAATATTTAAAAACAGAGAGTTAATAAAATTATTTCACAATATTTCGAATAGTTAACGCTCGCCCCTCAAGTTCACCAAGGCACAGTCGAAACCATGATATCTAAATGGCATCACTTAAAAATTTTGAACACTGCCGCTCTTCTCACAAAAAAATCATCGGACTGCCAGGGAGGCAAGTTTCAGGACTGACACCATGCTCAACAAGCTCAGCATTTCGCAGAAGCTTTACTTCAGCTTTATCGCTATCGTCGTGCTTATCGCCGTTCTGGTGGCCAGTGCCTACAGGGGATTCGAGGAGGTTGAGGACGCTACCAACAGTAACGTGCACACCTACAAAGTCCTCAGCGAAGCGCAACTGGCTCTGGAACAACTGATCAATATCGAGACCGGCATGCGCGGCTTTGTCATTGCCTCGAAAGATGCGTTTCTCGAGCCGCTTGTCATGGGTGAAAAACGCTTCACCGAAGAGCTGGATATGCTCAAACAGCTGACGGCCGATAATCCTGAACAACAGCGACGCCTCGCTTCTCTGGGAGACACCTACAAGCGCTGGCTTGAAGATGACGTCAACGCCATCGTTGCCATGCGCAGGGATCTGACCGCGCGCAATCTGCCTGATGATGAACTGGATAAGCGCATCACCTCCGGTGCCGACAAAGCCAAGATGGACAGCATGCGTGCAACCCTGGCCGAAATCAGCGCCGCGGAAAACGTGCTGCTGGTCGTCAGAACCCAGAACATGGTCGACGCCAAGCACTTCGCACTGCTGATTCTGATATGCGGCGGCATTGCGGCCGCGCTCCTTTCCGCGATTTTGGCAACGGTACTGGGCCGCAGCACCACAGCACGCCTGCAATTGGCCATCGACGCCGCCACAGCGATTGCCGATGGCAGGCTGGACACGGTCATCGACACCAGCAGCCATGACGAATTGCCCAAAGCCTTCGACCGGATGCAGAAGCGCCTGCGCGAGATGATTCAACAGATCAGTCAGGCCTCGAACCAACTGGTGGTGTCTGTGCAGCAGATTTCCGGTGCTTCCGAACAACTGTCCGGCGCCATCCAGGAGCAGTCCACCTCGGCTTCGATGATGGCCGCCACCATCGAAGAGCTGACCGTCAGCATTCACCATGTTTCCGAAAACGCCGACGAAGCCCATCAGATCGCCAGCCGTTCGGGTGAGCAATCCAAAGAGGGTGCGCAGGTCATCGAAAATACGCTGTCGAGCATGAACGGCATTGCCAGGACCGTGCAGCATTCATCGACGCAGGTTTCAGGCCTGGGCCAGCACTCCGAGCATATTTCATCGATCATCAGCGTGATTCAGGGCATCGCCGATCAGACCAACCTGCTGGCGCTCAATGCCGCCATCGAAGCTGCACGGGCTGGCGAACAGGGACGCGGGTTTGCCGTCGTGGCCGACGAGGTGCGCCTGCTGGCACAGAACACAGGCAAATCGACCAAAGAGATTGCCGGCATGATCGAGAAAATCCAGGCCGGCGTCAGAGAGACCGTCGAGAGCATGCGCAGCGGCGTGCTGGAAGTGAACAACGGCGTGGAAATGGCAGGCAATGCAGGTCAGGCGATCATCGAAATCCGCGACAGCTCCAGCAAGGTTTTGCATGTGGTGGACCAGATATCCTTTGCCTTGCGCGAGCAAACCGTCGCCAGCCAGGATGTCGCTCGCAGCGTGGAGCGTTCCGCACAAATGGCAGAACAGAACAACATGTCCGTTCAGGAATTGCTCAAGACCAGCGGTGGATTGAAAAATCTCGCGACCAGTCTGCAGCAGGAAGTGGGCAGGTTCAGGCTGTAAGACTGATTGCCGAAAAAGTGCTGAACTCTGCTTCTGCCCGGAGGGGGTAGGAGCTCTCGCAGGTTACGACGACAGCGATGGGCTGCGCAGCGGGCCCAGGTTACATCTGACATACCGTGTGTGCAGGTCTTGCTGCCGGTTCCCGGCAGATCGCCGGCAAGCCGCCTCCCATAGTCCGGGGTTTGCTGCGCGACAGCGCTGAGTCGGAAATGGGCGAGGTCTCTTCCCAAAACTTCGCCGAGCCAGTCAGCGGTTTTTGCCCGATCAGGACATCCCGTGTCTTCAGCTGGATTTCGTGCCTGACTCCCGCGCAACACGACCACGCCCAGCGGACCTGACCGGCACGCTGGCACCATGTTCCTGCCACCAGATCGTCAGCGCTTCCATGGTCGGTCCCAGCCCGCGGGCCTTTTCGGTGATTTCATATTCCACGCGCGGCGGCACTTCGGCGAACACGGTGCGCGTCAACAGCCCGTCTGCCTCAAGCTCGCGCAGTTGCGCGGTCAGCATGTGTTGGGTGATGCCGGGAATGGCCTTGCGCAGTTCGCCAAAACGATAGACGCGCTGATTGATCAGCCACATGATTTCCAGCTTCCATTTGCCTGACAGCAATGAGAATGCGCGGCGCATTTCTTCATGCATGTTCAAATGGGCGCTGGTATTAGTCAGGTTTTCCATACTAATCCACCTTATTTCATCCTACTTGTCAGTTTTCATACGAGTCTACATTCTCGCCGTCTGTCGAATACAAACAATAGCGAGAACCTTATGACTCTCTACGTTTACTGGACCAGCACCGCCCTGCTGTCGCTGCTGTATTTCGCGTCGGCGCTCATGTACGTCACAAAACAAACCTATGTACGTGAAGCCCAGGCTGAACTGGGCTATTCAGCCACGGGACTTATCCCCTTCATGATCGCGGTAAAAGTGCTCGGCCCTGCGGTAATTCTGTCGCGCTTCAACGTGGCACTCAGTGACCTTGCCTACGCAGGCATCCTTTATCACTTGATCCTGTCCGCCATGGCTCACTTGAACGTGCGCAAACCCAAGGGCGCCATTCCGGCGGCGATGGGCCTGGTGTTTCTGGCGATATCGTTCATGACACAAAATGACGCTCGCCAACTTGCATCGCCTTACGCATCCGCTTCAACCTTCTTTCAAACAACATTCAGCCATTGAGCTGAACACTCGGCAAGGCCCACAACTGCGACGATTCGCCACACGCGACCGATGCTTGCAAAGCAGCGGCGGTGATAGAGTTGCGCCCCATGAAAATAACCCGTGATGAAAGGTCGCTTATTGCATGGACGCTCTACGCCAGCGTCCTGCTGAGCCTTTTCTTCTGCGGTTTGCATCACGGACAAATGAGCGGTCTGGCACTCAGCGGCCTGAACGGGGGTTACTGTTCGCTGGATGGCTCAGACAGCGCGGGCCTGGACGCCAGCGAGTCTGATCAGAAGCAGCACGCACTCCCCCAACTGTCCTGCCCGGTGTGTTCCTCCTTCACTGTGCTGACGGCCAGCCACGCCTGCGACTGGATGCTGAATCTGGCTCCGGCAAAAAGCATTTCACCGATCACCGTCCGCTCCTGGGCGCAGCCGCCTCCGCGCTACCTGTGGCCCGCCGTCAGCCCCCGCTCGCCTCCTCTTCCGTTCCTCGCTGTGTGACTTGACCCAACCTGAACCCTCGGGCGCGCTTATGCGTGCACGTCGGGACAGCGTCACTTTTTTGCGTGGAATACGCCGCTCATGAAAACACCCCGTGCCTCATACCCTGCATCGCCCGTCATGCTGTCCTGCCTTTTTGCCTTCACGCCACTCAGCGAGGCGATCGCCGAAACCCGTGGCAGCGCAGATTCGGTCGTTACGCTCGGTGCCGTAGACGTTTCAGCAGGCCAGAACGGCCCGCTGGCCAGCCGCAATATCCTCAGCTCAGTCGATGTACTGGGTGCCGACATCCTGGAAAAACAGCCCGTGCATTACAGCTGGGAACTGTTCGGTCGCGTTCCGGGGGTGATGCTGACGCAGTTCAACCAGGGCACCACCTCGGGCAAGCTTTCGTTTCGCGGCTTCAATGGCGAAGGCGAAGTCAACGCGGTCAAGTTGTTGATCGATGGCATTCCGAGTAACACCAATGACGGCAACATGCCGTTCATTGACATGATCTTTCCGCTGGAAATCGACAGCATCGAAGTGGTGCGCGGCACCAATGACCCGCGATACGGCCTGCACAACATCGCCGGTAACGCGAGCATCAACACCCGCCAGGGCGGTAACGACGGCAAACTTCGATTGCGCTACGGCAGTTTCGATACCCGCGAACTGCAACTGGTCAAAGGCGTCGAGCAAGGCAACTGGAGCCAGAACTATTCGTTCAGCTATCAGGGCAGCGAGGGTTATCGCAATCACGCCGAAGCCGAACGCATGAGCTTTTCCGGTAAGTGGTTCTACACCGCCGACGATGAAAGCTGGCGCGCGGGCCTCACTGCCCGTCACTACACGGTGGATGCCGACGAGGCCGGTTACCTGAGCCGGCGCGACGCACGCGACCATGCCCGCCAGTCCTACGCCAACAACGCCACTGACACCGGCGAGCGTGAAATGAACCAGCTCGGCCTGCATCTGGACGCGACGCTGTCAGAGACGTTGAGCTGGGCCAGCAAAGCCTATGTGAACACCTTCGAAGACCGACGCTGGACGCAATACTGGCGCACCTCGTCGCAACAGGAACGCTACAGCGACGAGACGCAATATGGCGCGCTGAGCAGCCTGACCTGGCGTCCCGAGGTCGAGCATCTGTACGCCTTCGCGCTGGAAGGTGGCGCAGAGGTGCAGCGTCAGCAAAACCAGAGCCTCAGGTATCGAACCCAGCAACGTTCGCGGGTGGCGCAGACGCGCGACCAGCAATTCGACCTGGACGTTTACGGCGCATACGTACAGGCGGTGATCGAGCCGTTCAAATCGCTGAAGATCATTCCGGCTTACCGCGTCGACAAAGTCTATGGCGACTACACCAACGAGCTGACCGGCGAGCGAGCCGACGTCAACGACTACGGCCAGATTCGGCAGCCCAAACTCAGCGTGGTCTATTCACCGTGGGAACAGGCGAGCGTGTACGCCAACTGGGGCCGCAGTTATCAGATCGGCGTCGGCTCGGCGGCGTATCGCCTGGCGACGCAGGCTGATGACTTGAAGCCCTCGATCAACGACGGCTGGGAAACCGGGATCAAATTCCAGCCTGTCGATTGGGTCAACGGACGCATCGCGTACTGGGAGCAGAAAGCTTCGGATGAAGTACAGCGCAAGCTCAACGACGCCGTGGGTGATGCCGAAAACGTCGGGCAAACCCTGCGCAAGGGTTGGGATGTGCAACTCAATGTCTACCCCACCGACGCCAGCAGCCTGTGGCTGTCCTATTCCAGGCAGTTCTCCGAAATCCTCAAACCCAACCCCAATCTTCCGGCCAGTAAAGGCAAGGAGATGGATCACGTCCCTCACCACCTCTACAGCGCAGGCTCGGCGTATAGGCTGACGCCCAAACTCGAAGTCTCGACCTGGATCAACGGACAGAGCGACTACTATCTGGAACGAACCAACAGCACCGGCAAATACGGCAGTTACGTACTGCTCAATCTTGGGGCAACGTACCAGCTGTCACCTGAGCTGAGCCTGGATGTACAGGCGAAGAACATCACGAACAAATACTACGAATACGTGTGGTACGACTCGAGCAGCGGCGTGGAGCAGTCGCTGCATGCGCCAGGCGATGGTCGCGCGATCTACGCGGGTTTGACGCTGGACTTCTAAAGGACCTGTCAGACGTTCAATAAAAAGCGCTCGTTGCAGCCGTGTGCAACGAGCGCTTCAAGAAACTGCTGCTCTGTCTGGAGACCCGACAGTGATTGACGCTTCGCAATCTGTTCAGCAAGGGATATCGAATACGATCCTGCTCGACCGGGACACCAACAGCTGGATCAGCGCCTGCAATTGCGGCGATGAAAAATGGTCGTGCATGGAGCCTGAATCACGCCAGACACATTCGACGATCCATCCGTGCGGCCCTCGGGTTTTTCTCAGTTCACAACCTGCGCACTGTTCCGACTGTTGCGCGATAGCCGACAACATGGCCGATATCTCGTGGTTGAGATCAGCGTCCATTCTTGCGTCGAATTCCATGATGCTACTGACCAGACGTGACATGGCGTCAGTTCTCCGAACCTTCCAAAAAGATCAACGTGTACAGGGCAGTGCCCGAAGCTGCCGAAGAAAGCAGAATCAGGATAAATCGGCCCTTGATTCAATAAATGACAAAGCGTTGATCATTCCCGCCAAACTGATGAAGCCCCCGCCGCCGCTGGCACTGGAGCACGTATAAATGCCTGCCAAGTCGATACAGTTCGTTGCCTACCCTCACGTCAGTCTTCTGGATCTCGCCGGGCCACTGGATGTGTTCGTCGCTGCAAACCATCTCGCCAAAAGTGCCGACCTGCCTTACGCGCTCTCTGTTCTCGTCCTCGACTCCCCGACCGACATCTTCTGCAACTTCTCGTTAAGCGCCGAACACCTGTGCGCCGACACCACACCTGCGCACACGCTGATCGTTCCCGGCGGGCCAGGCATCCATGACTTCTGCAAGGACGCCAGATTCTTCAGCCACTTCGTCACGCATGCCGATAAGGCCCAGCGTCTGGTGTCGGTCTGTACGGGTGTGTTTGCTCTGGCGACTGCGGGCAAACTGGACGCACGGGAAGCCACTACTCACTGGTCCGCGTACGACGAACTGGAACAGCGTTTTCCCGCCATCAAGGTCAGGCGCGGGCCGATCTTCATCAACGACCGGGCTATCTGGACCTCTGCCGGGGTGACGTCAGGCATCGACCTGGCACTGGCCATCGTCGAGCAGGACCTCGGGCACTCCGCAGCCCTTGAAGTGGCCCGGCATCTGATCATGTTTCTCAAGCGTCCCGGCGATCAGGACCAGTTCAGTTCCTCGCTGGCCCTGCAATCGAAGAGCAGCCAGTTTTCCGACCTTCATGCCTGGATGAATGTGCATCTGTGTGATGATTTATCCGTCACCGCGCTCGCCGATTTCATGAACATGAGCGAGCGGACCTTCATCCGCAAGTACCGTGAAAGCACCGGCCGCACACCGAGCAGAATGGTCGAGTCGATCCGCCTGGAAGCGGCGCGTCATCTGCTGGATACGTCGAGCAAACCCCTCAAGGAAATCGCACAACGCTGCGGCATGGGCAGCGAGGCAACGCTGATCCGCCGGTTCATCAAAGCCTTCGGCATCACGCCCAGAGAACACCGTGCGCGCTTCAAGGCGCAACTGTAATCAAGCTGAATCATACGTTTACCCTCGGGCTGTCATGAGTACAATGCGCGCCCCTGAACCTGAAATATGCTGACTCATGAAATTTCTGTTTTACGTATTGACGCTGTCGTTCCTCGCTATCAACCCCGCTTTCGCAGAGCCGCCTTCGACCTTCTCCGAGGCCAAGGTGGTTGCCAAACAAAAGATCTATCTCGATCAGGCCAGCAGTGCTCAGGGCGATCTTTATTGCGGCTGCAAATGGACCTGGGTCGGAAAATCAGGTGGCCGCATCGATGCTGGCTCCTGTGGCCTGCAGGCCCGCAAACAGGAGAACCGTGCAGAGCGTACCGAGTGGGAGCACATCGTACCGGCCTGGACCTTCGGCCATCAGCGTCAGTGCTGGCAGAAAGGCGGACGCGAATTTTGCGAAAACGATGACCCGGTGTTCAAGGCCATGGAAGCCGATCTGTTCAACCTTTACCCGGCAGTGGGCGAAGTGAACGGCGACCGCAACAATTACAACTACGGCATGGCCTCAGGCGTGGCGCCGCAGTATGGCCAGTGCAAGACCAAGGTCGATTTCCAGCAGAACGTTGCCGAACCGCGTGACGAAGTGAAAGGCATGGTTGCCCGCACCACTTTTTACATGTTCGATCGGTACAACCTGAACATGTCGCGTCAGCAGCAACAGTTGTTGATGGCCTGGGACAAGCAATACCCGGTGACGGCGTGGGAAAAGGAACGTGATCGTCGCATCGCAACGGTCATGGGCCATGCCAATCCGTTCGTCAGCCGTGCCCGTACCTGGACGCAAGGCTACAAGCCGGTCGGCGACGGCGTAGTCAGCGCCATCCCGCAGAAAACCGCCCAGGCCACAACGCAGCCTGACGCGAAGAAACCTGCACCTCGCGCATCCTCGGCAGGCGTGATTATCGGCAACCTCAACAGCCACATCTATCACCTGCCGCAGGGCTGCCCGAGCTACGATAAAGTCTCGTCGAAAAATCGGATATCCTTCGACTCTGAATCCAAAGCCAGGGCGGCGGGCTATCGCAAAGCAGGCAACTGCACCTGAGTGCACACAACGCGAGCGCCTGTGCCGTTCCCTATCAGCCGTCGGTGAGAATCCCATGATCGAAGTCACAGAAGTCTCCATTGCCGAGCTGCGCGCGGCGCTTGAATCCGGCAAGACCACTGCCGTCGAGCTGGTTAAGGCGTACCTTGCACGCATCGAAGCCTATGACGGACCAAACACTGCCACGGCACTGAACGCTTTGGTGGTGCCTAACCCTGAGGCGCTTGCCGAGGCGCAAGCGTCTGACGCGCGTCGTGCGAAAGGCGAAACGCTGAGCCCCCTCGACGGTATCCCCTACACCGCCAAGGACAGTTATCTGGTCAAGGGCCTGACGGCCGCGTCGGGCAGCCCGGCGTTTGTCGATCTGGTCGCCCAGAAAGACGCCTTCACCATCGGCCGTCTGCGTGCTGCCGGCGCCATCTGTCTGGGCAAAACCAACATGCCGCCGATGGCCAATGGCGGCATGCAGCGTGGCGTGTACGGACGCGCCGAAAGCCCCTACAACGCGAAGTACCTGACCGCGCCCTTCGCTTCCGGCTCGTCCAACGGCGCAGGCACGGCCACCGCCGCCAGCTTCGCGGCGTTCGGCATGGCCGAGGAAACCTGGTCGAGCGGACGCGGCCCGGCCTCCAACAACGGCCTGTGCGCCTACACCCCTTCACGCGGGGTGATATCGGTGCGCGGCAACTGGCCGCTGACGCCGACCATGGACGTGGTCGTGCCCTACGCCCGAACCATGGCCGACCTGCTGGAAGTGCTGGACGTCATCGTCGCCGAAGACCCGGAAACACGCGGCGATCTGTGGCGCCTGCAGCCTTGGGTGCCGATTCCGTCCGTCGCCTCGGTACGCCCTGCCGCCTACACGGAGTTGAGTGCTGGCGC
The DNA here is from genome assembly GCF_030209155.1 of Pseudomonas sp. fls2-241-TYG-175. Taxonomy (NCBI): domain Bacteria; kingdom Pseudomonadati; phylum Pseudomonadota; class Gammaproteobacteria; order Pseudomonadales; family Pseudomonadaceae; genus Pseudomonas; species Pseudomonas sp. fls2-241-TYG-175. The sequence continues at coordinate 36,678 of NZ_JARVSO010000046.1, read as the reverse complement.
AGAAAGCCTGGCTGGCAAGCGCTTCGGTGTGCCGCGCATGTACATCAATGCCGACCCTGATGCAGGCACCGCTGAAAAACCCGGTATCGGTGGTCCGACCGGCCAGCGCATCATCACCCGGCCTTCTGTGATCGACCTCTGGGAAGACGCACGCCAGGCCTTGGTTGCAGCAGGCGCCGAAGTGATCGACGTCGACTTCCCGCTGGTTTCCAACTGCGAAGGTGATCGTCCCGGCGCGCCAACGGTGTTCACCCGCGGGCTGGTCTCGAAAGAGTTTCTGCACCACGAGTTGTGGGATCTTTCCGGCTGGGCATTCGATGACTTCCTGCGCGCCAACGGTGACCCGGCGTTGAATCGCCTCGTCGATGTCGACGGGCCGAAAATCTTCCCGCACGACCCTGGCACCCTGCCCAATCGTGAGGACGATCTGGCGGCTGGCATGGATGAATACGTGCGCATGGCCGAGCGCGGCATCACGCCCTGGAACGAAATCCCGACGCTGCCGGACGGCCTGCGCGGACTGGAACAGACGCGCCGCATAGACCTTGAAGACTGGATGGAAAAACTCGGGCTCGATGCCGTGTTGTTCCCCACCGTGGCCGACGTTGGACCTGCCGATGCGGACATCAATATCGAGTCCGCCGACATCGCCTGGAGCAACGGCGTCTGGGTCGCCAACGGCAACCTCGCCATCCGTCATCTGGGCGTACCGACCGTTACCGTGCCGATGGGTCTGATGGCCGATATCGGCATGCCTGTCGGGCTGACCTTCGCCGGTCGTGCGTATGACGACTCCAACCTGCTGCGTTTTGCCTCGGCCTTTGAATCGATGGGCAGCAAACGCGTGATCCCGCCCCGCACGCCACCGCTGGGTAACTGACGCAGTTGCAAGGGAGTGTTCGCCCGCCGCAGATGCGGGCGAGCAAAAGTGTCTGACTGAACACTGTCGCGCAGTAAACACCGAACTGTGGGAGGCGGCTTGCCGGCGATCTACCGGAAACCGGCAGCAATACCTGCCTACGCGGTGTGTCAGATGCAACCTGGGGCCGCTGCGCAGCCCATCGCTGCCGTCGTAGCCTCCGAGAGCTCCCACGCCCTTCGGGCAGAAGCAGGCGTGCGTGCATTTCAGTAAATTACAGAGTTTTGAGAAGAGGCAGCTTGCCCTCCTCCACAATCCGGTGCTTGCAAGTGCAACCCCTGCTCCTGCAGCAGGTCTGCTACTGACTGACTTTACACAGCTTCACTTTTACTCTTGAGCGCGGCACCTTGTCCCGGAAGCTCAACGTACAGCGCAACGACAGGATCGCTTTAACTGATTCCCATGGAGACTGCTGATGCTTCAGGCATTTGAAAAACGGCTTGACCCTTTCCCGCCCGACGAAACACCACCACCGCCTGAAGGCTTGGTGAAATTTCTATGGGCCTGCACACGGGGTGCCCGCGGTTACATCCTCGCGCTGGCATTACTGGGCGCCAGTGTGTCGATTTACGAAGCCTGGCTGTTTTCCTTCCTGGGGCAGGTCGTGGATCTGCTCTCGACGTGGAAGGCGGGCGGTGAGGTCAGCGGGCAGGAAAGCCAAGTGCTGTGGGGCATCGGTATCATTCTGGTAGTCAGCATCGGGCTGGTGGCGTTGAGAACCATGGTCCAGCATCAGGTATTGGCGATCAACCTGCCGCTGCGGCTGCGCTGGGATTTCCACCGGCTGATGCTGCGGCAAAGCCTTTCGTTCTTTTCCGACGAGTTCTCCGGCCGTGTCACGACCAAGGTGATGCAGACAGCGCTCTCCGTTCGCGAAGTGCTGTTCACCCTTATCGAGATCGCGCCCGGCATCGGCGTGTATTTCATTGCGATCATCGCGCTGGCGGGCGGCTTCGACCTGAAACTGATGCTGCCTTTCCTCGCGTGGATTGCGCTGTTCGGGCTGGCTATGATGTATTTCGTGCCCCGCCTGGGAAAGGTCGGCCAGGAACAGGCCAATGCACGTTCATCGATGACCGGACGTGTCTCGGACGCCTACACCAACATTACGACGGTCAAGCTGTTCTCCCACTCCAAACGTGAAGCGCACTTCGCACGCGCCGCGATGGAAGACTTCAAGCAGACCGGTTTTCGCCAGATGCGCCTGGTCAGCCAGTTCGAGATTGTCAATCAGGCCCTGGTCGTCGCATTGATCATGGCCGCTGGCGGCTACGCCCTGTATCTGTGGCACCAAGGTGAAGTCGGCACAGGCGCAGTGGCGGCCATTACCGCCATGGCGTTACGCGTCAACGGCATGTCGCACTGGATCATGTGGCAAATGACCTCGCTGTTCGAAAACATCGGCACAGTACAGGACGGCATGGAAACCCTGACCCGCGGTCCCAAGGTTCAGGATGCGCCAGATGCAGGCGTGCTGGTCACCTCTGGCGGCGCGGTGACGTTCGACAACGTGAGCTTCAACTACAACGGCGAGCGTCAGGTGCTCGATGGCCTGAATCTGAGCATCCGTCCGGGCGAGAAAATCGGTCTGGTGGGCCGCTCCGGTGCGGGCAAATCCACCCTCATCAACCTGCTGCTGCGCTTCTACGACGTGGACAGCGGCGAGATTCGCATCGACGGGCAGAACATCGCGCACGTCACCCAGGACAGCCTGCGCAGCACCATCGGTATGGTCACGCAGGACACGTCGCTGCTGCACCGCTCGATTCGCGACAACATCGCTTATGGCCGACCGGATGCGACCGACGAGGATATCCGCAGGGCGGCGATCAACGCTCAGGCTGACGGTTTCATCAATCAGTTGACCGACAAGCAAGGCCACAGCGGCTATGACACGCTGGTGGGTGAGCGCGGCATCAAGCTGTCGGGCGGCCAGCGCCAGCGCATCGCGATTGCCCGGGTGATGCTCAAGAATGCTCCGATTCTGCTGCTTGACGAAGCGACCAGCGCACTGGATTCGGAAGTCGAAGTGGCGATTCAGGAAAGCCTTGATGAGATGATGCAAGGCAAGACCGTCATCGCCATCGCCCATCGGCTGTCCACCATTGCAGCCATGGACCGACTCATCGTGATGGACAACGGACGCATCATCGAGCAGGGCACCCACAGCGAACTGCTCGAAAGGAATGGCACCTACGCGCGGTTGTGGCAGCACCAGAGCGGTGGTTTTCTGGGAGAAGATCAGGGTGTGGCAGAGGTGATGGACTAGGTTGAAAGCCAATCGCCCGCCGCAACGGCGGGCGAATGCTGTCCGATGGGCCTCAGCCCAGTTTCACGTTCATCGTGATGCGTGCGGTAAACACCTTCACGCCGCCCTCGTCGAATATATCGACCGGCACCACCTTGTCACCCGACGACGTCCAGTCGATCTCGCTGCCATCTGCAACCGCATGAATCGACGTCTTGGCCTTGGCCAGATACTCGACGGTCATGCCTTTCGGAATCCAGCGAGCGCCTGCCGGTATCGAGACCTCGGTCATCATTCCACCCGCCAACTCGGCCGCGTTGCACAGCGCAATGGCATGAACCGATGCCAGATGGTTGGTGATCTCCTTGCGAAACGGCACATTGACCTCTGCACGGCCCGGCGCCAGAACCGAGATTTCAGGCGTGATGGTGCTGAAATACGGGGCCATCTGACAGGCCATATTGCTGAACGCTGACGCGCCAACGCTTTGGTACATGCTGAGAGTCTGACTCATGGGATGCCTCTGGTTTTTATCGTAATGGGGCTTACAGAATATTATTCTGTTACGGAACACTATTCTGTATTCTGACTTCCTGTCAATCGCTCGTGTCAGACCGCCACATCCATTACCATCCCCTCTTTTGCCTGGACCGAAGAATGGAACCTGCCGACCTCCTTGATCGCTGCTACCCCGGCCGTCGCTCCGAGTCCAAGAAACACATCCTTCGCTGCGCCCTCGCCCTGTTCAACGAGCACGGCGTGGAAGCCACCACCATCGACACCATTCGCGCCGAAAGCGAAATGAGCGTCGGCGCCATTTATCACCATTTCGAAAACAAGGAAGGCCTCGTCGCCGCCCTTTACATGGCCGCCCTCGAAGACCAGGCCAGACTTCGCGACCACTACCTGAGCGACATCAGCACCACCAGGGAATGGGTTTACGCCATGGTCAACAGCTACGTGGACTGGGTCGTCAGCCAACCGGACTGGGCGCGCTTTCAGTACCAGGCACGCTTTGCCGTGGCCAAAAGCGGGTTCAGTGAGCAGCTTGAAGAAGCCAACCGCGCGAGGAATGCGAAGTTGAGAGAGTGGTTTGCCGAACCGGGGCGTCGGGAGGCATTGCTGGATTTGCCGTTTGAACTGATGCCGTCACTGGTGATTGGTGCGGCGGAGAGTTACTGCAGGGCCTGGCTTTCCGGGCGGGTGAAGCGCGGGCCAGAGGTTTACAAGGGGGGGCTGGCGGAGGCGGCCTGGCGGGGGGTTGGGCGGAAAGGTTGCGATTAACTTTAGGACTCGCTTTGATATTAGAAACACTATATCCGCAACAGCTTGAGTACCTCAATAACATCATCCGCTGTTAACAGGGGTACATGTATCCGACTCACCATCACCAATGAAAGAGACGACGTCATGAAAAACATCGCGAATATTTTTCGATCACGGGTTGAGTTTTTTCTATTCCGTCATTAGGCTTGATCTGTAAAGAATGAAAGCTGTCACTCTCAACAAAAAAATGGGTAACGCAACCACACTGCAGCCTCCCACTCACATTATTCAAGACTCTGACATGACAGAAAAACCCAAAAGATTGAATCCTCTTCCGGAAACACTAAGAGCCTTGCAGCTCCGATCAGGTAATCAGTGCGCATTTCCGGACTGCGAAGAGTCCATGCTTTCCGCCGAGGGCGTTTACATAGGGCAACTCTGTCATATTGAAGCAGCAGAGCCTGGAGGAGAAAGATTCAACATAGATCAGAACAATGAAGACCGTAGGGCATACGACAATCTTTTATATATGTGCTATCCACACCACATGCTCACCAACGACACAGCAACGTATAAAGTCAGTGACCTACGGAACATCAAGGAAAACCACGAGAAGAAATTTTCCGGCAGACCTCTTGTGATGTCGGCCGAGCCTCAGCAGGGCTTCAAACCGGGCACACCTATACTCTCGTTGAAAAACCTTGATGCCGGGACGCAAAAATGGACGAGAGACTATAGCATTGAGATAAGGCAAGCCCATCCAGCTTTAGCCACCTTTACATTCGAATGCACATACGGCGGCAGTGTCCGCTCACGCCTGCTCAACTATCAGGACATCTTCACATCCCTAAAGCCAAGCCATTTCCAAACAGGCGACACCGTCATAATAACTGCAGAGCTGTCTCCATACGACAGAACGTTTCTCAATGACAACATCAATGAACCGCTGTCAATTGAATGCATCACTCAAGACGGAGCAAAAGTAATCATTGAGCTACTTTTCAAGCACTACACGTGCGAGCAAACAATACAGTAGGGGCCAGACTCATTTAAAACTGACCACCTCGTTTTCAGCGCAGCATAACATTGAAAGGTAGCGTACTGCTTTGAGCGAGAGCGCTTTAATTCCAGTAACATTAGCGGGTGGCCGCGCTACATTTGCATGGACGCTACCGCGCATCGAACTTCTAATCAGGTAAACCCACTGTATCAATCCCGACCCTCTTCCCACGGAGCACACGGCGACCACGCCTCAACCAGCCGGTCGATAAACAACCGTATCTTGGGCGAAAGGTGCCGCTTGCTGGGGTAAATGATCCGGATAGGCTCTGCGGCCTCAGCGTAATCTGCGAGCACTCGAACCAGCTTGCCGCTGCGCAGGTCATGACTCACGACATAAGACGGAAGCGTCGTGATGCCCAAACCAGCCAACGCAGACTGATGCAGCGCTTCAGCGCTGTCCATCTGTAGCCGTCCGCCTTGCGTGAAACCGACCGTCTGGCCGTTCACCCGGAAATGCCACGGCAGCAATCTTCCCCCGCTGACGAAATGCAGGCATTCGTGCGCAGACAGCTCCTCGGGCGTCTGGGGTTGTGGATGGTCGGCGAGGTAGTGCGGTGAAACGCAGGTGATCATCTGCTGGTACGCAACGGTGCGCGTCAGCAGCCGGGAATCCTCTTTGGGCGGGCCGATCCGCATCGCCAGATCAAACCCCTCGTCAATCAGATCTACCAATCGATCAGAAAACGTCGCGTCCACGCTTAGCGAAGGCCAGTCCTTCAGACAGCGTTCAATGTGAGGGAGAACGTGGAGCCTGCCCAAGGCGACCGGCAGACTCATGCGCAATCGGCCGCTGGGTGTCGAACGACGAAATGCCAGTGCGTCCTCGACATCGTCCAGATCCTGAAGGATGCCAACACAGCGTTCGTAGAGGACCTGACCGTCGTCCGTCAGGCTCAGGCTGCGGGTTGTCCGGTTGAGCAGACGCACCTGCAATCGAGCTTCCAGCCTCACAATCGATTTGCCGACTGCCGAACGCGTGAGCCCCAGTTGCCTGGCCGCAGCGGTGAAGCTACCCGCGTTCACCGAACTCACAAAAGCGGCGATGTCGTTCAGGTTGTGAATTTCCATACGTGTCCAATGCTCCAAGCTCGGGCTCTGCTGCACCCTTTATGGGGAACCCTATTCCCGAATCATAAGAATAATATCTCAATTAGCTAATTCACTACCCATTGAGATCGTTATGAACACGAAAGTCGAATCCGCCGTACACACTTGGGCCAACAGCCTGAGCGATCTGGTCCCCGTCCTGAAGGGACTGGATACCACCACGAAAATGAGCGACATCCGCGACGCCTACGCAAAAATGCTCGCGCAGAATCCAGCGCCTGCCGGCGTCAGGTTCGAGGCGGTCGACATGGGCGGCGTGCCAGGCACACTGGTCACCCCGGACGAGATCAAAACCGACGCAGTCGTGATGTACATCCACGGCGGCGCTTATATTGTGGGGCGTCCGGACGGCTACCACGGCATCGGCGGCAACTACGCGAAAATGCTCGGCGCCCGCGTGTACATGCCGGACTACCGTCTTGCACCGGAACACAAATTCCCGGCATCCATCGACGACACACTGCGCGCCTACGAGTGGCTGCTTGAACAGAACATCCCGGCGAACCGAATCGCCTTTTCAGGCGAGTCGGCAGGCGGAGCCATGGTGGTCAGCGTGATGGTGGCGGCCAAATCCAAAGGGCTGCCGTTACCGGCGGTGGGTTCTTCCATCTCGCCTTGGGCAAACCTCGAACACACAGGCGCTTCCATGAGCAATCGGGAAGGTCTGGACCCGCTGAACTCCAAGTCGGTGCTGGACATACTGGCCAGAACGTTTTTAGGCGACACGCTCGCCAATCACCCTCTGGCCTCGCCGGTTTTCGCCGACGTCACCGGACTTCCACCCATCCTGGTGCAGATCGGCGAGAACGAGCTGATGCTGAGCGACGCAATACGCCTTGCCACTCACCTGGCGGACAACCGCGTTCGTGTGAACCTGGAAGTGTGGCCTGCGATGTTCCACGCCTGGCATTTCTACGCGGCCATGCTGCCGGAAGGTCAGCAGGCGATGGAAAGTTCTGTGCGCTTTATCGAGACAGGTTTGGCTGACGCCATTCGCTGAGTCGTTTCAACCTGCGGCGGCTTATTGGTTACCGCAGCGCTGACACTGTCCGCTCGGCTATTCACTCAACCCGGCCTTAGATGATTTTTCCGGCTTGATGAAGTTCATCACCTCATTGATAACGGAAGGATGGTCGAGCAAGCGATTGTGCCCCAGCCCTTCAGTCGAAAAGAGACGCGCGCCCGGCCATAGCTTTGCAAACCGGGCGCCCTTCTCCCATGGCGTCTCGCGATCCTGCCGGTCGTGAATGATCAGCGCAGGGCCTTTCATCAAGGGCAAACGCAATGCGCCTTCATATTCAGCGAACCGGCGGCCTGTCACCGAGTACAGGTACGCTTCAAATGAAGGGAACGCTTTGGGCGAGATCCCCGCGGTCTCAAACTGCCGACTGGCGTTCTCTGAAATCGCCACGAACGGCGCGATGAGCACGAAGCGCTCTGGAGACCACTCCTCATCCTGAGCAAAAATCACCGAAGAGGCGCCCATGGAATGTCCGATAAAGACTGCCGGTTTTCCGAAGTGGCGTCCCACCTGCCGAATCATCTCGACGAACAGCGGCAAATGGTTGATCTTCCCGCTGCTTGCTCCATGAGCAGGTTGATCGAAGCTGACCACGGCATAGCCCATCGAACGCAGCATCGGAATCCATTCGACGAAACGCAACGCGTAACTTGACCAGCCGTGCGCGAGCAGCACATAAGGCTCACGCAAAGGATCACCCCATTGGTAGGTCGTTATATCGGTGCCGCCCAACGTCAGAGTCTCGGTATGTACGCCTGATGATGCACTTACCGCTGATGCGGCCTTCGAGCGCTCACCAGGCTGCGGCGTAATGAATCGCCGGGCGAGGTATCTTCCAGTAGGGCCTGGCAAAACCCGACTGGCTATCCTCAGGAGAAACAGCTGGGTCAACATACGGATTTTTCTGTTGAGCTTTTTCACGGCAACTCCTCGTGCAGATCGGGTGATCTGACGGCATTAAAACAGCGCATCTTGTCAGTGACAAGATAGGTGGAGGAGAATGCCGGGTAACTTTTATTTTAATAATTGGCGGAAATGCCCTATGCCGAAATCAGAAACCACCCGCTCCTACCATCACGGAAACCTGGCTGCCGTCATACGTCAGGCGGCGTGGGACATCGTCGGCGAATCCGGAGTACGGGGGCTTTCGCTGCGTGAGTGCGCACGACGAGCCAATGTTTCCCACTCGGCACCCGCCCACCATTTTGGCTCGATGGATAACCTGCTTTCCGAAGTGGCGGCCGACGGCTATGAACGCCTGATAGACATCATCAGCGCCGTTCAGACCGAAATAAAAGACCCCATGATGGGCGCCGGACTCGGGTACGTGAAGTTTGCGACCACCTATCCGCACCACTTCCGGCTGATGTTGGGCGGAGACCGCGCCACCCGCTCATTGCCCCGACTTCTGAAATCCGGCGAAGCCGCTCTTCATCAGCTTCGACAGTCGATTCGTACGGCATGGATTGCGCAAAATGGTGCGGAGCCTGACCCGGCGCTGCTTGAACAACGCACCCTGCTCGCCTGGAGCACGGCTCATGGCTACGCCTCGTTGGCGATAGACAGAAAGCCGGACGAGATGTCCAACATCCCGCCTGAAGTCGTATTCAAACCGATGACCTCGATTTTGCTTGCACCGTAATTCATGGATGCCTAAAAACGAACAGCTATGGATTGCAACACAGCGCCAGCCCGCGACCTGACGCGTGCGGGTCCTGACGGAACCGAGTTGCCTGAATCTGTTCTGAAGCTGAGAACGCCACTTAAGCCGCTATGGGACACTCATCGATGCACGAGAACACAAAGTGGCCTCTGACCCTGTACTTTGACGGTGAATGCCCGCTCTGCGCGCGAGAAATCAAACTCTTGCGTGCGCATACTGCACCCGATCGCCTCCACTTCGTCGATATCAGTGATGAAGCCTTTGATCCCCAAGCCATGGGATACACACTCGAACAAATGGAATCAGCCCTGCACGCCAGGTTTGACGATGGAACGTGGGTCACAGGTCTGGACGCAACACTCTGGAGCTGGCGAGCAGCGGGCCTCGGTGCCTGGGCTGCACCGTTGTCATGGCCAGCATTCAGACCGCTGCTTAATGTCGCCTATCGCCTCTTCTGCCGCTGGCGTCCGCAGTTGGCATGGCTGCCTCATCCTGATGGCAGCGCTCGATGCCGGACCAACAACTGTGCCCTTCCCGAAACAGACAGTGTTTCGCACGATCAGCGACCGCCTGATAAAAAGTAGTGTCTCGCTAACTGTCATCGGTCAAGTTCAGGACTAACTCTTCACGCTTTTTAATTGTCTCTTGCAGGTTGACAGACAAACCTTTTTCAAGTGCTTTTTCAACTTTCAGATGGACATTAATCTAGCCACACGTTGAAACGACAGCCACTCACCACTTCGAAAAAGGATTCCGCCATGACCAACGCCACTTACAACCGCCTGAACAAAGACGACGCCGTAGTTCTGCTGGTCGATCACCAGACAGGTTTGATTTCGCTGGTACAGGACTTCACGCCGAACGAGTTCAAGAACAACGTCTTGGCGTTGGCCGACGTGGCGAAGTTTTTCGAACTGCCGACCATCCTGACCACCAGCTTCGAACAAGGCCCGAATGGCCCGCTGGTACCGGAACTCAAGGAGATGTTCCCGGATGCGCCCTACATCGCCCGCCCCGGCCAGATCAACGCGTGGGACAACGAAGACTTCGTCAAAGCGATCAAGGCCACCGGTCGTAAGCAATTGATCATTGCCGGTGTGGTGACAGATGTCTGCGTAGCGTTCCCGACCTTGTCGGCGCTGGCTGAAGGGTTTGACGTGTTCGTGGTGACTGACTCTTCCGGCACCTTCAATACAGCTGTGCAGCAGGCCGCCTGGAACCGCATGACTCAGGCTGGTGCCCAGATGATGAACTGGTTCTCGGTGGCGTGTGAGCTGCAGCGCGACTGGCGCAACGATATCGAAGGTTTGGGCAATCTGCTGTCGCAGCGGATTCCGAACTATCGGAATTTGATGAACAGTTACTCGGCGTTGACTGCTCGCTGAGCGGTCAGAAAATGATGTTCAAAGGCCCGTTTTGCGGGCCTTTTTTTGTGGAGCCGGATCTTCTGACTGGCCGCTTTTTTCTGGGATACTAAAGGCATTCTTACAAAGTTCGGATAAGGCCAGAAACTCTTCAACTCGAGATATTGCAGTTGGTGATAGGCAAAGGAGCAGCAATGACAAGGATCGATCTGACCGTACCGTTCTCACAGAAAGATGAAGCCAAATCTCTCGGCGCCCGTTGGGACCCAAATCTTAAAACCTGGTACGTCCCCGAGGGCGTCGAGCCAGGTCCCTTCGCCCGCTGGCTATCGGTGCCAGAGGACTTAGATCTGGAACATGAACCGGAATTTCGCGTCAGGGCACCTTATTACTATGTGATCGAGTCAGTTTCCGATTGCTGGAAATGCTCCAGTCGGACGCGCGTATTCTCGTTCATGCTGCCCGAGAATCATGAAGAGTTCGATTACTTTGTGGACGAGGATGAAGATTTTTCCCTCGCCAGCAACCTGGGTGAGTGGAAGTGCCACGAGTACCGTGGAACAGTCTCTAATGTGCAAAGCCTGTCGCCTCAGGTAACTAAACAGATTCGTCGATTTACCGACCATTTCAAGTACGCCTACAGCAAGACGGCTGACAGCCGGTACCTCATGAACCACTGTGAACACTGCGGAGCAAAGCTTGGCGACTTCTTCATGCACGGTGAGCCTGGTGGGGCGTTCTTTCCTACGTCACCAGCCCAGGCTCAGCAAATGATTCTCGCCAGAATCGACGAGAGATTTGATGCCGACTGTAGCGTTGGTTTCGCCACCGAGGATTTCTTCGACTGGATGCAGATGCGTGAGCAATTTGGGCAGCAGATTTAAGCAGTGCTTTGCGTGAGAACATGAAGCGCATCATGGCGCTCTATTGATTTGTTCAATTTTTTAGGCCGGCTCGACCTCGTTCAGGCGAGCATTCTCGCCTTAATGGGTGTCCGGAATCATTAGACCACTACAGCTCGAGCTACCCAACCATCCCATAGCAAACACTAATGTCACCTTTTGGATATATCTGCCCTTCTCATTCACTCAAATGGATTGACGGCAATATACCTACCACGTAGGCAATGTATGGTCAGCCCACCTCCTGCAATCGCAGTTCGATGAGCGGTAAAGCATGCTTGCGCTAATGTATCCGGGCTCATTCTGGGCAATCTCGCTGCCCGGCCCTTGATGAGTATTCGCCGCCCAACTGTCCTCAAAAACCCCTAAAGCCTCGAAGGCTGCTTTGCCTATCAGGTTCTCAGTCAGGCCATGAGCTGTTTATCGTCATCATCACTGCGTAGCAAAAGCCGGTATGTCTACGTTTTACTCAGATCATTGACGCGTTGTAGGTGCCGCCTCGTCTGAGCACCGCCCATACGATTCTTGCCAGCTTGTTCGCTAAGGCACATGCCACCTTGTTCGGATGCTTGCGTGCCAACAAGTTTCTTACCCACTGCCCAAGGGCATCCTCGCGTCGATCTATTCGAATCATGAGCGCTCGAGACCCTTGCACCAGCAGGGTTCGCATGCGCCTGTCACCTCGCTTGCTGATACCCAGCAATACGGGTCTCCCGCCTGTAGAGAACTGTCTGGGAACCAGTCCTAGAAAAGCGGAAAGGTCTCGTGAAGTCTTGAAGTTGGAAGCGTCTCCCAGATCCGCCACAAGTGCGCTGGCGGTGATAGGTCCAATGCCAGGAATAGTCATCAGGCGTGTACCGGCATCGTCTTGCGCCAGTTGCTGCTTGATTTGCACATCACACGCCCTGATCTCTGCATCAAGACGCCGAATATCCTCCAGTAAATGCTCCATGATCCTTTTGAGCTGAAGCGGCAGGTCGCTACGTGAATTGTCAATCAGCTCAGGCACTTTGGCGATCGCTGCCTTGGTGGCGGGCAAGGCAATTCCAAACTCAAGCAAAAAACCATGCACCCTGTTGATGGCTTCAGTACGGTGGCAAACCAGTGACTCGCGAAGACGATGTTGTACGGAAAGTACCTGCTGCTCCACAGTCTTGGCGGCAACGTAATGGGTACGTGGTCTGGAGGCCGCTTCGCAAATGGCTTCGGCATCAATGAAGTCATTCTTGTTGCCCGTCACATAGGGCTTCACATGTTGCGGAGCAATCAACTTCACCCGATGCCCCAGCGAGGCGAGTTTTCTGGCAAGCCAGTGAGAGCCACCGCACGACTCCATTGCAATGGTGCAAGGTTCAATCTGAGCCGCAAACTGCAGCAGGCGATTGCGGTTGAAGCACTTGCGCAGTACCTGGTGGCCGCCTGCATCATGGCCTATGAGGTGAAAACTGTTTTTACCAATGTCGATGCCTAAAAGTTTGAGGCCGTTGTTCATGAGCGATCTCCTCGACGTTAGAGAGAAACCCGGAAAGTGTAGACACTCCGGGTTTCTCGGATCGGGCTGACCATCTCATTAGCTCTCGACCCATCGGCTTTAGATTGACACCACTGGATGAATCCAAAATAGTGGCACTATGACAGCCTGCTCTCGCGTCTGCTTACCCGGACGGCGCGACGGCAGTGCACCTCTTTTTCTGCCTACTGGGACGTAATATGCAGACTGAACCAAAGCCTTTGTCCTCTGGATCCCGTTGGCTTCGATGGGATCCCCACGTGCACGCGCCAGGCACGTTGTTCAACGACCAATTCAAGGGGGACTGGGAAGGTTATCTCAAAGCTCTGGAAGAGGCTTCTCCGGCGATCAGCGCGATTGCGGTGACAGATTATTACCTGCTTGATACCTACAGACAGCTGATTGAGCACAAGCAGGGGGGCAGACTTCCACGCTGCGAACTACTCTTTCCCAATGTCGAAATTCGCTTCGATGTAGGAACTGCAAAATCGTGGATCAACGCCCACCTATTGGTGTGCCCCGACGAAGAAAATCACCTGGAAGAGCTTGAGCGCTTTCTTGCCTCGCTCACCTTCAAGGCCTTTGATGACGAGTTTAGGTGCGCCCCAAGCGATTTGAGAAGGCTTGGAAAGCGAGCGAACCCTGACATCCAAGATGACCAGGCTGCCCTGCGACATGGCGCTGAGCGCTTCAAGGTTTCGTTTCAAGAGTTAAAAGACAAGCACAAAAACAGCCAGTGGGCACAAGCCAACCTGATCATCGCAGTCGCGGCGAAAGAGAATGACGGTACCTCCGCACTGAAAGAGGGTGCCGATGAAGTATTGCGGCAGGAAATCGAACGGTTTGCGCATGTCATTTTTGCCTCCAACCCAAACCAAAGGGATTTTTGGCTAGGTAGAAAAGCTTTATCCGCAGAGAACCTGGTTGAGCGGTACAACGGCCTGAAGCCGTGCTTGCATGGCAGCGATGCCCATCAAACTGCCAAAACTGGAGTGCCTGATGGGAAAAGATATAGCTGGCTCAAGGGAAGTCCTACCTTCGACACGCTCCGACAGGCTTGTATTGATCCGGCAGGTAGAGCTTTCATTGGAGAGGAACCACCGCCTTACGGGAATGCTTCCGAGGTCATCTCCCAAGTCGATATAACCAATGCGCCGTGGCTCAAGACACCAGTCCTGGCTCTGAACCCAGGCCTGATTGCCGTGGTAGGCGCAAGAGGCTCAGGAAAGACCGCGCTGGCTGACATCTTGGCGGCAGGCTGTGACGCTCGAGGCAACGCAATTACAGGGCACTCATTCTTGGTGAGGGCACAAGACCACCTACAAAATGCTGAAGTGAATATCACCTGGTGCAACGGTGACACGCAGGCCAGCCCGCTAAACCAGACGACTGACGATGAGTTCGTGTACCCAAGAGCTCGGTATCTGTCGCAGCAGTTCGTGGAGGAACTTTGCTCCGCCGATGGTATGACGGACGGCCTCCTGGCAGAGGTCGAGCGGGTAATTTACGAGTCGCACTCCCCCACCGAGCGTGAGGGGGCCATCAGCTTCAATGATCTGAGAGACATCCGTTCTGAGCGATATCGGGAGGCTAGGCGGCGCGAGGAAGAATCACTCGGCAGTCTGTCAGAGAGAATCAACACCGAACTCGAAAAACGCAGCCTCGTACCCCAGTTGACCACGCAGGTGCAGGAAAAAGATTCGCTGGTCAAACGGCTAACCGAAGACAGGAGCAAGCTCGTCGCGAAGGGCTCAGAGGTCAGGCTGTCCGGATTGCAGTTACTGACCGCCGCCTCAGAAAAGGTTGCCGGCTATGTGCGGTATTACAAAGCCCAAGAGCAGCAGATTCTTCTGATGCAGGATGAAGTCAACAATGTTCGCCAAGTCGTGGCGCCCAGTGATCTTAGAGACATCCAAGCACGCCATACCAAAAGTGGTCTGGGGAATGACGAGTGGAGTGCTTTTTTTAGGGACTACGAAGGCGACGTCGGAGCCATCCTATCGAAAATGCTGCTCAAGGCTCAAAAGAACAGAGACGCATGGATAGGAACCCCACCGGCTCCGAACGAGGACGCTCAACAGGCGTTTATTGCTGAAGGCGCCAAGCTTGAAGAATGCAGTCTCTCGTTGCTGCAGGCAGAAATTGGTCGCCTCCAGCAACTGGTCAGCGTCGACCAAGACACCGCCAAGCGATTCAAAGAACTATCAACAAAAATAACCACGGAAACTGAGCTATTGCGGGCCAGCAGGGAGAAGTTAACCGACCATGTGGGTGCCTCCCAACGTCTCGAAGTCTTGGTGAGTGAGCGGTGCGATTCATACAAGCGCGTTTTCTCGGCCCTCATTGCTGAGGAGCAAGTTCTCCAGGAGCTCTACTCGCCCATCAAACAGCGCCTGGAAAGCGCCCAAGGAACTCTCAACAAGCTTTCTTTCTCGGTAGCCCGAACTGTCGACATTGAGGCATGGTCAGCCGAGGGTGAGTCCTTGCTCAACCTCTCTAAAAAGGGCCCTTTCAGAGGCCGAGGTACCTTGCGCGAAAAAGTGCTCGAGTCGCTGAATACTCCCTGGCTCTACGGAGATGACGAGACCGTGCTAGCTGCGCTGAGAGAGTTTATTAGGAACTACCATGAACAGCTCGTTGAGCATGCGCCAGTAGCCACATCGGATCTGGCAGAGTATCGGCGGTGGACGAAACGCTTAGCCCAATGGCTCTACGGTACTGACCACATCTCTGTACGTTACGCCATAAATTACGACGGCGTCGAAATCCAGAAACTCTCTCCTGGCACCAGAGGAATTGTGCTGTTGCTGCTTTACCTTTCGCTTGATGCGAAAGACAGCCGGCCACTGATTATTGACCAGCCAGAAGAAAACCTCGACCCCAAGTCAATCTACAACGATCTCGTCCCACTGTTCATGGCCGCCAAGTCGACTCGACAAGTCATCATGGTGACCCACAATGCCAACCTAGTCGTGAACACGGATGCCGACCAAATCATCATCGCTGAATGCGGCCCTCATGGTAACGGGCAGTTGCCTCCTATCACCTATTTTTCGGGCGGACTGGAGGACAGGCTTATCCGGGAGCGGGTATGCGAGATTCTCGAAGGTGGTGAGACCGCGTTTAAGGAGCGTGCTCGCCGACTGCGGGTTCGGCTGTCTAGGTGACTTTTCAAGTCGCCGCGCGATGACGAACTCGGTCAACGAGCCGCAGCTTGACCACTCAAGCGTTGTCCAAGCCATCAGCAAGCAGCTTTGCGGTGAATCCAAAACCACATCACATCCTGACTTCGCTCGCGGCGTACCTAATGAATAATGGAGCACATGATGTCTGATCAACTGCATTTCACTCGTCAGACTTTACTGGCTGCATCAGATTTTATTGAGAAAGCAGAAACAAGCGCCGGTTTTGACCATATGGTGCAACGTCTAGAACTGGATCAGTGGGTACCGTCGGGGAGCGAGCTGTCGGTTGCCAAAAAAAGATTGATATTCAACAAGGTACTTCTAGAACGGGCAGAGCTTGTTTTCTGGGCCAGGGAGGGTCAGATGACACTTGGTGAAGCACTTGCTCGTGAAGCAGTTCGGCTCATGCACTGCCCCTCTAGGCACGTGCAGCAATTGCCGTTGGAACGCTGCCTGGCAAGGGATGGGTTCGTCGTCTCATGGGATGCAGGGGATTGCGGACAAGGCAACCCACCTTGGCTGAGACGAAGCTTGCCAGCAAATGTGGATTTGTCTGCTGGGGATGATCAGGTTCATCAGCACCTGAAGCATTTCGGGTTCGTGAGATCGTGCGGTCATCTTGATCAGGCGATTGACGCGCATACCAGAGGCGACTGGGCAGCTGCTAATGCTCAGATCAGGACATTCATGGAGAGCCTCATTCTGGAGATCGCAACACGGATTGCCTCCGCTGACCTACCTCCGAACCCTGGTTTGAACAATGGCTTTCAAGCCTTGGCCAAGTGCGGGTTTCTATCCGAGAGCCGTTCCGAATGGAACCAGGATGCGAAAGGTATGTTGAACGGGCTGATGAAGATGTTGCACTCCGATGGTTCGCATAAAGGACTTTCGGATGAGGATCATTCCACCATGCGTCTCCATATAACCCTAGTGGTCGCTAGGGCAATATTAAATCGCCTAGCAAATAACAGGTGAGGACGACTCACGTCTAAAGCGCCTCGAGCTGTTGGCTAGTAAACTCTGATGACCAGGCTCGGGGCTCACGTCCACACTTCGACCATCCTGGCCCGCGCGCTCCGCTTGGATACTACCCGAGGTCATTTCCTTGCTTGGACGTTACCTTCAGTTCCCACATACTGCTGAGCATCCGATCAAAGGCGAGGCCGGGCAAATGGGTTGGCTATTTTGGAAAGACAAGCGCCCCGATTGGGTTCAGGCAGAGGAACGGGAGTTCATCAAGGCTGCGAACCGTTTAAAGACGCTTCACGTCACGCCTCGCGGAGGCATGCGCATTGACCCAGAGGAGATCAGGGATCAGATGCTTGAGGCCCGAGAGTTATACAAAGACCTAGTTCAGAAACAACGATAGCGAGCACCCAACTGATAAACCCCTCACTACATAGGGCAAGCGATGACCTCCTAGAACATGCGGTACTGGTTGAAGAGGTTCGCGACACTGTCGACGTTTTCGCGGGTGCATTCGATGACTTCCATGTGTGGCTCCCTTGCGGGTTGGCTGGGAGAGATTCTGACCCGGGCGCCCGCACCTCGCAACGATCAGGGTATTAATTAACCGGCGAAGTATGGGGCGTGGCGCTACGGGCAGACACCCTCGCATCTGCGCGCGTCGCTTGCGGTCAGCCCGTCGTTACTTGCTCGACATGTCACGCCTTGGCTAACTTCCGATGAGCATTTGTGGTTGGATAGCCTTTGATCAGTAGCATAATATTGCGATAAAAATCAGATCGACCTACACGGAGCGCGCCACAGAATGGATACAGAGCTGGAGAGATTCCTCCATCTAATGTCAACAATCAACATTGGAAAAACAAACCTCGTCACAGGAAACAATGGCACTGGTAAATCTCGTTTTTTTGCAATTGCAGCTGCCCAGGCCATTAGCAAAACAGGAGTTCTTGACTCAAGATTTCGACAGCTATTATGCCTATCTGGCACCCACAATGATAAATACCCAAAACAAATCTGGAATGCAGGCCCTGATGACTGGGGTATTTGCTACCTAGGTTATAAAGTCGCCAACAATATGATTTCTGACATTGCACCATTCCGCGTTATTGTCGGTGCCCTACTGGGCGAAGGTTCAATTCGTCGGAGTAACCCAGAGGCTGTCAGTTTCTGCCTAGAAAAGCTCAACATCGATCCAGAGATAAAGCTTCACTTCAGGTATGGAAAAAATAGGAAAGACGGATTATACGATTTTGTTAGTAACGAAGTGATCGTCAATCTTGCGTCCGCCCAGGAGGACATGACCATGCTTGCGATCAAAGGGGCACTCAGAGAGAAAGGTCTCTCGCTTCAAACAATATCAGTGAAGAGAAACAGCCGGTATTACACGTTGTCGGATCTGAGCTCTGGCGAACGGTCATACATGCTTACCTTGCTTGGGGCATTATACTGCGCAAAAAACAGAGCGCTCATATTTTTTGACGAACCCGAAAACTCCTTGCATCCTGGCTGGCAAAAGACCATTCTCAGGGATTTTCGGAAAGTGCTAGAATTAAATGGCATCAGTACAACAATTTTAGTTGCGACCCATTCCCCTCTAATAGCCGGAAGTGTGCCTAATAACGATGCATTTACCTGCAACTTTCCAACCGACCAGAGATGGCATGAGTCTGACCTGTATGGCAAGACAGCTGATAGCACATTGAAAGATCAGTTTAGTATTTACTCTTCCCGCTCTACAACTGTCGTTAAAATTACGCAAATATGCCTTAGCTTCATAGCGAAGGGCGACCTAGACCACCCCGAACTATATCGAGCGATTGATACTCTGCTTGAATTTGGATTAACTCCCGAAACTGGCGACCCGATGCGCGAAATCCTCCATACTTTGTCCTATTTGAGAGAGCATCATGAGTTGCCCTGACCCCTTGCTCCGCAATCACGCGAAAATCCTGCGATATAAGCCTTACAAGGCGCTAATTGCGAATTTCCTGAACAGCCAGATGAAATGGAGTGACGAAGAGCTAAAACCAGTTAGGGATGCAATTAGACTTTCAATCAGAAAATCACAAGCTCAGTCCTGTTATTACTGCCGAAGAATTATTCCGTTAGAGCGTAGAAATGTTGGGGAGGCTATCGAACACTTTCTAGACAAGTCAAAACTGCACTACAGAAGATGGGCATTCCACCCATTAAACCTTGTAATTGCATGCCAGCCTTGCAATATGGTGAAATCAACAAAGGAATTAGGAGACAACGCCGTAAAAGTGGCACCTTTTCTTCAACCGCTCATCGGCGAGTTCAAATGGCCTCACCCTTACTTTGATAGCTACGACGAGAATGTACATATATCACCTGGGCCGATTTTTTCCGCTGTACCAGGCTCACGTCGCCAGCGGCAAGCAGCTGCTATGATTAACGACTTGAAACTCGACTCTCTTGCTAATCTCGACGACAGGGTACAATTCGCCGCATCTGAGCTTCAAAACTTACAAGCGAGGCTCTTAAGAGTGGCACGCAGGCGAGGCAGGATAATTTCTCAAGACAGGTATGATGCTTTTCTGGATGAAATCGAGACTAGGCTTGACAGAGCAATGTTTGAGATATTCGGGATCTAGTATGTAGTGAGCACCGCCACCTAGTTCTCAATCACTAGGTAGCGGCACCGAAACAAAAGGTCGGTTTGCATGCTCAAATCATTCATCTAATGCTCGACTGCTCACGGGGCAGTGACGGTGTTAGGGCATTCTCCTCAGAATGATCTCGTACAGACTGACGTGCAGATGCCGGTGTCGCTGAACGGTTATGAACTGGCCCAGATCTCTCGTGTTTTCAGACCCATACTGCCCATCGTAGCCACCACGATACCAGCCGCGTGATCAGTTGCCCCGGTCTTAGAATTTTCCTGATTGGGCCTAACGCAGACAGACTCTGGAGATCAATTCCACCTCAGATTGATGCCCATCTCATGCCAGGTGCTGATCTCGTCAGAAGTCATCGCCTGGATGTATCGGCAGCGCTGCTCCCGAAAAAAGTCGACGTACTGATCTCTGCAACGCAAATGGACTGACTTCTTGTTGAGGTCTTCCGGAATGGACTCAAGATTAGCGATCAGTGCTTACAGGAAACGATCTCGTTGAAACGACGGATCGACCGCAATGGATCGTAAGCGCTCCATAAAACTCACATTCAAAGCACTAAGCTAATGCCAGATGCTGGGCTCCCGATTCCCAAACCGGAGTCGAGCGTCTAGGCTGCTGGGCGCATGCTCGACGCAAGTTTGTTGAAGCACAGAAAGTGCAGCCCAAAGGTAAAACGGGGCGTGCCGATATCGCGCTGAACCTGATCAACAAGCTGTATGGGATCGAACGCGACTTGAAGGCCAGTAGCGACGCTGATCGTAAAATCGGCCGTCACGAACATAGCCTGCCCATACTGGCTCAGTTGAAAAGCTGGATCGAAAAGACGCAGCCACAGGTCACCGCTCAGAATACCCTGGGCAAAGCCATTAGTTACCTCGCAAGTAACTGGAGCAAGCTGGAGCGATACGTTGAGGAAGACTACCTGCCGCTCGATAACAACACAGCTGAACGCGCGATCCGCCCCTTCGTGATCGGAAGAAAGAACTGGCTGTTTAGCGACACGCCCAAGGACGCCACGGCCAGTGCTCAACTGTACAGCCTGGTCGAGACTGCCAAAGCCAACGGCCAAGAGCCCTATGCGTGGCTGCGCCACGCACTTGAACGTTTGCCAACGGCGACATCGGTAGAGGATTACGAAGCCTTGCTGCCGTGGAACTGCGAACCTCGACTTCACAGCTAAGCGCTTTACTTATCTTTAGCCAAGTGAGGTTTATGGAGCGCTTACGAAGCTTTTATCTTGTGTTCTCCCGTGAGCGATTCAGGGGAACCACATAGGCAGCATCGGTCAGTTTGGTATGGTTCGAAAAAAAACCCCATCGGACGGCCCCTTTGGATTTAGAGATATCTGGATATGTCGACGAACAAGGCCGTTGGCTTGAAAGCACGGTGATAGTGACAGCCGGCGAGTTTGAAAATCACCTTACCACTTCGGCCAAACTCAATCAGGTTGACTTTGCTAGCCGGCAGCTCGAGCTAATGCTGCTGCTAGTGTACTGTCTCAAAAATAAATGCTCTGTAAAATCGTCTATGCTTGCTCGTTGATTACACCGTTGGAGGCGAAGAAATGAGCGCCCAAGATATCGTCCTGAGTTCTGAAGAAAGCGCCGAGCTGAGCCGTCGCACACGATCAGCCACCATCAGTCAGCGTGACGGTCGCCTCGCGAGGGTCATCCTGTTAGCTGCTCAAGGTTGTTCAAGGGTTGAAATAGCCCGCCTGGTTGGATTCTCTCTTCGCTCAGTCACTCTTTTGGTGCAAGCGTTTTCAAGAACAGGGACTAGACGGTTTGATCGATAAGCCTGGCCGCGGACGTAAGTCATTCTTGCCGCCAGACGCTATGGCTCGAGTGCTTGAGCAAGTGGTTCAACCTCGTATTGGCCAACCTCGCTGGAGCTGCCGAAGCATGGCGCAAGTCGCAGGTATTTCTCCGTCCAGCGTCCAGCGTATATGGGCTACCAATGACATAAAGCCGCACCTGACTCGTACGTTCAAGCTGTCCAACGATCCCAACTTCGAAGAGAAATTCTGGGACGTCATCGGTTTGTATCTGGATCCTCCTGACAAGGCACTAGTGCTGCGCTGCGATGAAAAAAGTCAGGTTCAGGCCTTGGAGCGTACCCAGCCGGGACTGCCTCTGGGCGTCGGCCATATCCGCACGCAATCGCACGATTACATTCGCCATGGCACCGTGACCCTGTTCACTGCGCTCGATTACCTTGAGGGGAGGTTGATCAGTTCTATCGAGCGCCAACACCGGCATCAGGCGTGGCTGGACTTCCTCAAGAAAATCAATCGGGAAACGCCCAAGCACCTTCAATTGCACCTGATCGTCGACAACTACGCCACGCACAAACATCCGAAAGTGAAGGCCTGGCCCGAAAAGCACAAGCGCTTCCATATGCATTTTACCCCGACCTCAAGTTCGTGGATGAACATGGTTGAGCGCTTCTTTCGAGACATCACGGTATACCTGCGCGACGGTAGTTTCAGCTCGATTCGCGAATTGGAAAGCTCAATCACCACATTTCTGGCACTGCGAAATGCCGAACCGACTCGCTACGTTTGGAACGCCAAGGGAGAAGATATTTTGAACAAGATACAGCGAGCCCGCGCGGCAATGACCACGCAGGCATGAGAGAAGTTAATTTTGAACGGTACACTAGCAAGCAGGCGAGCCATTATCATGACAATTAAAATCTCTCAAATCTACCACCCAGTCGGACACGGCACTTTTCATACAGGGACCGCCTGGGGCAACAAACACGGTATGTTTCGATGGGCTTACGACTGCGGATCCAAGCGAAAAAAATATTTAGCCGCAACCATTACAGAGTTAGCGAGGTACTCATGTAAATGGCGATTCGATGCAGCCGTGGATTTATTGGTAATTTCACATTTCGATGATGACCATGTGAATGGTGTCGAGCAATTCTTGAGGACATGGAAAGTAAAGTGGTTGGCAATACCATACATCCATCTCGCCCAAAAGTTAGAAAGCACCTCTGATCATGGAGGAGCATCTTGCTCCGATTCGACCGCTCTCTTCCAACTGGATCCCGAACGCTGGTTAATTTCTAGGGGTTTAGAAGGACGTGTAAAGAAGATTTTACAGGTCAGAGGTGGCCCGCAAGAAAAAACTGAGGAACGCGACTCTCTATTGCCAGAAGCCCCTTTGGATTCACCCGACGAACATGACCCTGAGGCGCATGCTTCAAATAGCCGGAGTCCTTACGGCACGTGGCATGGCGTTTCCGAGCTTGATAAATTTGCTAAACCTGAAAGTAGCTCTTTAGACACAGGCACCAAATCTTCTAGCATGTACACATTAAACCACCACCAAGCTTTCAAAGCATTAAACTCAAATATTGAATTTATCTTTTACAACTCTGACGAGCCCAGTCTCTGCACAAAATTGGAAGCTGGCTTAGTGGTAGCAAAACGCTCAGGGGTTGATCTCAACCTAGTCTCCGACGAGATCAAAAAAGTCGTATTAGGGTATAAAATCGGGATCCCAGGATTTGAACCAAGATCAGGTTGGCGAAAAAAACTTCGATACGTATACGACCATCACTTTGGAAAAAGCAGTAAAAAGCGCAACAGTATTTCTCTATGCTTGTACACCCGTCCGATAGCAGACACGCCGATTACGACCGACACAACCACCGGGGAGTTTATATTCCGCAATGCGAATCTCTCGCTTGGCGACCTAACGATCAATCCTCATACCATCAGATCACTAAGAATGCATTTGGGAGACGGACGGTGGAGCGCACTTTCCACAGTTCAAATACCACATCATGGATCGAGACACTCTTGGCACGCTGGGGCTGCCAGTTTCTTTGCTGCTCCATATTTCATCCACTGTGTACCCAACAGCTCTACTCACCACCCTCACCCAGAGGTAACAGCCGATCTAAAAACAAAAACATCAGGCACCGAAGAAGATCCTAACAGATTGACATTTGAAGCCAACTACATCCTCGGAGTTAAAAGCTATATGGAGATGTCCGACATCTATAGCTCATCACCCGGAAGTATAAAGTCATGTGTAGGCCAGTGGTGTTATTTGCTTTGCGAGTAAAGCGCACAATATTTAAGTGTGCGCCACTCACTTTAAATCAGACGGAGGCTTTTACAGGTAAAGCAGACATGTATGATTGCCAGTGTTCTTTTATCTGAGCGTAGACCATTTGCTCTCCTCTCTTTACAAGCTGCTCAATCCACTCCTCATCCATCGCCTTGAAATTTGTAGGGTAGCCGGCCGTTTCCTCCCGGCTTACCAAACCAATTGGTGGAAACTTAAGCTTACTGTCCTCCTGCCCAAGGTATGGGAGTAAAACACCTTTAAATATCTTTGCGCTTTCAAGGTCAAAGAGACGATTAGTTGCTAGATTCTGCGCCCGTGCAAAAACACTTTCGAACGCAGCCCCCATTCGCGACATCCAAACAGATGATGGCTCAGTCACATCTAGACCGTAGCCTGCACGGCACGCGATGATTCGGTCATGAGATGCCACCGGCAAGCTCTTCGGAGAATCGCGCTTGGGCCATAAAGGGGCGAGCCCGAGGTTGTCGTACACTCCACCGTCAGTCAACGTCACACGATGAGGCGTCAACACTCCTTTATCGTTGAGGAAGCTCCACCGCTGGTCGAGCGCAGGTAAGGCTGCGGGGTACGCTGCGGAAGCAATCACAGCGTCAGCCAACTCCACACCATCGCTCTTTACCGCTCCATAGCGCCAGCAGTGCAGGCTCTCTCGGGTATAGTAGAAGGCCGCTTTGGCCCGCAGCTCGCAAGCGATCACGATCAAATCAGGACGATCTCTCCTGAGATCCTTAAGTTTGACACCGCGGAATGTCTCGCTAAAAACACTTCGGAGAATCGTGGTACGGCTAGCTTTTCTTAGGAATGGCGATGAGTTCGGCCAACGCTCCCCGAGCTTCTTACTTCTGCGCCATAACCGCAATAACTTGAAAAGAGGGCGAAAAAATATTGCCACGGATCGCTCCACGGTTAGAGCGGTAGCGTAAGCCGCCGCTTTCACACCATCGAGCGAGGTAACCATTCGCTTCAAGGCCGGCACAACGAACCCCTGCCTCAGAACTTCACGCACCCGGGCCTCGAAGTCCTCAAAATCTCCAGGATGGCTGCAATACAACCCTGCCAGCACGCTTCCGCCAGATACGGCAGTGATCGTCGAAACCCGCTGTAGGATTTCTAGATCATGTAAGGCGCGAAGACATCCCAGATGAAATGCCATAGCTCTAGCTCCGCCTCCAGACAAAGCCAGCGCTATAGATTCTGAGCTACTGTCCAGCGAAACCTCATTTACGGTCATGCGTCACCACTCCTTCCAATACGCCACGCTCCTGCCAGCCAGCTCGAAGCCAGCTGTCACGCTCTCCGCAGATGGCCATCACGTAAGGTGAGCCAGCGGGTTCCAAGTGTTTTGTCAGATG
The DNA here is from genome assembly GCF_030209155.1 of Pseudomonas sp. fls2-241-TYG-175. Classification (NCBI taxonomy): domain Bacteria; kingdom Pseudomonadati; phylum Pseudomonadota; class Gammaproteobacteria; order Pseudomonadales; family Pseudomonadaceae; genus Pseudomonas; species Pseudomonas sp. fls2-241-TYG-175. Next base: position 11,365 of record NZ_JARVSO010000046.1, on the reverse strand, counting down.
GCCATATACCTCTTCATCATCGCGGCTTGGCCTGGCTGGTACGGCACCAGGATGGCTATGCCACTCTCCGACGTAGTGCAGTCGCCCAGCGGAAGCTTCGGAGATCGCCTCAATGCGCGGTTTGAGATCTTTGATGCCGCGGATGAAGTAAGTTGGCGAACGCGTGCTGTCGGGAGGAGCTGGCAGTGCAGCGACGATGTGGAGCACATTGCAGACGAGATCGAAGCTTCCCATCAGAACGCCACCGGTTTCATTCCTGCCAGACTGACGTCGCAGTTCACGAATTGTTTGTACAACTTCGTCGGACACGGTGACCCGCATGCCACCGTTACGGAATCGATGCGCAGGATAAACAGGCACCGCCACAGAATCGACCGCGCCAGACACCGTGTCCATTCTCCAAGTGCGGAAGCTCGCATTCTCTTCATCAACAATCTGAGTCAGACGCCCGGCGGCTAAGCCACACAGGGTATGAACCTGCCACGGAGGTAGTGGACGAGATAAATCTTGGCAGGCATTCGCATAGCGAATCCGGTCCATCCGCGCCGCCGCAAGGTGACCTTTGAGCTTTTCCTCATTGGCTACCGCCCAGAAATACTGCGCCTCGATCTCATCGATCCGCGTGTCCCTGGACAAGCTTTCTGCGAGTACAACCAGGTCAGAACCACTCGGTCCGAAGAACGCACTTACAACCCGGTTAGCCGGCTGATCGGACAACCAGCCCACAACTGCGGGCGACGCACTGAAGTCGACGGTGATTTCCGCGCTGCGCAGGGCGGCATCAAGCACCTGAGCGTCACCACCCGGGTTGAATACATCAACCGCGATGAACTCGTTACCAGTAGCCGCCAAGACATTATCTAGCTCATGGCGCAGGATCTCTGCCTTCCTGAATCCGACTGCACCGTCCCGTTGAACCTGCCTAACTACGTTATGAGGCAGCAGAATGTCATTATCCACGACCGTCCAAGTGCCCAATCCCGAGCGGGTAGTCACCATGGCCACATTCGAGCCAATCGCCCCCGCCCCAATACCCAGAAAACTCACATCCTTCGGTCGGTCGATGCCAGAGAATTTTCTCGCCGAGGCACGGTTTAGTCTCGTGACCACACGCCACGGCTCAAGACGAATGGAAGCTAAATCCACTCCGTGAGTAGTGCCGAGAACGGTGATGGTCGTGACACCTGCCATCGTTGCAGTGATGCTCAAACGTTCGCCAAGAATGGCTAGGGATTCAAGGTAGCTGTAACACCAGACCTCGACCTCCTCATCATCACCTTCATTGATACGTCGCTTTGGCACCATGAGTAGCAGTATGGGCAAGCGCTCAGTGGCCTTTTCAAGCTGCTCAGGCTCCTTCAGCCAGTCGGCGAAATCACCAATAAGATCGAAGCCAAAGCCTTCGTTAAGCTTATGGAGCGCACCAAGGTCATAGGGAGTTAGCGCCAAGCCTCGATGAACCTGCGAAGGCAGACGGCGGGCGTACACGGCAAACTTGATCTTACCCCCCTCTTTAGGAGGCTGCGGCCCAACTGCGACAGCGTATCGACCACCATTCTCCACAGCCCATTGAGCATGCCAGGTACCATCAATACGACCTGGAGGCACGATGAGTGTGTGAGCCCCAGGGTGGATCAGTGGCTCTAAATTCTGCTCATCATCATGGAGCGTCCCGGCGGCCATAGAAGAGAACCAAGATCTAATACGCTCAATGAGCACCTGTCCAGTGAGCCCCGTTGCCAGGTCGGACCAATTCTCTTCCCAGATGCAAAGGCACAAGCCGCCGCCCGTATCTGGATCAATATTCGTGTGTACCATACCCACAGGGAAATCGGCTCGCTCAGAGCGCACCCTAGGTGGCCAAGAATCGTCATTGGTCATGAAGACTATGCTGATCGGCTCTCTGGAACAGATCGGCACTTGACGGCGCTGCTCCAGCCCCAGCTCAAGCTCGATGTCCAGACGATCCTGAGCGCCGTCTTGGCTAACGGAAAGCAGAGTCGCGTATGGGTAGCTTTCAGACTCTAGAAGGTACTGCACAACCGAACGAGCGAGCCGCGAGCGAGGCACATTAAACTGCCCAGTCATGATCAGATCCCCGCGCGCGGGGCGGGCGTCGCAATCACGATCTTGCTCGGTTCCTTCTTGATCTTGTAACCGGTGCTCTTGATTTCAATCACTAAAGGTTCAGGCTTGCTTTTTGAAGGGTGCTCCATCGAAACGACCCACTCGCCCCCCAGATGCTTTGCAACCCCTTTGTAGTAAGCCGCAGCTTGGCGATGTGGGGGCTGTTTATCTTCGTCATCAGAAGGGATGACCTTACTAGTCGAAACCAGAAGCCCCCCACGCTGCCCGGCCTCTTCGTATAGCCACTTAGACGAAGCAGAGGGCTCAGTCTTGTCCTCGCCTTTCTCGTCAGACAGAGACTTGTAACTACAGTGGTGCGGGATGTTGTTGATGTCCCATTCCAGACGATGCTCTCGGTCGTGGTAGCGGGTGACATCGACGATGTCATCAATCACCTCGTGGGTGACGTCAGCAGACAAAATCAGCTTGGTTTGTTGACCATCCACTTCGAACGTCGCCTGCATGAACAGCGCATCGTTATTGCGAACACGCACGACATTTTCTCCGTCGCGCTTCCCGAATGGGGAGTGCACGAAAAATTCGACACCGTCATGTTCGAGGTTGAACTCCGGGCACAGTGTCCCTGCGTCGGTGATCAGGTTACGACGCTTTTTCGGCTCGATGTCACGCTCGGTCAGGAAATCATCAAGCTCATCAGGACGAGAGAAGACACGCACCCCCTCCCCCTTGATGAAACGATGCCGCGCCTCAGCGCGAAGGGTACGAGCCTGTCCAGTGACCCCCTCCTCCAAGACAGCATGTGCCGGAACCCACAATGATTTGATCTTGATGCGATCGTCGTCCTGATACTTTTCCGCATGCTCAAGCCAGAAGACCTCCTTGGCCCGGTTGCAGTGGTCTTTGTCCAGATGAGTGAACGCAACCACATCGATCGTCTTGTCATCCCCAAGGATGTCGCGAAGCTGTTTTTCAAGGTCGCAACGCTTATCTTCGTCATCGTCCGAACAATGCATGTCAGCGAAATCGAAGAGAATGCGACGGCCGTTTTCCAACTCGATCAAGCAGGTATCGGCGTTGCCGATGGGGAAGAACCGAACAATGTGCATACTAGGTCCCTTAGGATGGAGTCGTCCGAATAGCATGAGGCCATCTTTTCATCACGCAGCCAAAATTACTACATCTTGTAGGGATAAATCAACATAGGCACAACATGAGCGAATCTCTGTGAAATTTTCATCCTGTTTGCCCAATCATAAGCTGACTTAAAGGTCAAAATCAGAGGGTTCTAGGCAGGGCCCGGCCCACTCTCTGTCATAAACGCAGCTTTCGATGGAATGCGGGCCTGCCAACGCTTGGTAGCTTAGGAGTCCTGAATGCACCGGATATAGCCATCGACATCGGCGGGGGCTTCTTCGATAGGAGGCGGGGCGGCATATCCCTCAGTAGAAAGGGTTAAGAGGCCGACCGTGAGCAGGGTGATAAGCGCATTCATACTTCAGGGCCCACGATAGAAACTTGGAAGGCTGTGGCTAAAGACTCTGCATAGACCCGTTTTTAAAAGAACACGAACTAATGACAAAGGCTTTGGCCGTGATCACTGTCGGCCTGATGAGTTCGTACTGATCTAAGCGATGGCCAATACACACGTCTTTAGCATAGGCCGAAGGATAGACAGTACTACAACTCTAAAGCACCCCCAAGAGCCGTAAGCCAGTGACACCTACACTAATCACCGCAACAGTACTGGCGGCATATACTCCCCGCACCGCTTTAGCCTGCCCTGCCTGCAAAACATTGATGGCTGCTGAGGTTCTCTCTCTTTGAGCCTCCAGCGCTTGGCTAAGCGAGTGGATTTCCAGCACGCGTTGTTGATCAAGGCGCTGACCGTCCTCCAAAGCTTGGAGGATCTGTTTGATGGCCATGTCCTGGCTTTGGTCCACCGTCGATTTTTCTTCCAAGAGTTTGTCGATGGAGGCCAGTCGGTCTGCTTTGCTAGCGAGTAGCTTGTCTATGGACGACAAGCGTTCAGATTTTGTCTCAAGCAGCTTGTCGATAGACGCTAGGCGTTCGGTTTTCGACTCCAAAACAGAGTGGATTTGGCCGATATCCTTACTCTGCTTGGCTACCACTGCGGTCTTATGGGTCAGGACACTTTTGATGTTATCGATGTCTTGGCGACTCTGCTGTACGACTTCGGCCTTAGCGATAAAGTCATTTTTTAGGTTGTCGATGTCCTGCTTGTTTAGATCAATCCGGGTCTGGGTGGATTTGGAGCCTTCAGCGATCTTGCAGAAAATATCGTGTGCCTTGCCTGCGAATTGCTGTCCGGTTTCGGAAAGCTCTTGGAAGCGACCTTCGCTGTCGGTCCAGCCGCTCTTGGCGCGCTGTTCCAACTCACCGATCACCGCCGCTAGAAACGAATAGCTCATAGTGTTGAGCGTAATGATTTCTTGAATCAAGCCAAGCATCAGCTCGTTAATCTTATTCTGCGACTTGGAAATGTCGATCAGGTCGGTCTTTGAGCTAGCGAACATACTTTTGATCATGCCGCGCTGTTCGATAGCTCCGGTTTTATCGGTCGATTCGGAGATGCTTCGTTCGATGTCCTTGATCACATTAAGCAGGTCGGAAGCGATCCCCGCCGGTGTCATTTCCTTCTTAACGACAAGTTCGTGAGTACTCATTAAAACAGCTCCAGTAGATCGTCCAAGCTATCAACCGCTTTGCGGTAATCAGCGGCTTTAGTGGTGGTCACGGCCTTCATCGCTTGGACTTCGAACCAGTCCTCGGCGAAGGTAACACGTAACATTTCGGTGGTAACGATGACATGCCGATAGGCACTGTCGAGCATGAACATTGACTGTTTGATTTTTAGAAGCCCGACTGCCTGTCCGCGGTGGACATCGGCGAGTTGTTTGTTCTGAAAGGCAAAGGAGTCCCGCAGACGGTCGAAGGCCATAACGGTGAAGAGTGTCAGCGCGCCAGTGACAACTCCGGTAATAACCGGGGCAATGGTCGCGGCAAAGGGCAGTAGCACCGGTATAGCTTCAAGTGCTTTCTGAATTACTTCTTCCAGGGCGATACCCACACAAAGCGCAATCGAAGACGCGAGGATCTTGGCAACCTCGACAGCGATATCTTTAGACTCTGTGCCCGGCGGCGGCGCCATAATCAACTTAACTGCGCGGACGATTGAAAGTACGGCTTCGCGAATCATCCGTACCAGATTTTTCGCGGTAGTGATGAAAGAGTTGATGATCAACGTCACAAATGTCGACAGAAAACCGCTGATCCCGGCACTCGCCCCCTCTTTCAGGTAGTCCGCCCACTTCAGCTTTATCCGCTCGTAGGTCGCCTGGATGCGCTCCTTGATGAGTTGCATTAGTGGCTTGGCCTCGGCGAGCCCTTTGCTCACAAGATAGCGAACATCTTGGACTAGCCCGTCGATCAGGTCCTTGAGCAGCAGACCAAGGATCTGCCTGGCCACCAACTTGCCCGACGCCTTGGCACCCTCGACCAAAAACTCGCCGGATTGCTTACTAAAAAGCGCGCGGTTCTGGGTGCTGCCCACTGCCTTGGTTGCTTTCTTGTACTTGTCGAGGAGGGTCTGCTCATCCACTTCAAAGTATTCGGCGTTGGTTTTGCTCGGATCTTTACTACTAGGTAAAGCAGCCCACTCCAACAGATCCTTCTCCCCCTTGGAGCAGTTCATGTTGAATGCAGTCAACACTACGTTGTCATCAAGGGTGGCGGTCATAACTCGCTCTTCGCGGGTTTGCCCAAGCTGCCCTTTTGCCGAGCGCTCGATGCTGCTGGCGCTGACGACATGATCACGAGCGTCCATGCGAGGCCCCTCAGGAATTTCGCTCGCAACTTTGTAGCCATCATAGAACTTGCCATCCGCACTGCGCATGTCGTCATGCGCATCATTCAGCGCAGCGTCATAGTCCTTGCGTTCGAAGCTCTTTTCGTTTGCTTGTTTCCAGGAAGCATGGCGAGCATCATCGGCATCGTTCGCGGCAATGCCTTTCTCAAAATTCTGCAACGTTGTGATCGCACCGCCATCGCGGTCATCGAACATCGCTCTGGTCAGTCCAAATGGCCCCATTAGCTGGTCAATCATCATGTTTTGGAACTCGTCGATGAAACGAGTCTGCTGGTGCTGCTGGGGGGCGTTGTTGATCTCTTCGATCAAGGACTGAATCTGATCATCGATTACAACTACCAGATCGCCGGAAATCGGTTGCATCGCATTGCCTCAAGTGCCGTGGCCAGGCGAATTGAATCGCAAGGCGGTCCAGTGGATACGCGTCTAGGATCAGCGGAATGAGGCCTGAGGCTCTCCTTCCATGGATTCAGGTTTCAGCAGTACCTGGATTTAACGGCAGCACTTGCAGGATCTTTAGCTCGCATTAAATTTGAAACGATGCCCAAAGATGTCCGAAGTGCGGGATGCCAATCAAATATTCCGTCATGACCGCACACTTGCGCGAAATGCACGGTAATCGGCCAGATGAGTCAAAGCGCGGCGCTAACAACAAACGTAAACCTGCGCGCGTCATCAAATCGCTGCCTGAGCCAGTTACCACCTTGCGAACGTCAGGTCCAACTATCACGACCGTTTCACCATCATTGCCTCCCTCCCGAAGGGAATGCATCTGTCCGAAGTGTGGAGGAGATGGCGGGGTCCGGGGTGGATGCACAAAATGCGACGGTACAGGGTGGGTGGCGGCAAACGATTCAATAGAGGAACCTTTCCGGCCTGCTCATTCCCACGCGCAAGGAAATGTCATTTCTAACGCCAATTACCCGGGAGAAAACCTAGGCGCCAATTTTACAGATTCAGATGGCAGATTTGGCAGCTTGCCGATGCATGACGACTTCGGGGATGAAGGGTTCTCCTAGATCTGCAAGCAGGTATCTTGCGTCACAGCTGGAGGTGGAGCCACCCGAGACTCAAGAGTTTGCCTATCTGCGTTCGATTGAACGCCCGGCAGCAATCGAGGAACTGACGACATCTGAAAGGATGAGAAATAAGTAGTGACTAACCGTACTGCAGATTGGATAGCCGAATCGCCAAACCCAGCAAAATATGGTGTCCCAGGGCAGGTTCGAACTGCCAACCTTCCCCTTAGGAGGGGGATGCTCTATCCAATTGAGCTACTGAGACACTGATGCCAGCACACCGATTGGTGCCAGCGAGGACGGCGAGCATCTTAACGATCTGAAGCGGTTTTGTCATGTCGTCATTGCCTGCCAGCGACGTAGTCCCTATCCGCAGGACACGCCCTACTCAGGGCAATCATGCATTTTGCACTACTCCAAAAAGCCATCATTGCAAAACGCAAGAGAAGGGTATTTTCTTTCTCATTCAAGCCATTGTTTTTAAAGGATTTTTTTCTTAATTTCAGTTGGCATGCAGACTGCATTATCAGTAGCAGCGAACCACCCCTCCCTTATGATGTCCGGGCACAGGTACTGAACAATGAACATGACTCTCTCAGCGTTGAATGCAGCAGCTCTGGTAGCCCTCATTGCTTTTCATTTTCAGGACACGGGCATCAAGAACGATCAGATGAGTGTTCAGCAGTCTCCGATTCATCATCAACTGAGCCAGGCGCCTCAGCTGGCTGTCATGACTGACAGAAGCGCCAGTGCAGCTATGCTGACCAATGACGCTCAGGAAAACCTGCAGGCTCCACGCGCCGACCAGCGCTGGGTTTTCTGAAACCGTCACACATAGCCCACCTTCACGAGAGAGTAGCCATGTCGAAATCCGCTTTGTCCTTCATGATCCTGGCACTTATGGCGGTTGCCGTTGATCTTCTGCTTCCCCTTCAGGCTCAGGCCTTGAGTACCGCGGCAAAAATAGGTGCTGGCGTGTTCGCGAGCCTTTTTGTTGTTGCACTGGTCGTCGGCCGTCGCTTCAAGTTCGATCCGGTCTTGCGCTAAGCGCTGGCCTGTCATCTGCAACCTGCTGATGGTTGTGCTGGTCGGTAAGGCTCACAGAGCTCTCTGACCGGATCATCGGCTCTGCCGGACGCCGCTTCCGGTATCGGGCACCTCCGCTCTCTCCTCTTGCTCTCTCTGTCTGCCAGACATCACGTCTGTCGGCATTCGCTCGTATTCCCGGCCTTTACCTTCTACGCTGAAGACAGATAGCCATCATGGCAAAAAGTAGTCAGGCGGGGATTCTGCTATCGGTTGAGCGGTTTTGATTGTTTTTACAAATCCGTCCGCAATTCTGATAATTGGTGCTGGCTAATCGCCTTTATCTGAGTCAATATTTGTCACAGAATTGACGCCAAGGATTCGACGGAATGGGGGATGATGCAGCCCCTTTCGATAATGCGGTGGAACATTTGGCCAAAATGACTGTCAGAAGCTCACAATCTTGCGGCCACTTGCTAGAACCGCTTCCCCTGAACTAACCGGTTAAATATATGAGCCCTATGAAACAGGCTACTTATTCCAGCCGCACGGCTGACAAGTTCGTTGTTCGCCTACCAGACGGCATGCGTAATCGCGTGCAAGAGGTAGCCAAGAATCATCACCGCAGCATGAACTCGGAAATCATTGCTCGCCTCGAACAAAGCCTGATTCAGGAAGGCGCCCTTGGTGATGAGCCAAGCATGCGTCTGGACAGTCCTGAGCTGTCTTTGCACGAACGTGAGCTGCTGCAACGCTTCCGCCAGCTTTCGCACCGGCAGCAGAATGCTCTGGTGTCGCTGATTGCCCACGACACGGAACTTGCTTCAGAAGAGTCGTGACAGTTAGCACAAAAAAGGCCAGCGTAAGCTGGCCTTTTTTTGTTTTGGGATACAACCTTAGTTGCTGTAGGAAACTTCACTACATCATGTAAGCCATACCCCAAAAAAAGAAACCGCCATTCAGGCGGTTTTTTTATTGGGTGCTGTTTAAAGCAGGAAGATGGTCGCAAGCCCGAGAAAGATGAAGAACCCTCCACTGTCGGTCATCGCCGTAATCATGACGCTGGCACCCATGGCCGGATCCCGGCCCAGCTTTGCGAGCGCCATCGGAATGGAAACACCCATCAGCGCAGCCAGCAGCAGGTTGAGCGTCATCGCCGCCGTCATCACCACGCCAAGCGACCAACTGCCGTACAGCATGTAGGCCACCACGCCGATCACCCCGCCCCACAGCAGACCGTTGATAAGGCCGACGGCGAGTTCCTTGCGCAACAGCCGCGAGGTGTTACCGACGTTAACCTGGTCCAGCGCCATGGCGCGGACGATCATGGTGATGGTCTGGTTACCGGAGTTGCCGCCAATGCCGGCAACGATAGGCATCAGAGCGGCCAGCGCCACCAGCTTCTCGATGGAGCCCTCGAACAGCCCGATCACGCGGGACGCCAGAAAGGCCGTGATCAGGTTGACCGCCAGCCAGGCCCAGCGGTTACGTAGCGAACGCCACACGGAGGCGAAGATATCTTCCTCTTCGCGCAGACCCGCCATGTTGAGGACTTCGTTTTCGCTCTCCTCACGAATCAGGTCGACCATTTCATCGATGGTCAGACGGCCGATCAGCTTGCCGTTCTTGTCGACGACAGGCGTTGAGATCAGGTCATAACGCTCGAACGCTTGCGCGGCCTCGTAAGCGTCGTCTTCCGGATGAAAGCTGACCGGATCGTTGGCCATCACTTCACCGACCTGCTTTTCCGGGTCATTGACCAGCAGACGCTTGATCGGCAGAACACCCTTGAGCACGCCGTCGATGTCCACGACGAACAGCTTGTCGGTATGACCGGGCAGCTCCTTGAGCCTGCGCAGATAGCGCAGTACGACTTCCAGGCTGACATCCTCACGGATGGTCACCATCTCGAAGTCCATCAGTGCCCCAACCTGATCCTCGTCGTAGGACAACGCAGAGCGGACGCGTTCACGCTGCTGCGAATCCAGGGCTTCCATGAGCTCATGGACGACGTCACGAGGCAGCTCGGGGGCAAGGTCGGCGAGTTCGTCGGCGTCCATGTCACGGGCGGCTGCGAGCAGCTCGTGATCATCCATGTCGGCGATCAGGGTTTCACGAACGGAATCCGACACTTCCAGAAGGATGTCGCCATCGCGCTCGGCCTTGACCAATTGCCAGACGGAGAGACGGTCTTCCAGAGGAAGTGCTTCGAGAATGTAGGCGACGTCAGCAGAGTGGAGGTCGTCGAGCTTGCGCTGCAGCTCGACAAGGTTCTGCCGGTGAACCAGGTTTTCTACCCGGTCCTGATGTTGACCTTCCTGACGGTGAGTCAGGTCTTCAACGATACGCTGGCGCTGCAGTAGCTCGATGACTTGAGCAAGACGATCCTGCAAGCTTTCCTGCGTTTTTTTGACTTCTCTTTCGGTCATAGGCGAACTCCACTCCCAGCAGCGGAGCACGCCGGGGAGATCAATCAGTTAATTCATGATTGGTGAAACAAACTATTGAGTAACTACTGGGTAAGTCCATGGAGGTATTCCACAAGCCCCGGCGGGGCTGACGGGCGCAATGATACACCGCTTTGAGCGAAGCGCACGCGGGAAATTCAGCCCGAAACAGGCGCTTGCGACGCAAACCTCAAACGTTATGCAGATCGACAGGGGTTCGACGTCACATTCAGCCAACAAAACACGTTCGCTCAACCGCAAGAGCGCCATTAGGCTGTCACGACCGCTGTCATCAAGGATAGAAACATGCGTATCACCCGCCATCTTTCATTGTGGAGCACCCTGCTCTGCCTACCACTGATCACCCAGGCCAATACCGTGCAGCGTTGTGAAGACGCTTCCGGCAATGTGATGTTCACGACACTGGGTTGCCCTGAGGGGCATGCCAGCCGCTCACAGCGCGCCTTCAACGCACCGCCTGGAAGCGTGCAGGACATGATGCTGCCATTCGCAGATGACAAAGAGACTCGGCGGGATCGATCCGCAAACAGGGAAATCGTGGTGGTCGGCCAGCGGGATGATGGTTGCGGCAATCGATTGAGCGCTGATCAGCGTCGACAAGCCATCATCAACCAGCGCACGCCACCGGGCATGACGCAACGCGACGTCGAGAGCCTGCTCGGGCGACCGGATAAAGTGACCCATAACAATGGCGAACTGCGTTACGTGTACAACCAGAAGAAAGGTCGCAGTAACACCGTGACATTCGATGAGAATGGATGCGTGAAAGGAAAACGCTAGAAAGCAAAAAGCCCGTATCTTTCGATACGGGCTTTTTGGTGTTTGGTGCACTCGACAGGATTCGAACCTGTGACCGCTCGGTTCGTAGCCGAGTACTC